>JAIKXJ010000009.1 GCA_024684175.1 Erysipelotrichaceae bacterium
GGACGTGGAGCTGGTCGTAAAGGATCATATCCATAACGAAACGCAGTCTTTCAAATACGATGACGGTCTGCGCGCTTTTGTTGAATTCATCAATGAAGATAAGGACGCTCTGTCGCCGATCGTGACCTTCAGCGGTAAATCAAACGGCATCATCGTTGACGTCGCTTTCCAATATACCGATACCTATCAGGAGAATACTTTCTCCTTCGTAAACCTTGTCCGTACTTCGGACGGCGGCAGCCACGAAGTCGGCTACAAGACGGCTTTTACCAAGACTTTCAATGATTATGCGCGTTCGCATAATCTCCTAAAGGAAAAGGATAAGAACTTCGAAGGAACGGATATCCGTGAGGGTCTGACAACGATCCTGTCGCTGACGATCCCGGAAGATATCCTGCAGTTCGAAGGACAGACGAAAGGGCGTCTGGGTACGCCGCAGGCAAAGAACGCTGTCGAGACGATCGTATCTGAACAGCTGCTTTACTATCTGAATGAAAACCGTGAGAATGCAGACTTCCTGATCAAGAAGATGCAGAAGGCAGCCGTTGCCAGAGAAGCAGCCCGCAAGGCGAAAGATGAAGCCAGAAAAGGGAAGAAAGATAACTTCAAAACAGAGAAGGTCCTTTCCGGCAAACTGGCTCCGGCGCAGACACGTGACTACAAACGCCTTGAACTGTTCCTGGTCGAGGGCGATTCCGCGGGCGGTTCCGCCAAGAAATGCCGTGATTCCAAATTCCAGGCGATCCTGCCGTTGCGAGGAAAAGTTCTGAATACAGAGAAAGCCTATCTGGCTGACATCGAAAAGAACGAAGAACTCAATACCATCGTTCATGCTTTGGGAGCCGGTGTCGGCAAGGATTTCAATGTCGAAGACATCAAATACGACAAGGTCATCATCATGACCGATGCTGATACCGACGGTGCGCATATCCAGATCCTGCTTCTGACGTTCTTCTACCGTTTCATGAAGGAACTGATCGATACAGGGCATGTCTATATTGCGATGCCGCCGCTTTATCGTGCTGTACGCGGTAAGGAGATGACATACTGCTACAGCGATGAAGAACTAAATGCGATCCGCGCGAAAGGCGGCAAGATCGATATCCAGCGTTATAAAGGTCTGGGTGAGATGGATGCTGACCAGCTTTGGGATACGACCATGGATCCGGAAAAACGCACGCTGATCCGGGTCACCATCGAAGACGCGACACTGGCGGAACGCCGTGTATCCGTTCTGATGGGCAACAAGCCGGATCTGCGCAAGAAGTGGATCGAAGACAATATCGACTTCACATTAGAAGAGGATTTCAAGGTGGAGAGACATGGCTAAAAAGGAAAAAGAGATCATCTACAATCCCCCGGTAGACTGGGAACTTGAAGGCATCATGTCCGACCGCTTCAGCCGGTATTCCAAATACGTCATTCAGGAGCGTGCGCTTCCGGATGCACGCGATGGTCTGAAACCGGTCCAGCGCCGCATTCTCTACGCAATGGACTATGATGGCAACACCGCCGAGAAACCGCACCGTAAATCGGCGAAGGTCGTCGGTCTTGTTATCGGTACGTTCCATCCGCACGGCGATACCAGTGTTTATGAGGCGATGGTCCGTCTGTCTCAGGACTGGAAGGTCAATGTACCGCTGATCGACTTCCACGGTAACAACGGTTCGATCGACGACGATCCGCCGGCTGCTTACCGTTATACCGAAGTCAGAATGTCACCGTTCTCCTCGTTATTGTTGAACGATATCGATAAAGATACGGTCAAGATGACCAATAACTACGATGATACCGTGCTGGAACCGACGGTTTTGCCGGCTTCTTTCCCGCTGCTTTTGGTCAACGGGGCGACCGGTATCGCGGAAGGTTACGCGACCAAGATCGCGCCTCATAACCTGAATGAAGTCATCGATGCGACGATCTACCGTCTGCATCATCC
The DNA here is from genome assembly GCA_024684175.1 of Erysipelotrichaceae bacterium. Next base: position 1,940 of record JAIKXJ010000009.1, read on the forward strand.
TGGCTGTTCGCTGGATGACCTGATGCAGTATATCAAGGGTCCGGATTTCCCGACCGGCGGTATCGTACAGGGCATCGATAAGATCAAGGAAGCTTTCAGCACCGGCAGGGCGAAAGTTGTGCTGCGTTCCCGCACTGAGATCGTGGAGACCAAAACTGGGAAGCAGATCGTTATTACGGAGATCCCGTATGAAGTCGTCAAGTCCGAACTGGTACGTCAGATCACGGATGTCCGGATCAATAAGGACCTCGACGGTATCACCGATGTCCGTGATGATTCCGGCCGCAACGGTTTACGAATCGTCATCGATCTGAAGAAAGACGCCAACGAAAAGCTGATCCTCAATTATCTGTTTAAAACGACAGACCTGCAGGTAAACTTCTCCTACAACATGATCGCCATCGTCGATCACCGTCCGGTCATGATGTCGGTAGAGAGGGCGCTGGATACCTTCATCGATTTCCGCAAGGAAGTCGTTCTCAACCGTTCGAAATACCTTTTAGACCAGAAAGAAAAGCGAATGCATATCCTTGAAGGTCTGATGAAAGCGATATCGATACTCGATGAAATTATCGCGATCATCCGCCGAAGCAAGGATAAGGCCGATTCCAAGAAGAATCTGATCGAAGCCTTTGGTTTCACCGAAGACCAGGCGGAAGCCATCGTCACGATGCGTCTGTACCGCTTGTCTTCGACGGATATCACATTGCTGCGTGAGGAATACGGTTCTCTGATCAAGGAAACGGGCGAGCTCAAGAGCATCCTTTCGAGCGAAGCAGTATTAAAGAGTGTCATTGTCAAGGAACTGCGCGAGATCAAACAGAAGTATCCGACCCCCAGAAAGACGACGATCGAAGACGAAGTTCAGGAGATCGTCATCTCCAAGGAAGATATGATCACCAACGAGAACGTCTATATCTCGCTGACCAGAGACGGTTATCTGCGCCGCTATTCCAAGAAGTCCTACGATTCCAACACGACACTGCCGGAATTCAAGGACGGCGATATCCTTCTGGGTATCCGCAACTGTGAGACGCTCGATCAGCTGCTCATCTTCACCAATCTCGGTGATTATGCCCAGATCCCGATCTACACGATCGCGGATACAAAGTGGAAGGATCTCGGCACCCATGTCTCCCATTACGTGAAGATG
>JAIKXJ010000065.1 GCA_024684175.1 Erysipelotrichaceae bacterium
AGGCTTAGAGATCCTCGATATCCCGTGCAACCAGTTCGGCAATCAGGCTCCCGGTACGGATGATGAGATCCATGAGTTCTGCACATTACACTACAACACGACCTTCCCGCAGATGAAGAAGTCCGATGTCAACGGTCCCAACGAACTTCCGTTGTATACGTTCTTAAAAGCGGAGAAAACTTTTGAAGGTTTCGGCAAAGGCATTGCCGCCGTCGGCCTCAATCTGGCTGTCAAGAAGATGAACAAGGATGCCAAAGGCGGAGATATCCGCTGGAACTTCACCAAGTTCCTCATCGACCGGCAAGGCAATGTCGTGGCCCGTTTCGAACCGACCAGAGACATGAAAGAGGTCGAACAGGCAGTCAAAGAACTTCTGTAAAAAATATGCGATACGGCGTTGTTCTTCCTGTATCATATAAGAAAGAACTTATGCGTATCGACATGGATCTGTACAAAGAGGCCTTCGATCTCATCCGCAGCGGAAACAAAACGGTCGAGATGCGCCTCAATGATGAAAAACGGCAAAAGATCCGGGTCAATGACCTGGTCTTTTTTCATAATAGCGAAAACGAATATGACGTCCTTCGCTGCAAAGTGAAACGGATCGACTGCTTCAAAGATTTCCGTGCCTTGTATGATCACTTCGATAAAAAAGCCCTCGGCTATCGTGAAGATGAGACCGCGGATCCTGAAGATATGTATGCGTATTATTCAAAAGAGAAGATCGAACGCTATGGCGTTTTAGCGATCGGGATCGAATATCTCGACGATCTCTATCTGACTGACGGGCATATGCATCTGGAATACGGACCGCTGAACGAAGACTATGTGATGCGCTTCGTTGAAGAGGCTGCGGCCAAAGGCCTCGATGAGATCGACATCCTGGACCACACACACCGGTTCAAGGAATTCGAAGGCTGCTACGAACATCTCAAGGTCTATGAAAAGCAGAAGGATTGGCTGGCCAAGCCGACGAAATTCTGCAATACGCTGAAGGATTATTATGAACTGATCGAAACGGTGCGCAAAAAAGAGCTGCCGGTCAAAGTGAAGTTCGGCCTGGAGGTCTGTTATACATCCGATACGAAGGAACTTCTCAAGAAGATCCTGAGCGATGTGCATCTGGATTTTCTCACCGGTGCCATACACAGTGTCGATCACATCTTGTATGACATGTCGTTTTCCAGAGAACTGCTATGGGATGTCTGGCCTGCAGATAAGGTCTATCGCCGATACTACGAGGAAGTGCTTTCCTTGATCGATTCGGGTCTGTTTGACCGTTTGGCGCATCCCGATCAGATCAAGATGTTACAGATCGATCCGGGCTACGATCTGTCGCAGACTTATGAAAAGATCGCTGAAGCTTTGAAAAAGCAGGGGATGTATGCGGAAAACAATACGGGGATCCATTACCGCTATGGCCATCCGGACATCGGGGACAGTAAGCAGCTGCTGGATACCTTCAAAAAACACGAAGTAAAACTGATCTGCGCATCGGATGCGCATAAGCCGGAAGATGTCGGGACCGATATCCTGACGGCAACATTACGGAACAAAGGGGAAGAAGATGAAAGACAGAGTTTATAATTTTGCGGCCGGACCTTCGATGCTGGCGGACGAAGTCCTGAATGAGCTTTACGACGAATTCTATAACTATAAAGGCAGCGGCATGGCTGTCATGGAGATGTCCCACCGGGGCAAGGACTATCTCGCGGTCTTTGAAGATGCCAAGACGCGCTTGCGCCGCATCATGGGGATCCCGGAGGACTATGAAATCTTCTTCATGCACGGCGGAGCGACCGGCCAGTTTGCAGCGGTCGCGCTCAATCTTTTAAAAGGTGAGACAGCGGATTATATCGTGACCGGAAATTTCTCCAAGAAGGCTGCCAAAGAAGCGGAAAAATACGGCAAAGTCCATATCGCATACGACGGCAAAGCCAATGAGTATTCCCATATCCCGGAAGACAGGGAACTGTCTTTCGATCCCTCAAGCAGGTATGTCTATTTATGTTCCAACAACACGATCTACGGCACGGAGTGGAAACGGTTCCCGGATGTGAAAGATAAGATCCTGATCGCCGATATGAGTTCGGATATCTTATCAAGAACAGTCGACGTGAAGGACTTCGGTCTGATCTTTGCCGGAGCACAGAAGAACATCGGCATCGCCGGGATCACTGTCGTCGTCATCCGCAAAGACCTCATTCGGACACCGATGCCGGTCACGCCGGATATCCTGTCCTATGAGCTCATGGCAAAGCACGATTCGATGCTCAATACGCCGCCGACCTATCCGATCTATGTCTTAGGCAAAGTCTTGAAGTGGATCGAGGACTGCGGCGGATTGAAGGTCATCGAAGAAAGAAATCAGGCAAAGGCCGGACTTCTTTATGATTATCTTGATCAACAAAGTTTCTATCGTCCGCATGCGGAAGTGAACAGCCGTTCACTCATGAACGTGACCTTCACGACGCCGAATGAGGACCTTGATAAGAAATTCGTTGCGCAGGCAAACGAGGAAGGCTTGGTCTCTTTAAAGGGACACCGCCTGGTCGGCGGTCTACGTGCGTCGATCTATAATGCCATGCCTTTACAGGCGGTGGAAAAGCTCGTTGCCTTTATGGACCGTTTCGCAAAGGAGAATGTTCAATGAAGATCAAATTAGCCAACAAGATCGATGAAAAGGGTTTGGAGCTCTTCGGAAACAGCTACGATTACTGCCCGGATATGGAAAATGAAGATGCGATACTGATCCGCAGCGCTTCTTTGCATGATTATGAGATGCCGGAGACTCTGCTGGCGATCGCCCGGGCCGGAGCCGGGGTCAACAACATCCCGATCGAAAAGTGTTCCGAAAAAGGCATCGCCGTCTTCAATACGCCGGGAGCCAATGCCAATGCAGTCAAGGAACTGACCTTATGTTCGCTGTTTCTGGCTTCCCGCGATATCAAATCAGGCATCCTCTGGGAAGACGATCTGAAAGAAAGCGCGGATTTCGCCAAAGTCATCGAGAAAGGCAAAAGCGCCTTCGTCGGTCCGGAACTTTCCGGGAAGAAACTAGGCGTCATGGGACTTGGTGCGATCGGTGTCTTAGTCGCTAACGCCGCAGTCAAACTGGGCATGGAAGTATTGGGCTATGACCCCTACATTTCCGTCAATTCCGCCTGGTCGCTTTCCAAATGGGTGAAACATGTCACGGACCTGAGTGAACTGTTCAGGGAATGTGACTACATCAGCCTGCATATGCCGTATACCGAAGCGACGAAAAACACCATCGATGAAAAGGCACTGTCTTCCATGAAAGAAGGCGTGCGCATCATCAATCTCGCCCGCGGCGAACTGGTCGATGAGGATGCACTGGTCAAGTCTTTGGAAGAAGGCAGAGTCGTGCGTTACGTCACGGATTTCGCCAGCTACCGCCTCGTCCACACGAAGAATACCGTTTGTTTCCCGCACCTTGGTGCTTCCACACCGGAATCGGAAGAAAACTGTGCCGTGATGGCGGTCAAGGAACTCAAGGACTATCTGGAAAACGGCAACATCAACAATTCCGTCAATCTTCCGGCGGTCTCAGAACCGCGTTTCACATCCCACAGGATCTGCATCATCCACAAGAATGTTCCGGGCATGCTGGCAAAGCTGACTTCGATCATTGCCGATACCGGCATCAACATCGAAAATCTGGTCAACAAAGCCAGAGGGGATCTTGCTTATACGATGATCGATACCAACTCCAATGTGGATGAAAAAGCACTCGGCGCGGTGGAAAACATCATCCGCGTGCGGGTGATCTCGGATCAGAAATGAGGCCCTTTTTTCGAACCGTGTCATAATAAAGAAAAAAAGGAGACTGAACCATGTTCACATATAAGAAGGAATTGAACGTCAAAGCAAAGGAGATCTATGATCTGCTTCTGGATCAGATCGCCTATGAAGCGAGCGAGAAAAGCGGCAGAAAGATCGAAGCCAAAGACGTCGAAAAAGGCTGCCGTTACAATTACAAACGCATGAACGGGAAAAACGAGATCACGGCGTATGTGGATGTGAAACAGCCGTCTCCCGAAAAGATCGAGACCTGTTATGAGATGCAGGGAAACAAGTATGTCTTTTCCTATGGGATACGGCCGCTCGGCGAAGAAAGATGCGAGCTTTCTTACACACAGGAGGGCGGACAAAGCGGTGCGCTTTCCGATTTCTTCATGAAACGCTCGATGTCCAAACGTTTCGCGGCGTTTGAAAAAACGATCTTGCAGCAAAGGAAACAGTAAAGAAGATGTACCGGAATGGAAGATAGCCATTCCATTTTTTGGTCTGCAGTATAACGACACAAAAAACAAGATCCGGCAAATTGAGCCGGATCTTCTGTCAATACCCAAAGAAAGCTGTCCGTTTGACTCGCATGTGTCTTCCGACAGCTTTTTGATGTGACTTATTCTTCTTTGTTTACAGGCAAGATCTCTTCTTTGTTCCACTTTTTTTGCCAGAGAGAAGCGATTGCCTGACGATGCTGCGTCGCCAGATAATGACGGAAAGCAAATACGGCGACCAGGATACAAGTGATCAGATCGACGAGATCTGCAGGTGAAAAACCGCCGCTGACGACACCGCTTTCCGTAACGGATGCGGTGAAGGCGATTGCCAGGATATCGTGGACCGCGTGGAACAGGATACTCGGCCAGAGGTTGCCGCAAGCCATGAAGACCGCAGCAAACAGGACACCGTGACAGCCGGCACCGACGACCTGAACGGCGGTATGAAGCGGATCCGCACCGGCAAATAAATTGAATGCATGGAACAGACCGAAGACAGCACTGCTGATCAGGCAGATCTTCGGTATATCTTCCTTTTTATTCAGGCTTTTGAACATCGTTGAGATGATGCCATGGCGGAAGGAAAGTTCTTCGACAAAGCCGGCAGTGACCGATGTCGTTATGATCCCGAGGGTCAGCGGTTTGGGCTGCAAAGTACCTGAAGCCGCCATGGCGATGCCGTTCACGATCCAATAAACGATGAGCGGCGGAAGGATCATCAGGATCCCTTTTTTGAAATCGCCGTCGAAAGTCACGCCTTTGAAATCCGGGCGGAACCGGAACCGATAGACCAGAAGACAAAAGACTGTCGAAAAGATCACACCGATCAAAGCGATAGGATCGGTACGATTTCCGAGGATCATAAACCCGATAAATGTAATGATTCCTGACAGCAACTGACAGAGGAACATCAAAGCGATGCCTGTGAGGATCGAGGAAAAGATCGGATGTCTGTTTGTAAAACTATGTTTGTTCATGGCATATTCTCCCATTAACTAATATGATTCTATCACTTCCGGAATCTAATTTTATAAGCGGATCATATGCGGTATCGTGATTTCCGCATTGAGCTGCCAAAGGAGAACTTCGGGCATAAAGAGATCTTTTTTCTGACAGGCGATTTTTTCATGCGGAAGCCTCAAGAGTGCAGCAAGATCTAGTGTGAAACAGGAAGGAGCTCCAGGTTAAATGGGTGCTTCAAGGTTTTTATGAGAATCGTTCATGGTCCGGTATACGCAGATAGACCATTTGCGATAAATGTGCAATAAATAAGGCTGATCTGATGTATTTAAGAAAGAAAAAAAGCCACTTCTCAGTGACTTTTCATCCTTAGATGGCGGTGCGTACGGGAGACTTTAAGAAATTTTTAGGAAAAAGCAGTTCGGATGAGCATGGATGAAGATGTTCATAAAACCCTTATAAATAAGGATTTTCGATAATAATGGTAGTTTAGTTAGTTTTAGGTTAATTGT
>JAIKXJ010000012.1 GCA_024684175.1 Erysipelotrichaceae bacterium
CTGATACGGTCCATGTCTTCATCGAAAGCCGGGATGAGTTCTATCCGGTCCGCGGGGGCAGGGATCTGATCCCTCTTCTCGATCAGAACAAGGGCGAAAGTTATTTTGATGACGGCTACGTCATCGTCCGCAATGTTCAGAACAATGCGGATGCGGCGACTTATCTGATGGCCAGAACGGAGGGCTTCGGACGGATCTGGAGACTGGCTTCGCTGTTCCTGGTCGCCGACAGTGCCGTCTGCGTCATTTTGGCCATGATCCTGATCTACAACACGAATCACAGGATCAAGGAGCCGATCCGGGATCTGGTCGATGCCAACCGAAAACTGTCGGAGGGGAATTTTGAATACAAGCTGGACGTTTCAAAAGCGGGCAGTTCGGAGTTTGAGGGGCTGTACGGAAGTTTCAACGAGATGTCTGAGAGGATCAAGGATCTGACGATCGAACAGTATGATTCGGAGATCAAAAGGCAGCAGAATCAGCTCAAGATGCTCAGAGCGCAGGTGAAGCCGCACACTTTCCTGAATGCGATCAATACGATCAACAACCTGACCTATACCGGAAGCGGGGAGGATATCCGAAAGTATATCTCGGCATTCGCTTCGTTCACCCGATATATGCTGTATAAGGCCAAGGACTGGACGGTCGTGGAAGATGAGATCAAAAACATCAACAGTTATGCGAAGATGCAGCAGATCCGTTTCCCGGAAAGCATCGAGATCATCTACGATATCGATCCGGACATCTATGCCGAGCAGATCCCTTATCTGACACTCTTTTCTCTCGTGCAGAACTCGTTCAAACATGCGATGACCCTGGAGGATAAGGCATTCATCAATATCAGGGGCGAATACTATGAAGAAGAGGGCTTCAAGGGTTTCCGTCTGATCGAAGAAGACAACGGACCCGGTTTCAGCGAAGAGGCACTGAAGAAGCTGGCGACGGCGGAGGAGGACGATCCTTTCACCAAGGAACATCTGGGCCTGACCAATGTGCGTTATTCACTGAATCTGATCTACAGGAGAGACGATCTTCTCAGGATCTCGAATAGGAAAGAAGGCGGTGCGCATATCGAACTGCTGATACCGGAACAGGAGGTGGACGATGAAACTGCTGATCTGTGATGATGATATCTCGACGATCGATGTCATTCAGTCTCAGCTGGATCTTTCGCAGCTGGGCATAAGCAGGATCTTCCGCGCTTACAACGGAAAGATGGCCGAGAACATCATCGATGAGGAAAGGCCCGATCTGATCCTCTGCGATATCGATATGCCGATCTGCAACGGCATGCATGTCCTGGAATACGCCTATGAAACGGATCGGGACATCGAGTTTTCTTTCCTGACCTGTTACGAGAAGTTCGAGTATGCGCAAAAGGCCATCCAGTACGGTGCCACCAGCTATCTGACCAAGCCGTTCGATCTGGAAGATGTGAAGGCCTGCATACAGAAGATGGTCGCAAACGTGAAAAGGAAACGCTCTTCCCGAAGCGATCAGAACCGCAATGACTCCCTTCTGTCATCGATCTTCCGTCAGGCAAGCGACGGCATTTTGGGGACCAACAAAGACATCATCGATGCGGCTTTGCGGAGCAACGGTGTCGATTTAACGGCAGACAGCCACTGGCGTATCGTATTCAGCTGCGGCGATATGACCGATGCGATCCGGAAGACCTGGAACAAAGAACTGCTGGTCTTCACGGCTTCACGTATCCATGACGAGGTGCTGCTGGACTACATCGGTTCGGCGCATACGGTCGTCAATTCCGATGACCGCTTCCTGTGGAACTTCTGTTTCATCCCGGAGCCGATGGACGATGCACAGCTGAAAGAACGCTGCGTGAAGCTGCGCGAATTCACCCGGAACTACATGTCGATCGATCCGGTCATCCTGATCTCCGGTCCTTTCCCTTTCCATGAGACGGCCGATGTGGTCTGCGATCTCTATGAGAAGATGCGCAAGATCCGCTACTATTCCGGCAGGATCTTCTTTGACGGGGAGGAGATCGATCCGCTTGAGGAGAAACAGATCGGTCTCAATGAGAGCCAGATCCTCTGGTATCTGAAGAAGAGAGATGAGACCGGCTACGAAGAATATATCGCTTCCGTTCTGAATGATATGGACTGCACGAAGGAGGAACTGGACCGTTTCCGCCGGGAACTGGTCAATGTGTTCGTGACACATTTCCGGGATAACGGCATGCGTTCCAATTCGGTCTTCATGGACGAGAGGGTCATGAAGGCAAATGAGGACGCCTGCTTAGGAAGAAACTACATGGAAGAATATGCGAAGACTCTCTTCGAACTGCAGCAGAGCGAGGTGCAGAATGTCCTGGATTCGGAGGACATCATGGTCAGGGCAAAAAAGTACATCGATGAGAACTTCCGGGAGAACATCGACCGCAACGATGTGGCTGCCGTGACCTTCGTCACGCCGAATTATCTCTCCAAACTCTTCAAGAACACCATGAACATGAACCTGCGGGAGTACATCAATCAGCTCAGGATCGAAGAGGCCAAGAGGCTGCTGCTGTCGACACCGATGTCGGTCTCGGAGATCGCCTCTTATGTCGGCTATTACAACATTTCGTATTTTTCCACGGTCTTCCATAAGATCGTCGGTGTCTCGCCGTTCGACTGGCGGAATCAGAAAGGGGAAAAGGAAGATGCGTCTTTCTGAAAGACTGAAAAAGGACAGGGAACAGCTGGCAAGGCTGCCGGATCGAAAAAGCAGGCTGACGTTCATCTGGGATTATTACAAGATCCCCATCCTGAGCCTGGCCTGTGTGCTGGCGGTATCTTTGATCGCAGCGGTCAACAACATCGGCAGACCGAAGGTGTCCATGTATGTCGTGCTGATCAACAACGATTCTTCGATCGTGCGATGCGACGATACCGTCTTTGACCGCTATCTGGAAAGGTCCGGTCTGGATCTGTCCGGTAAAAAGGCAAATGTCGCCGTCGACTATACTCTGGGCAATGAGTTCAATGAATCCGCGGATATCGAGACACTGCAGGTCCTGACTGCTTTGTTTACCGTGTCGGATCTCGATCTTTATGTTTCGCCCCAGGAGTATTTTGAATACTTCGCCAGGGAAGACGGTCTTGCGGATCTGAGCCGGCTGATCGACAGCTCTCTTCTGGAGAAGCACAAGGACGACCTGTATTATTGCGATACCGCGAATGGAAATCATATATTGGCCGGCATCATCCTGAGACCGGGTTCGCCGCTTCATGAGGCAGCTTACTACCACGACGAGGTCATCGTCGGCGCCGTCAGCAATGCCGTTCATATGGAGGAAGCCATCGCTTTCATCAGTGAGATCCTGAAGTGAGGATCTCTTTTTTTCTGCGGGCAGAAATATAAAAATACAGTGTACTTTTTTTAATGATAGCTTCAAAGGCTTGAATTAATATGTAAATAGGATGCTTATACAGTAAAGGAGTTTAATTATGTCTGATATCAAGAAGACTCAGAGCTCTGAATTCGACGATGTCCTAAAGGAACAGCGGAAACTTCAGCGCAAAGAGAAATTCAAGAACGACTTCCCGCTTTACATGATGATGCTTCCGGGTATTTTGTATCTGATCGCCAACAACTATCTGCCGATGTTCGGTATCCTGCTGGCGTTCAAGAGGATCAATTACGCGGTCGGCATCCTCAAGAGCCCATGGGTCGGCTTAGACAACTTTGAGTATCTGTTCAAGACGAAGGATGCCTTCATCATGATCAGGAACACTCTGGCTTACAATGCTGTCTGGATCGTCATGGACCTGGCGATCGCGGTCTTCATCGCTTTATGCATGAACGAGATCGCACAGAGAAAGATCGCGAAGATCATTCAGCCGATCATCTGTTTCCCTTCGATGGTCTCGGCGGTCATCCTTTCCTTCCTGGTCTACGCTTTCCTGAGCCACAGCTACGGTTATCTGAATACGAGGTTCTTTGCGGATAATCCGATCCAGTGGTACACGACAGCCAAGTACTGGCCGATCTTACTGACGATCGTTCACATCTGGCAAGGCGCCGGACAAAGCTCGGTCATCTATATGGCGAGCATCGGCGGTATCGACAAGGGTCTCTACGAATCCGCCAGGATCGACGGTGCGACCAAGTTCGAGCAGATCCGTTACATCACGCTTCCTCTGCTGAAGCCGATGATCACGATGATGCTGCTGCTGTCGATCGGCCGGATCTTCAACTCGGATTTCGGTCTGTTCTATCAGGTCACATTGAATAACGGTATGCTTTACGAGACGACGCAGACGATCGATACCTTCGTCTACCGTGCTCTGATGCAGTCCAATAACGTCGGTCAGTCTTCGGCAGCCAGCGTTTTCCAGGCGGTGATCGGTTTCATCCTGGTCCTGCTCTCCAATATGCTGGTACGTAAGATCAACCCGGAGAACTCACTGTTCTAGGAGAAGAAAGATGGCAAAAAAGAAGAATACGATCACTTTGATGAAGGGTGAAAGAGAGTTCCATTATGCGGCGTTGGTCATCATGACGCTCATGATGCTTTTCTGCATCGTTCCGCTGATCCTGATGGTCACGGTCTCTTTCTCGTCCGAGCAGTCACTGGTCTACGGTTACCGGTTCATTCCGGATGAGTGGTCACTGGATGCCTATGCTTTCATGTGGGCGAAAAGGGCGACCATCTTCCGTGCTTACGGGCTGACGATCCTGGTCACCGTGATCGGTACGGCGATCAGCCTGGTGATGACTTCGATGTTTGCCTATCCTCTTTCGAGGAAGGACTTCAAGCCGAGAAACGTCATCGCTTTCATCCTGTTTTTCACGATGCTGTTCAACGGCGGTATGACCGCTTCCTATATGGTATGGACCAGGCTCTTCCACATCAAGGATAAGATCTGGGCCTATCTGCTGCCCGGTTCCCTGATGAACGGCATGAACGTCATGCTGGTAAGGAACTATTTCAATGCCAACATCCCGTATTCCATCGTTGAGGCTGCCCGTCTGGACGGTGCGAAAGACTGGACGATCTATTCCAAGGTCATGGTCCCGCTTTCCAAGCCGATCATGACGACGATCGGTCTGTTCTCCGCTCTGGGTTACTGGAACAACTGGACGGCCGGTATCTATTATGTCAATAACCCCAAACTGTATACGATCCAGGTCTATCTGAAGAAACTGATGGATTCCATCCAGTTCTTAAAGACGACAGACCTGCAAATTGAGGCGACCCTGCTGGCTTCGCGCAACCTGCCGACGGAATCGGCGAGAATGGCGATCGCCATCATCGCCCTGATCCCTGTCCTGATCGTTTATCCGTTCATCCAGAAGGAACTGATCAAGGGCATGGTCGTCGGCGGTGTCAAGGGATGATGATCTGAAGGAGAAAAATGAATAAACGCAAACCATTTGAAAAAGCCAGACCCGAAGAGGTCGGTGTCAGCAGCAAACTGATCTTAGAGTATATCGAGAATCTTGAAAGAAGCCAGACGGAGATGCACGGTCTGATGATCATGCGTCACAACAAGATGATCACCGAAGGCTGGTGGACCCCATACGGTCCCAATCTGCGCCATGGCTTGCAGAGCCATACCAAGACCTATGCCGCAACGGCGGTCGGTATCGCTTATACGGAAGGCCTGGTGAAGCTCGATGAGCGGATCATCGACATCTTCCCGGAGGAGTCTCCGAAAGAGCCCAGCGAGAACCTGAAGCTGCTGACGGTCAGGGATGTCCTGTGCATGGGCTGCGGCATGGATGAGATGCCCAGACCTTCCAAGGACTGGATCAGAGATTTCCTGCATACGCCGGTCAACCACAAGCCGGGCACGACCTATATGTATAACTCCACCGGATCCACTCTGCTGGGTGCGATCGTCAGGAAGAAGACCGGACTGGGTCTGCACGACTATCTGACGCCGCGTCTGTTCAACAAGATCGGCATCAATCCGGACAACCTGAGATGGATGTGCATGCCTGACGGCATGGAAGTCGGCGGCGGCGGACTGTTCGCCACGACCGAAGACAACTTCCGTCTCATGAAGCTCTATGCCGACGGCGGCGTCTGGGAAGGCGAAAGGATTCTGGCTGAGGATTATGTGAAACTGGCAACGACCAATCAGAACGATTCGGCGACGGAATCCATCAACAATCCGGAGGCGTCCGACAACTTCCTGGGCTATGGCTTCCAGATCTGGATGTGCAAGCCTCACAGAGCTTACCGTGCCGACGGCGCGATGGGTCAGTTCACGATCATCCTGCCGGATCTCGATATGGAGATCGCCATCACCGAGACGGCCATGGGTGCACACTGGGCACAGAGCACATTGAACATCACCTGGGATTTCGTCGAAAAGATCACGGAAGACCGTGAGCTTCCTGCGGATGATGAGGCGTATGAGAAGCTTTGCCGCAAGCTGAAGAGGCTCAATATCGGCAATCCGGAATGTCAGCCGTTCTCGCCGACGGCCGAAAGGATCGATGGCAAGGTCTACAAAGTCAAGGAAGGAGTCTTCACACCGTTCGGTTTCAATTTCATGAGCGGTGAGCCGGCAGACAACATCGATACGTTCTGTCTTGAATTCGATGATTACGGTTTCGTCTGGAACTTCAGGACGCAGTCGGGAAGAGAAGAAAAGATCCGTTTTGCGACCAACGGTACCCGATTCACCAATATTTTGGGTAAAAGAGAAGACAATACGCAGATCTATCTGGGCGATGCCTACTGGAAAGACGATGATACGCTCGTCCTGCACGGACGCTGGGTGGAGACCTGCATCGAAGATACCTACTATTTCAAATATGACGGAGAGGATCTGAAGATCGATCCGGAGAACAACTCGGCATTCCGTTTCTTCAAGATGCCGGATATCGTCGTCGAAAGAGTATAGAAACAAAAGTGGTCCACTGCGGTGGACCACTGCTTACAAAGGAGAAAAAGATGGGCAAAAGATTTGATTCCCTGCAGTTTCCGGGACACAGAAACAAGGTCTTCACGCTGAGTTATGATGACGGCGTCGTGCAGGACAGAAGACTGGTCAGTCTGTTTGACCGATACGGCGTGAAGTGCACGTTCAATCTGGGTTACGGCGTCCTTGGTTATAAAGCCGATCCGCGTTCTGTGCCGGGAAAAAAGGCGGTCGATATCTCCAAGGTGGAAAAAGAAGAAGTCGCCGCTCTTTACAAGAATCATGAAGTCAGCGGACATAGCCTTTATCATTCCGATCTTTCGGCACTGGGCGAGCCTTATGCCATGTATGAGATCGTCGAGGACAAGGCAAAGCTGGAAGGCCTGGTCGAAAGACCGTTACAGATGTTTGCCTATCCGTTCGGGACGTTCAATGAGACGACGAAGAAGCTTCTGAAGTCTGCCGGATACAAAGGAGCCAGAACGGTGCGTTCGACACATCGTTTCGATCTGCCTCAGGATCCGTTTGAACTGGATCCGACCTGTCATCACAACGATGAAAAGCTCATGGAGCTGGCTGAGGATTTCGTAAAGATGAAGACGTTCAAACCGGCGATGTTTTATGTGTGGGGACACGGTTATGAGTTTGACGGCGATGACAACTGGGATGTGATCGAAAAGCTCATCTCCTATATCGCTCCGCACGGGGATGAGATCTGGTTTGCCACCAACGGTCAGATCCTGTCTTATGTGGAAGCTTACCGCATGTTAGAATATAGTGTAGACGGTTCCCTGGTCTATAATCCGACGTCGACCGACATCGATCTGATGACGGCTTTCGGTGTTGAGGAACATCTGAAAGCGGGGACCGTGACCAAACTGAAAGAAACGATACTATGAATTATAACAGTCCTTTTATCAAGATGCTGGAAGCGGTCGCGAATATGTTGATCGTGAGTTTTTTGTGGTTCCTTTTTTCGCTTCCGATCGTAACGGTCATTCCCGCTTCCGCCGCCTTGTATCATACGACCAACAAGATTATCTTCGGTCCGGGCAAGGGCAACGGCGTCTTCAAGGACTTTTTTGATTCCTATAAACTCAATCTGCTGCCGGGCATCAAGCTGAGCCTGCTTACGATCGTGGCTGCCCTGTTCATCGCCGAAGGGCTCTGGACCGGCTATCAGTTCTATCGCGTCAGCATCTGGGGCATGTTGTATATGATGCTGGGAATACTCATCACAGCCGTGGTCATCACGGCTCTGGTCTATGTGCCGCCCGTACTGTCGCGCTTTATCGCGCCGGTCTCTTCGATCATTCGGATCGCAGTCTATTTTGCGATGCGCAAGCCGTTTCGAAGTCTTCTTTATCTGCTGCTTTTCCTGTTCATGATCTATGCGATACAGGCTTTTCCGCTGGCATTACTGATCGTTCCGGCTCTTTATGCCGATCTGATCCGCACGTATCTGGAGAGGGACATGAAACAGTTCATCGCCGATAACGGTCTTGAGGAGATGACCGGCGAGGAACAAGAGGAAGAGGATGCGGAAGAAGAAGGAGAATCGATGGTCGATATCGAAGAGAAGCTGGCTTCCGAAAGAAAGGACAGCAGGAAATAATGGCAGAGATCCGTCTGGATGATGTGACCAAGATCTATCCTTTTCAGGAGGTCGGCGGTCTTTTCAATCGAAAGAAAAAACAGGAGATCCTGAAAAGGCAGCAGTCCATGCCTTACACTTCCAATGAAGGTGTGATCGCGCTGCAGCATTTTTCAGCTGTGTTCAAAGACGGCGAATTCGCTGCGATCCTGGGACCTTCCGGTTCGGGCAAGACGACGCTGTTAAGGATCCTGGCCGGACTCGAGCGGGCAACGCTGGGCACTGTCTCTTATGACGGGAAAGACATCAATGAGATCGATCTTGAAGACCGGGACATCGCCATGGTCTTCCAGAATTTCTCCCTGTATCCCAATCAGACCGTCTATAAGAACATCGCTTTTCCTTTGGAAGTCCGGCATATGCCCAGGGAAGAGATCGAACCGAAGGTGAAGAAGATCGCAAAGATGCTGGGGCTGGAAAACAAACTGGACAAGCTTCCCGACGATCTTTCCGGCGGTGAAAAACAGCGCGTCGCCATCGGGCGTGCGCTGATCAAGGAACCTTCGGTGCTTTTACTCGATGAGCCTTTTGCCAACCTGGATGTGCCGATCAAGCGCAGACTGCGGCAGGAGCTCAAGAAGGTCCATGAGGCATTTCATACGACGTTCATCTATGTGACCCACGATCAGTACGATGCGCTTGCTCTGGCAGATCATGTCATCGTTCTCAAGGACGGGATCAAGCAGATGGATGATACGACGGCAAACATCTACAATGCGCCTGCCAACCGTTTCACGGCGGAGTTCGTAGGCTCGCCTTCGATGAACATCTTTGAAGATGTCGAGGTCAACAAAGACGGTGACATCATCCTTTTCGGAAAGGTGTTCCCGTTGAAGAGAAAACTGCATAAGAAAAAGAGAGTGGATGTCGGCATCCGGGGGACCAATATCCGTATCGTCGACAAGGGGATCGGGGCCTGTATCGATCATGTCGAGATGATCGAAGCGGATCTGCATATCCATGTTGCGGTCGGTGACCAGAAACTGCTGCTCATTGAGAAAGCGGGAGAAGCCACGGAGTCCAAGTACCTGCGCGGTCAGGAAGTCGATATCGAATTGGATAAGGAACATTTTCATCTTTTTGATGAGGAAGGAAGAAGGATCTGATCATGTTGGATATCGTAACGACAAAATACGGCCGTTTGAAGCCGGTAGAGTCCAACGGCGGGCACGCTTTGTTTCGAGGTGTCCCGTATGCCAAAGCTCCGGTCGGACCAAGGCGCTTCAAAGCACCGGAAGAGCCGGGATCCTGGGAAGGGATCAAAGTCTGTGATACTTTTGGGCCGGCTTGCGTCCAGTATGACCGCTGGAGCATCGCATCGGACGATGTAAACGATGATGGACATCCTTACATTCATATCCCGAATTATCCTTATCCTCCGAAGATGTCGGAGGACTGTCTTTATCTGAATATCTATACGCCGGCAAAATCGGCAGACGAAAAACTTCCGGTCATGATGTACATCCACGGCGGAGGCTGCCAGCAGTGGTACGGATCGGATTACGAATACTGCGGCGATAAGTTTGCGGACAGGGGGATCATCCTGGTGTCGGTCACTTACCGTCTCAATGTCTTCGGTTTCTTTACGCATCCCGATCTGGCCAAAGAAAGCCCTTATGGTGTGTCCGGCAATTACGGTCTTCTGGATCAGCTGCAGGCTTTGCGCTGGATCCATGAGAACATCGCTGCTTTCGGCGGTGACCCGGACAACATCACCCTCTTCGGACAGTCTTCGGGCGGACGCTCGGTCTTGTCTTTACTGTGTTCGCCTTTAACAAAAGGGCTGATCAAAAGAGTATCGATACAGTCGGCAGGCGGCCTGGGCCGATTCATGAGCGACCGGAGCCGGGAAGAGAGCGAGGAACTGGGCATCCGTTTCATGAAGGATCTGGGCTGCAGTTCGATCGAAGAGATGAGAAGGCTCGATGCCGATGCGTTGCGGATCGCCAATGATAAGCTGGGATTTGCGGACGGCTTCAATATCCTAACCGATGGCTATTTGCTTAAAGAAGATGTGAATGAGACGATCTTAAAAGACCGTCTGAATAAGGATGTCGATATCATCGTCGGCTGTACGGTCGATGAAGGAGTCAACGAAAAACAACCGCTCTTCGGCATCAACATGTATGAACAGATCAAAGAGTTCTGCGATGTCTATTGCCGGCACAACGACAGGAAGATCTATCAGTATGTCTTCGATCAGATCCAACCGGGAGACGATGCGGGCGTACCGCATTCCTGTGACAACCGCTACCAGTTCGGGACCTTGGACGGTTCCTGGCGGCCGTATGGGGAACAAGACTATGCGCTGAGCGAAAAGATGTTGGACTACTGGTCGGAATTTGCCCGCTGCGGCGATCCCAACGGTCAAGGTCCGAAAAGCTGGGAAGCATATAACGAAAAGAAAAGAGCCTTATGGCTCAATGGAGATGGATGCAGGATGAGATGAGGTCTCATCCTTTATTTTTTCGAAAAATAATAACGTACAATAAAATTAATGGAATTGCATCTTTTTGTTAACAATTAATCTGATGAAATCAAGTTTCTCTCCATAAACATATGCTTATTCTTGATTCATGCTTTCTATTATGTTTCTTAAATTTCCTGTTAAAGCATTAATAAGATTTTCATCCTTATCATTTTTAATCTTCCAGTTTTTATCAACTTTCTCTAACTCTATAGGTACGGTCTCTGTATATAGTTTTCCTTTTTCAACTTCTTCTGCTATTTTTTCAGCCCATATTTGATACATAAGGCTTTGTATTGCCTCTTCTGAAGCTCCCGAAAAAGCCAAAGAGATAGCCTGTGAGAGATACTCGGTAAAGGCATTTGCAAAGGAAAGTCCAAGCGAATAAGTTTTAATCTTCACATTAACTACAGCTGTGTCTCCATCAACTGTTTCGTCAACAATTTCATATTCAAATTGTTTCATTGCATCAATAAATGCATTGTAAAGCGTCTCATCGCCTTCAGCTATCTCTGCGTCCTCGTTTAATATTGATGTTATATTGTCTTGAAGTCCTTTCATATATTCATCTACAATGGATGAAGGTTTTTTTGTCGAGCAGCCCGAAATCACCAACAACAAAATCAAAACAAGCAAAATATTCAGTTTTCTTTTCATTGTTTTAACCTCTAATCTATTATTCTTATTCTACCATTCTCTATACAAATCTTGAAATCTGAAGAATTGGTGTTATTTTCATGATATTGTCTTTTAAGCCCCGATTTTTGGCCACATTCATTATATAAAAACGTGGCTAATACCATCAGCCACAAGACATAAAAAAACTCTGAAATGCCGATTTTATCACATTTCAGAGTGTTTTTTGTAACGATGGTGGAGAATAGGGGAGATTTTTGTTGAACTTAACCATTTCGAACTTCGAGTGACTTTGATCAGATGAAAGATGATTTCCCTTTATTTATCGTTGTTTCACATAACTGCCTGGTTTGATATCTGTTTAGTTTTCCGTAGCAAAAATGACTATGGTGAGTATAACGTTGCACAAACGTTGCAGAACGGCAGGTAATTAGTTCAAGACATCTTAATTATCGGAGATGTCTTTTTATTTCAATTTAGGAGAACGCACAATGAACGACAATGATTTATTAAAGATAAGAAGAGAAGAACAGAAGGATATGGAAGCAAGCATTGAAGCTTCCGGAAGGAATTCCAAAAGATATTACTGGATGAAGCTGAAAAACACATTTTTTACGCAGCCGGCGATCAAGAGGTTAAGGAAAATACCTGGAGGCGATACTTACACGATCATCTATCTGAAGATGATGCTGCACACCATCGAAAAAGAAGGAGTGTTTGTGTTTGAAGGCATCGAATCTTCGTTTGAAAAGGAAGTGGCTCTTGTATTGGATGAAGAGGAGGACGCTGTCCATGTTACGATCGAATACCTGAGATCAAAAATGCTGATCGAAGAAGGCCATGGAGACTATGGAATGGATTACCTGCTTACAGAGGTTCCGGAGCTTATTGATTCAGAGACTGTTGCAGCAAAACGTAAGAGGTTGAGACAACGGAAGGAAAGAGAACAGCTGGCGATCGAACAAGGAAAACTGAATGGTGGGGAACTAAGTTCCCCGAAGTTCCCTGCAGTTCCTAAAAGTTTCCATCTTCTTATAGATAAAGAATTAGAACAAAAGATAGAGAAAAAGATAGATATAGACAAAGATTCAGATTCAGAACAAGAACAGAACGCTTTTGAACATGAACAGGAACTATGTAGTGCTGAAACTGAAACCTATGAACAGTACGAGAACAGGATATTGAACGCACTTACG
>JAIKXJ010000008.1 GCA_024684175.1 Erysipelotrichaceae bacterium
CGATCACGCTGTCTTTTCCAAAACGTTCTTTCATTATTTGTTCTGCTTCAATACTTAGTCTTTTCATGGCTGCTCTCCTATTCTTTTGTTTTTAGCTCTGTTTTAGATAGCTCGCATCTTTCGGTTCATACGGTACGGAAACGAAGTCTTTCTATTGGTGGTACAAGCAGCATACCGTCTCGACATGCGGCGTGTTCGGGAACATGTCATAGCCCCGGATCTGGGCGATCCGATATTTCTGTTTCAGCAGATCGAGGTCTTTACCCAAAGTCGCCGGATTGCAGGAGATATAGATGATCTGATCGATCTTCGACTTCAGCAAGGTGACGATCAGTTCATCATCGAGCCCCGTCCTGGGCGGATCGACGATCAAAACATCTGCCTTCTCTTTGGTCAGGATCCTGCGGACCTCTTTTGCGGCATCGCCGGCTCTGAACTCCAGATTGCCGAAACCGTTGAGCTTCGCATTGTCTTCCGCATCCCTGACTGCCTTTTCGATCAGTTCGATGCCTATGATCTTTTCCGCTTTGTCGTGCAGATACATCGATATCGCACCGATCCCGCAGTAAGCTTCGATGATCAGCTTCTTCTTTCCTTCGATCAGAGCTGCGGCATCGCCGTAGATCCTTTCCGCCTGTCCGAGATTGAGCTGAAAGAAAGCCTGCGGCGAAAGAAGCAGCTTATAACCGCCGGCCTTCATTTCGATCTTCTGTCTGCCGAACAGACAGCGCAGCTTATCCGGCATCAGCCTTACGGGATCGCGGACCGTGTTGATGCCCTGAAACAAAGAATCCAGGTATTTGATCTTCCTCAGGTCTTTGATCAGGCTCTCTTCCAGGACATCGCTGCCGGTCACCAGGACCGCCTGATAGGACTTGTCAAAGCCACGGACGATGAGCTGGCGCATCCCCTTTTTCTCATGACGTTCATATGCTTTCAGATGATGCCGGTTCAGGACATCGAGGATCTGCTTGCGCAGCTTTTCCAGTCCTTCTTCATGGATCGGACAGTCTTCGATGAGACAAGGATGGTTGGATCCTTTCTTGTAGATCGCATTGTAAAGCCGGCCTTCATGTTCGATGACCGGCAGATTGAATTTGTTGCGGTAACCGAAGATCTCCTTTGAAGCAACGATGTCATCAAGTTCCTCACCGATCTTCGCATATTTGTATAAGGCGCCTTGCAGGAGCTCCTTTTTGATCTCGAGCTGTTTCTTCTGATCCAGTTCCATCAGGGCACAGGCACCGCATTTGTAACAGTGCCTGCATTTCGGAGCGATGCGCTCTTCGCTTTTCCTTACGATATGACGGAGTGTCCCGGTATAATGGTTTCCCTCGTCTTTCAGATCGGCATCGACGAGCTCGCCTTCAAAACAGCCCTCGACAAAGACCGGCTTCCGTTTGAAAAAGCCGATCCCTTCGCCATTGATCCCGGTCTTGACGATCTCCAGCCTCATATCCTTTCCTTTAAGATATCCGTTGCCGTCTCCAGCATCGTGAATGCGTTCTCCCTCAGTGTCATGATCTGCTCGTAGATCAGGTCTTCGCTTAAGACTCCGGCCTTGACACCTTCAAGATCGAGGTCGCGGTCCTCATACCACTCCGGTGAGCCGTAATACTCGAACAGCTTCATCATATGGTCTCTGGCCTCGTTCACTTCTTCCAGCTTCAGAGCCAGTTCGCTGTTGATCCCGGTCAGTTCTTCCAGATAAGCTTCCATCTCTTCGATCCGTTTGATATTCTTGTTCATATTCATGACCTCTTTCTTCCATTATAAAGAAAAGATACGGAATATTTCCGTATCTCAGCTTCTTTGTGACAGTTCGTTTTCGTGCCGCTCAGCCAGCCGCCGGTACTTCTTGGCCTCCGCATGGATCCCCTTGTTTTCATACATCTTGGCGATCAGCTTTTCCTTGTACGGAAGGTCGCGCTTTGCCGTCCGCTTCAGCGACTTCAAAGCATCCTCGAGATAACGGTGTCCTTCGCTGACATAGGCGTCATAGGACATATCGATCTCCTTCTTGTTTTTGTAGACGGAGAAGGCCGAGAGCTTTTCATACACCGCTTTGGCTTCCTGTTTCCTGCCGCGGTCGATGTAATAGTAGAAGATCTTCGGATAGATCTTCTTCTTCTGCGCATCCTTGAGATCCATCGCAGCGAAGTCTTTGATCAAAGTCTCCATTTTGGGATAGTCGCGCTTGATCTCGGCGACATTGAAACGGATGAGCTTCTTGTCAAAGGCGCTCAATGTCTTTGCGCCGAAAGAAGAACAGGCCGCTTCAAATCCCTCCTCGTCGTTCTGGAAGGCCAGACGGATCAGGTTGTTGGAGGCATTGCGCCGGACGATGAAAAACAAAGTCTCCAGGACCAGCAAGACATCCACGACGATGACACAAATCAATAAGATCAGATCCGCCGGCATACTCACCTGCTGAAAAAGGTCAGGGCCAGAAAGACGCCCGACAGCAACATGATGGCAGCACCCATGATCTTTACCATCCGCGTCGCTTTGACGATCGGATATCTGGTAAAGGTGAGGAAACTGGA
The DNA here is from genome assembly GCA_024684175.1 of Erysipelotrichaceae bacterium. The sequence continues at coordinate 2,547 of JAIKXJ010000008.1, forward strand.
AAAGATATACGGATAAAGCAGCAGTGCGCTTCCCATGACGATCATGCCGATATACATCGGTACGAGCTTATAGGTCCCGGAGAAGATGAATGTCGAAAGGATGAAGCCGATGCTTCCGCAGAAGATCATGACATACATCCTGTTCTTGTATTCCTTATCTTTGTTCAGATAATCGACGACATTTTTCTTACACTCGGAACTGCAGACATCAAAGACGCCGTTGGAAACGTTCATCTTCTGACCGCCGTTCTCATATTCTTTTCCGCAGTAAACACATCTCATCTTATTTCTTCCTGTAGTCTCCGAAACCGCTTCTCACGACTTCCATCTGTTCATCCGTCAGAAGGATCGGCTCCTTGCCGGTCAGACGGCAGTTGTAGTATAACTGGCAGCAGAATTCGATCTGCTCGGCGACATCCATCGCATAAGCCAGCGTTTTGCCGGTCGAAAGCAGACCGTGATTGCCTAAGATGCAGGCACGGTTGTCGCCCATCGCATCATAGCAGGCTTCCGCAAGTTCGTACGTACCGAACTGAACATACGGGATATAAGGAACTTCGCTTCCGGAATACGCGACCAGATAGTGGAGCTGCGGGACCTTCCAGCCTAAGCAGGAAAGCGTCGTGGCATAGACGGAATGGGTATGGACGACCGCATTGATGTTGTTTTTCCTTTGATAGAAGATCCTGTGCATATCGACTTCACTGGATGGTTTCCTGTCGCCTTCCACGATCGTTCCGTCCGGTCTTAAGATGACACAGTCCTCCGGTGAGGTCTTGTAGTAGTCAAAGCCCGACGGCGTGATGGCAAAAAGATCCAGGTCCCGGTTATAGACCGAAATGTTGCCGAATGTTCCGACGGTCAGATGACGGTCGACCATGATCTTCCCGTAATGAACGATCTGTTCTCTTTCTTCTCTTAATAACATGTCTGTCCCCCTATTTGATATCGATCTGTTTATAGTTGACGATCCTGTCGGTGATGTCCTTTTCCAGGATCTCGTTGATGTCTTTCGTCAGTTTGAACGGTGACAAGGCGATGGAATCCACCGTCGAACCCGCCAGATGGGCTGCCACCAGGACGTTCTCCATATCCAGCAGCGGATCATCCTTGCGGATCGGCTCGGCATCGAAGACATCCAACGCCGCACCGGCGATGATGCCTTCCTTCAATGCCTGACGCAGATCGTCATAATTCAGGATGCCGCCTCTGGCGGAATTGATGAAGTAAGCTTCCTTCTTCATCTTTTTGAACTGTTCCATCGTGAACCAGTTCTCCGTTTCCTTCACCAGACGCAGATGCAAGGAGACGATGTCGCATTGACTCAAGAGATAGTCCTGATCTCTGGTCAGCTCGACCTCTTCCAGACCTTTTTTGACGAGGTCTTCCTTACTGGTGAACTCGTCATAGGCGATGACTTCCACGCCCATGCCGATCAGTTTTTTAGCCAGACTGCAGCCGACATTGCCTAAGCCGATCAGACCGACTTTGGAATTGCCCAAAGTCTTCTGATAGGAGGCATTGTAGTAGTCTCTGGTCCAGATGCCCTTATGTATGTAGTTGTGAGACAGTGTGATGTCTCTTGTAAGATCGATCATCAGACCGATCGTGAATTCAGCGACCGCATCGGCATTGCGGATGCAGTTGACGACCGGGATGTTTCTTGCACTGGCGGCAGCTACGTTGATATGTTCCACGCCGCCGCGGTTGGTCATGATCAGCTTCAGATTTTTGCCGGCTTCGATGAGCCTGGAAGAGATCGGGCAGAAGTGGATCATCAGAACGTCCGCATCCGCGATCAGTTCAAAAGCCTCTTTCGGAACTTCCACGCCCTCCGGGCCGTGGCGTTCCAGATCCAGCTGAAAAGAAGCGAATTCGCTTTTCTCTTTCGGACCGAAGAACAGTGTGCGGATCTCGCCGACATTGATCTTCGTCTTTTTCAAAGCTTGCGTCATCACATCGATGTCCACGTTGACATCGTTGATGACCAGTACCTTTTGAGGTCTTTCCGTCAGTTGCTTGAGCATAATTTTTTACCTCGGATTAATGAAAGGGCTACTGCTATTTTCATAGCAATAGCCCTATATCACTCTTGTGTTTACCTATAAGTGAATGCTATGCCTGGTAGGCAGCAGCGTTGTTCTCCAGATAGTCGTAGACTTTCTGTTTGTTCTTTCTGAACCAGAGATAAGCAACGACATACAGAGCGATCGTGATAACGATCAGGATGATGTTCTGTGAGTAGAAGACATAGAACAGAGCGCAGATGAACGGATGGCAGACGATACCGAAGGAACAGATGGAGACACCTGCCTGCGGGAGCTGGAATCCGGCACCGACAGCGACTTCCGTGAAAGTCGGAGCGAGCTGAGAGAACATGATCATACCGATCGAGAACCAGAGAGCACCCATGACCATGGACTTCGCGATGTTACCGTTGGAGATACATACGAAGACTTCGACCATGTAAGGAAGTGCACAGAGGTCAGCCATCGGCAGGACAGTGTTGCCCGGAAGGATGAAGGACAGCGCCAGCATGATCGGGATCAGCAGGACGCCGGTGACCAGAGTGTTGGTCTCACCGTAACCGCAGGCGTCGTTGACGGACAGGAACCATCTTCTGTTCTTTGCGGAAGCGGCAGCTCTGGACTTGTAAGCATCGGACATCGAAGTGAAGGCAGAAGCGAAGATCGCAGCGACCTTAGGGAAGACGGCCATGATGGCAGCTGTGTTGATGGCTGCACCTAAAGCTGTACCCCAGGCGTTCAGAGCGTTCTCACCGAAGAGGAACGGAGCTTCGCCGATGACACCGATCAGAAGACCGACGAACAAGCCGATCATCATTGGTTCACCGAGCAGACCCAGTTTCTTCTGTAATGCAGTTGCATTGATCTTGATCTTGTTGAAGCCGAGCTTCGTCAGGATGAAGTCCATGAGTACGGCAAACGGGAAAGCCTCGAGGTGGTGAGGAGCTGTCATACAGCATCCGTCATACTCGTAGTAAGTGCCCCATCTGACAGCGCACATTTCGGAGAATAACAGGATGTAGAACAGCTGGACGACCATCAGAGCCATCGCCAGCAACATGTTCTTGGTCAGCGCATATAACATGGAACCCCAGACCATGAAGGAATAGTTGTTCCAAAGGTCAGATGCCATGAAGACATCCGTGTAACCGACGAAGAATAAGACCAGCTGTAAAGCGATCGCGACACCGATGAATAAGACACCGACCGTCGTAGAGTAAGCGATGATCGAAGTGGACTGCCAGCCGGTATCCAGAGTGGACAGCTGAACGCCCGTGTTGTCGACCATGGACTGTACGATCGGAGCGATGACGCCGGAATAGGAGTTGATGACAAGGTTAAAGCCTGTCAGACCAACGCCACACAATAATGCGGAATTGAATGCCTTTTTCGTTTCAACACCCATCGCCTTGGAAAGGACGAAGAGAATGACCGGAATGATGATACCGGAACCGAAGGCACTAAAAATGTTGGATAACGTATTTAAAAAAGCTTCCAAAATATTTTTCCCCCTCTAATTTCTGATTTTAGAATGATCTTCTTCTGATTGATGATTTGCGGTAAACAACAAGAAATTACAAACTGATTTTATTTGTATTTTTCTTCCAGGACTTCGATGATCGAATTGATGACTTTTTCTTCACCCATTCCCGTGACCATGCCCATGCCTTTGACTTTCGGAATACCGACATCTTCCGTGACCGGAGAAGCGCAGACGATGACGTCGATGTTCTTGCCGGCGATGACGGAATTCAGAGAAACAGGGCTTGCCTCATACATCGTTGCATCCCAGCCTTTGTCCTTCAGCTGTTCCTTGATCTTGAGAGCGATCATGGATGAAGTGACAACACCTGAACCGCAGACAGTGACGACAGTGCAAGTTTTCATAAAATGACCTCCTTATGATTTATTAACACCCGATATGCCGGGTACTAACCGATATACTTCGCGGCAGCTTCGTACAGTTCTTCTTCGCTTGCCGCTGCTTTGAACGCATCGAGAGCTTCCTTGTTCTGGAAGACCCCGAGGACCTTCATGATGGTACCGATCTGATCTTCCGGATTGGTGATCGCCATCATGAACAACATCTCCGCCTGAACTTTGCGTCCCGGCTCGCCCATGTGTTCGAATTCCACCGGATGTGCCAGCTTGGCAACGGTGACGCCCGGCTTGTTGACATGGATGATGTCGGTATGAGGCATCGCGATGGAGATGCCCTCGAGCTCGAGCCCCGTCGCAAAGACCTCTTCTCTTTTCACGACCGCATCGATGTAGGTGTCTTTGACATAGCCGTTTCTCAGAAACAGCTGGCCGACCTGACGGATCGCATCCTCTGCATCCTTAGCCTCGACACCGTACATGATCAGTTCTCTGTGGATCGCCTGTTCCATGATCCCTCCTATTCCGTGAAACTCTCCAGGAGTTCCATCACCTGTCTCAAAGAATCCTCTTCGCTTTCGCCGTTGACCTCAACGGTGATCTTCATGCCTTTGGACATGCCGCCCATCAGGACCGAGAGGATATTTTTCGGATTGACCTGTTTTCCTTTTTCGGTGGTGATCATCACCTGATCGGGCAGCTTGTTGCAAAGCTGCACCAGCATCGTTGCCGGCCTGGCATGAATGCCGGTCGGGTTTTTGACCGTAAATTCCTGAGATACCATGATAAACTCCTTTTTTTCCGCTATAATGAATTTGCTATGAACAAGAACGATAATTTATTGGAATATGTTGCCGAACTTTACTTTGAACGCGGCCTTTCCCAGCAGGAGATCGGCTCGATCATCAATGCGTCCAGGCCGACCGTCTCCCGGCTCATCGAAGAAGCCAAGAAGGAAGGCATCGTGAAGATCGTCATCGAAACTTCCGTTCGCAAGAATCCGAAACTCTCCAACCGTCTGCGCAAGGCCTACGGTCTGAAGGACGCGATCGTCGTCAGTGCCGCTTATGATTTTGACAAATCCATCGATGTCTGCGGCAAAGCAGCAGCCGCCCTTTTATCTACTTATCTTCAGCCCGGCATGACCCTCGGGGTCTCCTGGGGCAGAGCGGTCAACGCCATGGTCGATGCCATCGATGACACCGACTTTACCGGCGTCAACGTCGCCCAGATGGTCGGCTGTATGACCATGGGCAATCCCGCGATCGACTCGTTCTCGATCGCCCAGCGCCTGGCTTACAAGCTTCACGGGTCCTACTCTTCGATCAATACGCCGCTCTTTGTCAAGGGCGAAGAGATCTACAGGTATCTGATCAACGAACCGATGATCTCCAATTCCCTGGCCAACGCCTGCGGCGTCGATATCGCCGTCAACGGCATCGGATCTTTCAACGATCCGAAGAACTCGATCGTCCAGTCCGGTTTCTTCGAGAGCTACAAGCTCGACCGTTACCGGGCAAACGGCGCCGTTGCTTCCTTCCTGGGCCGTTTCATCGACATGGACGGAAAGCAGGTCGAAGTCGAAGACATCTACCAGATCTCCACACCGCTCGAGGTCATGAAGAAGGTGCCTTTATCCATCGTACTCAATGCGACGGCCGAGAAAGCCGAAGCGACACTGGCCGTGCTCAACGGCGGCTATGCCGACATCCTGATCGTCGACGAACCGCTGGCACTCGTACTGCTGGAACATGCCAAGAAGTGATCTTCACTTCTTTTTTTATTTCAATGTATCATCTAATACGATGATGCCCTTGGTGACCTCACCGGCCATCATCTTTTCAAAACCCTCACGCCAGTTTTCCAACGGCGTCAGATACGTCGCGATCTTTTCCGGAACGACGGTACCGTTCTTCATCAGCTCCAGGGCAGTGACCCAGGAAGTCGGCTTCTGTGAACGGGAACCGACATAGACGATCTCCCTGTGAAGGATGAGATCGGTCCAGATCGTCTCGTGAGTGTTGTTGAAGACGCCCATCTGGACGACTGTTCCTTTTCTCTTCACGATCTCGAGCGCCTTGTTCAGCGCCGGGACCGCACCGGAACATTCGAAACATTTATCCGCACCGACATTGTCGGTCATTTCCATGACGACGGCCTTGATGTCTTCTTCCATCTGATCGACGCAGCGATCCGCTCCGGCAGCCAATGCCAGTTTGAAGCGTTCCTTATCCTGCGGCAGACCTGCCACGATGACGGTCGCGCCTTGGGACTTGGCGACCTGGGAGACCATCTGACCGATGGCACCGGCACCGAAGACCACACAGACATCGCCCGGCTGGACCTGACCTTTTTCGATGACCGAATGGACACCGCAGGCCAGAGGCTCCGTCAGAGATGCGCTCAATAATGAAACGTTGTCCGGCAAGACATGGACGGATTCTTCTCTGGAGACCAGATACTCCGCCATCGAACCGTTGATCTGCGTGCCCAGACCTTGACGGTTGCCGCAGAGGTTATAATCCTTGGATTTGCACATCGGGCAGACACCGCAGGTCTTGAACGTCGTCTCCGACGTGACGCGGTCGCCGACTTTTATCTTTTTGACATCCGGTCCGACATCGACGACGATGCCCGAGAACTCATGTCCCAGGACCACCGGCGGTTTCGTACTTCCGTAATTGCCCTTGAAGGCATGAAGATCCGTTCCGCAGATCCCGGAATAAGCGATCTTGATCTTGACCAGATCTCCGGTCGCTTCCGGCTCCGGAATGTCCATATAGACCATATGGTCTAAACCAGCTTCAGTTTTTACTACAGCTTTCATACACTCGCCTCTTACATAATTTCATGATTGTGAAAATACGCTCTAAATTAATTATAAGAACAAGAAATTGACCGTGTCAATAAATTATTGTAAGCCTTTTCTTTTTACTTATGTAAAAGGTCTGTTGACTTTTGTTCATTATTTCACAATAATGAAATTAGTACTTTAATTTATTATTTCATCAATAAAAAGGAGGTTTCGATGGATAAGAAAATCTACTCCAGGGAAGAAGTCCAGGCTATCGCCAACTCCATCCGCAAACAGATCTTAGGGATCGCCTTAAAGACCGGCGGATGCTACCTCGCACAGGCCTGCTCTTCCGCTGAGATCGTCGCATCGCTCTACACCAAAGTCATGAACCTCGGCCAGTCCGAAGGCTTGTGGGAGCCGATCCCGTTCCCGGGCGTACCGGGTCCCGACAACATGGACTACCCGAAAGGCATGATGTACAACGGTGCACCGGCGCCGGACAAAGACCGCTTCTTCGTCTCCTGCTGCCACTACGCATCGGTCATCTACTGCGCTTTGGCAGCAACGGGAAGGATCTCTCCCGACTGCATGGACAAGTTCAATGTCGACGGCTGGAACATGGAAATGATCGGTGCCGAACATTCTCCGGGCTTTGAAAACACAGCCGGATCCCTCGGTCAGACCATCTCGATCGCCGGCGGTACCGCCCATGCCAGAAAGAGAAGAGGCGACACCGGCAAATGCTACGTCATGTTAGGTGACGGCGAATTACAGGAAGGCCAGACCTGGGAATGCATCCAGGCTGCCGGCCACTACAAACTCGACAACCTCATCATCGTCATCGACGCCAACGATCAGCAGGTCGAAGGTCAGATCGAGAATCAGATGACGGAAGAACCTCTGATCGACCGTTTCCGCTCCTTCGGTGCGGAATGTGTCTCCGTCAACGGTCACGACATCGATGCCTTCTGCGAAGCATTCAATACGCCGCATGAAGGAAAACCGCTCGTCGTCATCGGCAGGACCCGCGGCACGACAGGTATCCCGCCTCTTGAGAAACGCTGGCCGTTCTTACACTTCGTCAGGATCGGTAAAGACGAAAAAGAAGAATTCCAGAAGATCTACGACGCGATGTAAGAAGGAGGACAAACAATGAAAATCGAAGTCAATACACACGAGAAAAATATCCTTCGCCTTGCGGAAGAACATCCGGAAGTCGTCGTCTTATCCGCGGACTTAGGTACGTCCTGCGAAGTCAAGAAGTTCCGCCAGGTCTATCCTGACCGCTACTTCACGATGGGCATCGCCGAACAGAACATGGTCTCCTGGGCGGCCGGTCTGGCCAGAGAAGGCTACCGTCCGTTCATCCATACCTTCGCGGTATTCGAATACAGAAGAGTCCTCGACCAGGTCGAGATGTCTGTCGCTTACCCGAACCTTCCGGTCGTCTTCGTCGGATTCGTTCCGGGCATCACCACACCGGGCGGTGTCTCCCACCAGTCCATCAATGACGTCGCCGTCATGCGTTCCGTTCCGAACATGGCCATCTTCGATGTCGGCGATGCGACCGATATCGACTCCGTCCTGGATATCGCCTACGCCTACAACGGACCGGTCTACATCCGCCAGCTCCGTAAGGAAGTTCCGCGCCTGTTCCCGGCCAACGAACCGATGGTCTTCAACCGGGCAAGAGAACTCTCTAAAGGCGACGATATCCTGATCCTGTCTTCTTCCATCTGCACCGAAGAAGCGATGCGTGCGACTGCCGTCTTGAAAGAAAGAGGCATCTCCGTCGGACATATGCATGTGACGACCTTAAAACCGTTCACCGATCCGACCATCGTCGAAGCGATCGAAAGAGCGAAATATGGCGTCATCACGATCGAGAACCACCTCGACATCGGCGGCTTAGGTTCCGCAACGGCCGACATGATCGCCGAACACGGCTTAGGCAAGAAACTCATCAAGATCGGTCTGAAAGGCTACGCTCACGGCGCCTCCAAGATGTACCTGATGGAAAAATACGGCATCAACGCCATGAACCTGGTCAACGCCGTCGAAACACTGACCGGCAAACAGCTTGGCATCAAGAAAGAAGATCTTGAAGAAGTCCGTTTTGTCGACTTCCTGGAAGTCTAAGGAGATAATATGTTTGAAAAAGAAAAACGACAGATCATAGAATACGGCATCCTGATGGACCGCTACGAGCTGGTCTCACTGACCTGCGGCAACCTGGCCATCCGTATGCCGACCGGCGAAGTCCTCATCACGCCTTCCGGCATGATGTATGAAAAGATGGTCGAAGACGACGTCATCGTCTGTGACATCGAAGGCAACATCATCGAAGGCGACAAGAAACCTTCTTCCGATACGCCGGCGATCCTTTACATCCTCAAGCACATGCCGCACATCAACGGTGTCATCCATACCCACCAGCCATATGCGACAGCGCTTTCCCTGATCCCGGGTCTGAAAGAATTCCGCGTCTGCTACACCGGCATGGCCAACGCCTGCTGCGGCAACGTCCCGATCACTCCGTACTCCAATGCGGGTTCCGTCGATATGGGTATCGATGTCGTCAACAATGCCGGCAATGCCCGCGCGGTCATCCTGTCCAACCACGGTGTCATGACCATCGGCCCGACTCTGAAGGATGCCTTATATTCGGCCGTCTATCTCGAAGAGACCGCCAAGGGCTATCTTGCCGCACGCGCCTGCTGCCCGGACGGCAAGACCAATGAGATGACCGACGAGCAGATACAGACCATGGTCGACGTCTTCAAGTTCTACGGTCAGGGAACACCGACCATCCCGACGGATCTGGTCGACAAAGACAAATAAACGGGAGATCCCCTTTCCCTCTTTGATAAAATCTATCAGACAAAACACCGGCTTATTCCAATAAGCGGTGTTTTGTTTTAGAAACTGTTTCAATCACAAAAGATCATTATCTCTTTACTTGTGAAATTTTTAACATATAATAATGATTAATGAATGAGGTATCGATATGGCAGAAAAAGAAAAACCATTGAACGTCAATGAAGAAATCAACGAACTCGTAAACAACGCCCTCAAGGCGCTTGACGATTTCTCTTCCTTCGATCAGGAAAAGATCGACTACATCGTCGCCAAATGTTCCGTCGCCGGTCTCGACCACCACGGGACCCTGGCCAAAGCGGCGATCGACGAGACCAAACGCGGCATCTTCGAAGACAAAGCGACCAAGAACCTGTTCGCCTGCGAATATGTCGTCAACAATATGCGTCACCTGAAGACCGTCGGCATCATCTCCGATGATCCGGTCACCGGCATCACCGAGATCGCCGAACCGGTCGGTGTGATCTGTGGCATTACGCCGGTCACCAACCCGACCTCCACGGTCTTATTCAAATCCCTGATCTGTCTCAAGACCAGGAACCCGATCATCTTCGCCTTCCACCCCAATGCACAGGAATCCTCCAAAGCGGCAGCGCTCATCATGAAAGAAACGGCGGAAGCTGCCGGTGCACCGAAAAACTGCATCCAGTGGATCGAACATCCTTCGATGGAAGCCACCAGCGCTTTGATGAACCATCCGGGCGTCGCCACCATCCTGGCGACCGGCGGCAACGCGATGGTCAAGGCGGCCTACAGCTGCGGCAAACCGGCGATGGGCGTCGGTGCCGGCAACGTTCCGGCCTATATGAACGCGTCTTGCGATGTGCGGCAGGCGGTCAATGACATCGTCATCTCCAAGTCCTTCGACAACGGCATGATCTGTGCTTCCGAACAAGGCGTCATCATCGACGAAGCCATCTATGAGGAAGCAGTCAATCTGTTCAAGGAATTCAAAGTCTACTTCCTGAAACCGGAAGAAAAGAAGAAACTGTCCAAATACATGTTCGGCTATGCCGAGAATGAGAAAGGCTGCGAGAACGCCCGGCTCAACGGCGATGTCGCCGGCAAGTCTCCGCAATGGATCGCTCAGCAGGCCGGCATCAAAGTCCCGGAAGACTGTGTCATCCTCGGCGTTTCTTGCAAGACCGTTGGCGAAAAAGAACCGCTGTCCAGAGAAAAGCTTTCTCCGGTCCTGGCCTTCTATAAAGTCAAAGACGAGAAGGAAGGCTTCGAAAAAGCCGATCAGATGGTCCGCTTCAACGGCCTGGGCCATTCCGCCGCCATCCACTGCAAGAGTCAACAGATGGCTGACGCCTATGGCGACCGGATACCGGCGATGCGCATCATCTGGAACTCGCCGTCTTCCTTCGGCGGCATCGGCAATGTCTACAACTCTTTCCTGCCTTCTCTGACACTGGGCTGCGGAAGCTACGGACACAACTCGATCGGCGGCAACGTTTCCGCGGTCAACCTGCTCAACATCAAGAAAGTCGGAAAAAGGAGAAACACCGTGCAATGGTTCAAAGTCCCGCAGAAGATCTATTTTGAAAGAAATTCCATCCAGTATCTCAAATCCTGCCGCGATGTGACCAAAGTCTTCATCGTCACGGATACGTCGATGGTCGAGCTCGGCTACCTCTCCAGGATCACCGAACAGCTCTACGCCAGGAGAAACAAAGTCCAGATCCAGCTGTTCTGTGACGTCGAACCCGATCCCGATATCACGACCGTACGCAAAGGCGCCAACATGATGGACGTCTTCAAACCGGACACCATCATCGCCCTGGGCGGCGGATCGGTCATGGATGCCGCCAAAGGCATGTGGCTGTTCTACGAACATCCGGAAGTCAACTTCGACGACCTGAAACAGAAGTTCATGGACATCCGCAAACGTGCCTTCAAATATCCGGAACTCGGCCGCAAGACCAAACTCATCTGCATCCCGACCACCTCAGGGACCGGCAGCGAAGTCACGCCGTTCGCCGTCATTTCCGATAAAGCCAACAACAAGAAATATCCGCTGACCGACTATTCGCTGACCCCGACCGTCGCGATCGTCGATCCGGAATTCACGACCGGACTGCCGGCCAAAGCCACGGCGATGACCGGTCTCGATGTGTTGACCCATGCCATCGAAGCCTACGTCTCCGTCATGGCCAACGACTATACCGACGGCTTGTGCCTGAAAGCCATACAGCTGGTCTTCAAGTATCTGCCAAGAGCCGTCAAAGACGGAAAGAACGATCTGGAGGCAAGAGAGAAGATGCACAATGCCGCAACGATCGCCGGCATGGCCTTCGCCAACGCCTTCTTAGGCATGACCCACTCCTTAGCTCATAAAGTGGGTGCGCAGTTCCATACCGTCCACGGCTACACCTGTGCAGTCCTTCTTCCGCACGTCATCCGCTACAACGGACAGACACCGGACAAACTCTCCGTCTGGCCGAAATACAATCACTACTGCGCCGATGAAAAGTATCAGGAGATCGCCGCCCTTCTTGGCCTGAAGGCCTCCACACCGAAGGAAGGCGTGGAATCTTTAGCCAAAGCGGTCATCGACTTATGCAAGGAATGCGGACTCGATCCGAATTTCGAATCCATGGGCATCGACAGGAAAGATCTCGAGGAACACCTCGACGACATCGCCGTTTCGGCTTACGAAGACCAGTGTTCGCCGGCCAACCCGCGTGTCCCGATGGTCGAAGACATGAAGAAGATCCTCTTAGACTGCTACAGCGGAAACTAAGTAAAACAACAAATAAAAGATCATCCTGAGAGGTACGGATATATCCTCCGGGATGATCTTTTTTCATTTCTCAGTTCTTCTTTGTGATCGAAGCGACCGACGACAGACGCAGCAGTTTGATCTTCTCCTTTTTCGGCGAGACGATCCTGACCTTGATCCAGTCCCCGTCGGCATCCAGCAGGACGTTGGATCCGTACTTCGTGTTGCCGTAATTGATGATGTCGAAGTCTTCCTGGTCTTCCTTGAGCTTGAGGGAGACTTCTTCATTGACCAGCGACTGCACGATCGCCTTGAGCGACTGTTTGTGCTCCGCATAGCTGGTCCCGCTGAACTTAGACAGCTGTTCTTCCAGTGCCGCGATCCGTTTTTTCAGACCGGAGATCTCCATATACGCCATCAGGCCGAAGATCCCGAATACGAATCCGATGTATTCCATCAGTCTTCCTCCTTTACATATTCAATGGAAAGAATGGAGGACAACGGGATCAGTTTATGGATGCTTCCCTTTTTTGTTTCCGCCCGGACGGAAGCCCAGTTGCCCTCAAAGCTTTCGATCACGCAGTCCGCATCGTAGAAATCGATGTCCGCTTCATCTTCGAAGAAACGGATGCGGATGGTCTTTCCCAGCGCTTCGTAGAGCACTTTGCCCGGACCGTCCGAGATGAGCGTCTTGTTTTCTTCCCTGATCTCATCTTTCAGCAGATAGTCACAGCTCACTCCCAGTAAAGAAGCGATGTCTGAGATCTTGTCGATATCCGGCAGCACGCTTCCCGCTTCCCAGCGGCTGACCGTCTGCCTGGTGACCAGCAGTTTCTCCGCAAATTCATTCTGGGTCATGCCCATATCTTTTCTTTTCTTAGCGATCTTGTTTCCTAATTCAAGCATAAGCTTTCTCCTTTTTTACACCTTCATCATAAGGGACTTCTTCATAAAAAGTAAGAAACCGGCATGTTCAAAATGTAACATGTCGATTTACATCAGTATCGATGAAAGACAGACGGACAGAAATAGATGTGATCCGCCGTCAGGATCATACAGTCAGGCAGCGCTTTGCTGCTGTTCCTTAAGCGATGTAGCGGTCGTTTTTCGAAGCGGCAGAGATCACTTTGTTGGAGGCGAAGAACAGAACGGCGATGAACGCTATGAAAATGTAAGAACCGTATTCGCTGTTCAGCGTCGCGATATAGTCATACAGACCATGGATGAGGACCGGAATGATCAGCGCACAGACTTCCAGGCCTTTCGATTTGTCTGTATAACCGGCATTGGCATACAGACGGGCTGCCGAATAAAAGACACCCATGAAGACGCCGAATGAGGCATGTCCCGGGATCGCCGTGAACGCACGGACGAAGGCGTTGGCCAGTCCGTAATGCAGGACATAGGAGATGTTCTCCCACAAGGCAAAACCCAGGGAGACGAAGACCGCATAGACCAGGCCGTCGTACAGGCAGTTGAATTCTCCGGAATTCCAGGAGCTCTTCTTTAACATGAAGTACTTGGCACCTTCTTCCGAAAGACCGACGACCACGAAATACAAAAGGATGCGGTAACCGAAAGAACCCGAATTCACCGACGAATTCAACAAAGAGACCAGGATCCTCTCCGAAGTCAGAGCGATCAGAGAAGACAGGATACCGGCTTTGACCAGGTTCCACAGGAAACGGCCGCTTTCTTTTTCCAGCCGGTCCATCCGATAGACCTTCAGCAAGAGGTAGGCTGCCGGGATCACGGCTGCCAGGACCAGGATGACATTGTATGTGAGATACGGTGTTAAGTAATAGTAGAACATTCTATTCTCCTTTCCGGCAGGCATCGATAAAACGCCTGAACAATTCTTTTGTGAAGCGGTCTTCCTTCATCAGTTCCGGATGCCACTTGAGCGCCAGAGCGAAACGGTGATCCTTCAGATCGAAGGCTTCCACCAGACCGTCATCGGAATACGCATCGATCCGGGCAAAGCCCTTCACCCGTCCTTCATCGGCGACCATCGTATGAAAACTGTTGACTTCATAGGTCCCGCTTTGAATAAGATCATATAAGAGCGTTCCCTCAGCCACACGGATCCCGTGACGGTAATCGATGTCATAGCGGGAGTGGGTTTTCGTCTCATCTTCATAGATATTGGAACCCAGAGCTCTCAGGATGTTGTTGAAGCCGGCGCAGATGCCCAAGACCGGAAGATCCTTTTCTAAGGCATATCTTGCGATCTCGACCTCATAGGCGTTGGAATAGTCCCCGCCCTGAAGCAGGATGCCGTCGCACAGATCGACTTCCTGATGCAGAGCCTCCTTTTCCTCTTCCGATAATACTGTCGGATCTTCAAGATCGCTCTTATTGAAATCCGTCCGCACTTCGCTCGGCAGCAGCATAACGGCGATCCCGCCGTTTTTTACGATCAGATAACGCAAGTCATCGACGACTTCCATGCGATGCCAGTAATCGTTCTGGCTCTTTTCCCTTTCCTTGGCCGGGATGCCGATCACAGGTCTTCTCATCGGATCCTCCTTATTCCCCTTCATTATCCCACAACTTCATTGTGTTGCATATTTGGTGCGCATTCCCCATATAATAAGAATGTACCCGAAAGGAGGTATTATGCACTATGAAAAAAGTAATGATCGTGCTCATGGCCTTTCTGATGGTCATCGGCCTGAGCGCATGTAACAAAAAAGAAGAAATACCCGTTGAAGAAGTTCAGGATACCGGTATCCACTTCAGCCTGGACATCGATACCGGAAACGGCGTCAGCGAAGGACTTCAGATCGCAGCTGACGGCGAAGACAAACTCCTGAACATCCTCTCCGGAACGCTCAGCGGAAACATCCTGTCCTATACCGTCGAAAAAGGTGTCTTCACTTCGGTCAACGGCGTCGATACGTCCGATGGCAGCAAGTTCGAAGTCTACGTCAATGACGGCTTATACGGCGACGATGTCGACAAGCTCACCGTAAAAGACGGCGACGTCATCCGCATCGTCCATGTCCCGGTGGCTGCCGAAACGACTCCTGTCCCGGAGATCACTGATACGGTCGCCGCGGATGATCTGGGCGGCTGGCAAGTCCACGAATACTTCGAAGACCGGATCAAAGAAGATCAGAAGAAGATCTTCGAAGATGCCGCAAAAGATCTGACCGGTGTCGGCTACATACCGCTCCGCGTCCTGGCGACACAGATCGTCTCCGGCACCAACTACGCATTCCTTTGCCAGGGCCTGACGGTCACCGCCATCCCGGATGTCAACTACTACGTCATCGTCGTCTACTCCGATCTTGACGGCACCAATGAGATCAAAGCCATCAACAAGCTCGAGGTCCCGAATGTCGAGACCAAGGAAGAGACTTCCGAAAACATGTTGGGTTCCTGGATGATCATCCGGCCGGAAGACAAAGACAAGCTCTCCGAAAAAGATCTGCAGAAATCCTTCGAGAAAGCTGCTCAGAAATGGGTCGGCCTCGATCTGATCCCGATGCAGGTCCTCGCCAGCCAGGTCGTCAACGGCACCAACTACCAGGCGATCTGTTACGGCAAGACCGTGACCGAAAAGCCGGTCGGCGATCTCTACCTCGTACAGTGGTATGAAGATCTTAACGGCAATGCCTCGATCACTTTCGTCAAGAACATCAACATGGCATACTATGTTGCCGGCGAATAAGAAACAGATACAAGACTTTCAACCAAGGCGGATCCTGTGATCCGTCTTTTTTATTCTCTCTATTTTACTGGGTCATATTGTATAATATAGATGAATGAAATGACTCAGTAAAGGAGGACTGTATGAAATACGAAGAAAACGATAAGACAGAACTCAAAAGGGAAATGGTCGACGATATCCAGAAACAGATCATCGCCTTCCTCAATACGAACGGCGGAACGATCTATGTCGGTGTCGATGACGAAAGCAGACTCTTCCCGGTCAGAGACGAAAAGAAAAGAGACGATATGGATACGAAGGTCGGAAACTGGATCGAAAACTGTTTCTATCCCGACACCGCATCGTTCATCCATCATTATTTCAACGAAGACGATGTGATGGTCATCGAGGTGAAACAAGGTTCCAATAAGCCTTATTATCTCAAAAAGAAAGGGCCGCGTTCTTCCGGTGTATTTAAACGGGTCGGCAGAAGCATACGGTCGGCGACCGACGAAGAGATCCTCTCCATGATCCTTTCCGGCAAAGACTTTTCTTATGAAAGCGAGATCTCCGATGAACAGGATCTGAGCTTCCGCCGTTTCGAACAGATCTTTGAAAACGATCATCTGCCGCACAGCAAACGGCAGTTCCGTTCTCTGGGACTGATCGACAAAGACGGCAGCTACACCAATCTCGCCTTACTCATGTCGGACCAGTCACCCATCGAAGTCAAGTTCGCCTCCTATGATGAACGCATGAATTTCAAAGTCAAATCCACATACAAAGGTTCTTTGATCAAAGTCCTCGAAGATGTCCTGGAACATGCCTCAAGATACAACGATGTTTCTGCAACGGTCGATAGAAAGACCTATAAGCGGATCGAGAAATATTCCTATCCCGGAGATTCTTTGCGGGAGGCGATCTTGAACGCTTTTGCGCATGCCGATTATTTCATTCGTTCCAACATCAAGATCGAATTCTTCACCGACAAAGTGAAGATCAGCAATCCCGGCGGGATCTACCGGGCAAGTCTCGATGATATCCTCAATGGCATACAGACCTACCGCAATCCAGGCTTGGTCCAGATCCTCGACAAACTCGGCTACATCGAGAATTTCGGTACCGGTATACCGAAGATCCTTCACGCATATGAAGGACAAAAGAAGAAGCCGCAGTTCACGCCGTCCGAAAACTTCTTCATCCTGACGCTGCCCAATGCCAATGACCCGGTAAATGACCAAGCAAATGACCAAGTAAATGACTCTGTAAATGCCTATTCAGGAAAAGCGCTCTCCGATTTCGATCTGCTTCTGCTCAAGACGGTCGCCTTCCATCCCGGATACCGGGTCCCTCAGCTTCTTTCCTTTATGGTCAAAGAAGATGAGACCGTCACGGCAGATCGGATCAAGAATGCACTCAAGCGCGATCTGAAAGACTACATCGAATTCAGAGGTGCCGCAAAAAACGGCGGCTATCATCTGAAATGAGATCCGGAAACAAGGTCACTTTCGTGATCTTTTTCCTACCCTCTTTCTTCACGATGATATACTGTTGACGTGAGGTCAGCTATGAAAACATATACCCTGAAGATCGCCGGTGTCACAAGGGAATTGCCGCTTGTCGATATCTCCGATTCCCTTGCTTACGCAAGCTTTGTCTGCATCTCCGACACGGAGCTCGTACAAGCCGCTGCGCCTTTACTGGCGGAAAAGATCAAGAACTGCGATGTCATCATGACCGCGGAAGCCAAAGGCATCGCCCTGGCCTATGAAGCCTCGAAATGCCTCGGCCATCCTTACTTCGTCGTTGCCCGCAAATCGGTCAAAAGCTATATGAAAGATCCGGTCTCCGTCAGCGTCAGGTCCATCACCACCTTCACCGATCAGAAACTCTATCTTGACGGCAGCGACATCGAAAAGATCAAAGGCAGGAACGTCTGCCTGCTCGACGACGTCGTCTCGACCGGCGGATCCCTGCACGCCTTGAACGAACTTGCGGAAAAAGCCGGTGCTCATGTTTCCGCCAATGCCTGCCTGCTGGCGGAAGGCGATGCCGCAAGACGGAGCGATCTCATCTACCTGAAAGAACTTCCTTTATTTCACAAATACGAAAACGGAGATCACGAAATGATAAGACACGACTTCTTTGAAGATCTGAAAAACAATGAATATCCCGGACGCGGCATCCTGACCGGCTTCATCAAAGATGAACCCGTCATCGCCTACTTCATCATGGGACGCTCAGCCAACAGCCGCAACCGCGTCTTCCGCAAAAAAGACGATATCCTCTATACCAAAGCCTACGACGAATCCAAAGTCGCCGATCCTTCCCTGATCATCTACAATGCGATCCGCGAACATCGCGGTGACATCATCGTCACCAACGGCGATCAGACCGACACGGTCTATGAATTCCTGAAACAAGGCAAAAGTTTCAAAGAGGCCTTGGAAACCAGAGAGTACGAACCGGATGCGCCGAACTACACGCCGCGCATTTCCGCTCTGATCCGCAAGGATGGCTGCGAGATGGCCATACTCAAACGCAACGGCGAACAGTGTGAGCGCCTCTATTACCGTTTCCCCAAAGAAAACGGTAAAGCGCACTTCCTTTCGACCTACGACCACAACGGCGATCCGCTTCCTTCCTTCTCCAAAGACCCGATCGAAGTGAAGATCGATGAAGATCTCAAGACCTTCTCCGCAAAGCTCTGGAACGCCTTGAATGACGACAACAAGATCTCCCTTTATGTACGCATGGGAGAAGAAGAGATCATCTTCAATAAAAACGAGGGATAAGTATGAAAGAACTACAGCTCAAATACGGATGCAACCCCAATCAGAAGCCTTCCAGGATCTACATGGCCGACGGCAGCGATCTGCCGGTCACCGTCCTCAACGGCCGGCCGGGCTACATCAACTTCCTGGATGCCCTCAACTCCTGGCAGCTGGTCAAGGAACTCAAGGAAGCCACCGGCATCGTCTGCGCCGCCTCCTTCAAGCACGTCTCACCGACCTCGGCTGCCCTGGGACTCAAGCTTCCCGAAAAACTCAAACGCTCCTGCTTCGTCGACAATGTCGAAGGGCTTGACGATTCGCCGCTGGCCTGCGCCTATGCAAGAGCCCGCGGTACCGACCGCATGTCTTCCTTCGGCGACTTCATCGCCTTATCCGACAAATGCGATCTGACCACCGCAAAACTCATCAAACGTGAAGTCTCCGACGGGGTCATCGCACCGGCTTACGATGACGATGCCCTGGCACTCCTCAAGTCCAAGAAGAACGGCGCCTACAACATCATTCAGATCGATGAAGATTACAAGTGCGCGCCGGTCGAGACCAAGATGGTCTACGGCATCAGCTTCGAACAGGGACACAACGATCTGAAGATCGATGCCTCTTTGTTAAACAATATCGTCACTGAAAACAAAGAGCTTCCCGAAGAAGCCCGACGGGATCTGATCGTCGCCCTGATCACCCTCAAATACACCCAATCCAACTCCGTTGCCTACGCCTATGACGGTCAGGCCATCGGTGTCGGTGCCGGCCAGCAGTCCCGGATCCACTGTACGAGACTGGCAGGAAACAAGGCCGATACCTGGTTCCTGCGCATGCACGACAAGGTCCTGGATCTTCCATTCAAAAAAGACCTGTCGCGAGCCGACCGGGACAACGTCATCGATGCCTACATCAACAAGAACGAAGAAGACATCTGCGAAGACGGCATCTGGGAAAAATACTTCACCCGAAGACCAGAACCCTTCACTCAAGACGAGATGCATGACTATCTCTCCAAGATCCAAGGCGTTTCCCTTGGTTCGGATGCCTTCTTCCCCTTCGGCGACAACATCGAACGGGCCCACCGCTCCGGCGTGACCTATGTGGCGGAACCCGGCGGATCGGTAAGAGACGATCACGTCATCGATACCTGCAACAAATATAAGATGGTGATGGCCTTCACCGGAATACGGCTCTTCCACCATTAAGACAAAAAGAAAAAGATCGGATGCCTGACAACTGCTTGTCCTTCATCCGATCGTTTTTATTATACTTTGTATTACTCGCCCAGCGGAAGAGTAAAGAGATAGAAGATCCCCTTCGGCAGTTCGACGCCCGCTTCCACGGCGATGACCGCATGTGCGGCAACGATGGCACCGGCCTTGTCTGCCAGTTCCATCAGGCCTTTGGTCGTACCGCCTCCGCCGTAGACATCATCGACCACCAGGATCTTTTTGCCTTTCAGGTAATCCGCATCGTCATCGGTCAGCGACATGATCTGATCCCTCGGTGTCGTCACGGAACGGTAGACCGCCTGGATCTTGTTTCCGTCCGACTTCCGGGCGACGACCGTCTTTTCGATGTCTGTGCCCTTGAGCTTGTTCCAGCGCAAAGCGATCGCATGCGCCAGCGCATTGGACTTGGCGACCGGATTTAAGATCGTATCGAATTCCACACCGGCGTCGTTCAGCAAGGCGACGATGTCATCGGCTGCCGCCTCATTCAATGAGACCTGGCCCGAGATGTCCAAGAATGCGACCTTCTTTCCGGACAAGACCTTGAACGGCAGATCATAGTCCTTGCCTGACATGGTGACACGTAAGAATTCCTGACCGTCTTTTTCGATCCTTTGAGTTTGCGTCTGATTGACCTTCATTTTCTTCTCCTTTGTTTCAGATACCAATATTATACTTTATTCTTTCCGTATATCGGTCCCGATCATCCCTGCAGTCTGGTACGCAGCTGCTCGATCCGGGTCTCGCTCAGTCCGCAGCCGATCAGATAGTTCACCGCGCACTTTTGCAGATCCTCCGTCTCCGGAGTTTCAATTTGGTAGGCCTTGCACAAGACCGTACGGATATTGTTGTAGACGATGATGTCATAGCCTTCCTTCATCAGCGACGCATCGAAGAAATTGAAATACGTCTCCATGTAGTCATCGCAGATCTCTTCATAGGAAGCATTCATCAGCGATCCCAGGATCGCGCACAGGAAACCGGTGCGGTCCTTTCCTTCCTTGCAGTGGATGAGATACGGACCCTCATTATCGATGATCGCCTCCATCGCCTTTCTCACGACCTCTTTGGAATCGTCCGAGAAAAAGTCATAGGTCATCGGTAAGAAGACATCGTTCACCGATGCATAGTAGCTGTCCGCAAAACCCTCGTAGGCTTCCGCTTCCTCCTTTTTGTCCTGTAAGTCGATCATGACTTTGACGCCGGCCTTTCTCGCCGCTTCGTCGGCCTGCGTATTGCGTTTGAGGGAAGGATTGATCGGCGAAGAAGAACGGTAAAGGATGCCTTCCTTAAGATCGCCGATATCTACGGACCGGAAGTTGGCATAGGCTTCGTCACTGAGATCCGGATAGTCGCTCCGTTCGTTGCTGCGATCGAAGACCATGAACTTCAGAACGTTCTCATAGCCTTTCTTTTCGCCAATCGAGATCTTGACGGAATCCAGATCGGTCAGAGCTTCCCAGACATAGCCGGGATCTTCATCGGTCTTTTTCTTTACGGCGATCTGTGAAGTTGAGGCAAAGTCCAGACCGTTGGAAGCCAGCGTGACATCGTCTTCCTCCGCCGTATCCGGGACACAGACGTTTTCACCGACGGCCACATTGGAATAGTTGTAACAGACCGGACAGCTGAATTCCTTATCGCCGATCGCCACATCGATGATGTCGCCGAACTCGATGCCTTTTTCCAGAAGCTCGCTTGCCTTGATCTGCAGGACGACATTGCCCGATTTCTTGATCTTCGCAACGGACGTGAGGACGCTTTCTTCCCCAGCCTCTTCTTCCCGAACTTCCTCGCTGACTGTCTCCTGCTTCGCCGGGGCTTCCGTTTTCCCGTTTGTCCAAATGCCCCATAAAGCAGCGATCAGTGCCGCTGCGATGAGGATCGTTACTATCCATTTCTTTTTCATATGCCTTATGACCTTTCTTCTCTCATCTTTGTCCTTTCAGGACGAAAAGGAAGGCTTCCCGTCAAGGAAGCCTTATTCCGCAATGTTTTTTCTTTCGATCCGGTCAGATCCCGAAGAGATCGGAGAACGCCTTCAGAGCGCCGTCCGTCTCATGGGCGAGGACGCGGTTGGCCAGGACCTTGCCCAGCTGCACACCTTCCTGGTCGAAGCTGTTGACGTTCCACAGGAAGCCCTGGAACATGACCTTGTTTTCAAAGTGGGCCAGAAGTGCACCCAGGCAGGCCGGTGTCAGTTCATCGCCGATGATGATCGAACACGGACGGTTACCGTCGAAGACTTTGTTCGGATCCTCATCTTCCTTGCCGCAGGCATAACCGACGATCTGTGCGGAAACGTTGGCATTGAGCTTGGCTTGCGAAGTCGATCCCTTGATCATGAGATCGTTGCCCAGCTGCGATCTTCTGAAACCGACGAACTGCATCGGAACGATATTCTTGCCCTGATGCAGGAGCTGATAGAAGGAATGCTGGCCGTTGGTGCCCGGTTCGCCGAAGAGGATCGGACCGGTGACATAATTCATTTCCTCACCGTAGCGGTTGACCGACTTGCCATTGGATTCCATATCCAGCTGCTGCAGGTGCGCCGGGAAGCGGCTGAGCGCCTGCGAATACGGCAGGACGGCCGTGGCTTCATAACCTAAGACGTTCCTCTCGTAGAGACCGATCAGCGCATCCAGCATCGCCGCATTCTTCATGACATCCTTTTCCTTAGCCAGGACATCGGAGGCATGGGCACCTTTCAGGAAATCGTCGAAGACTTCCGGCGTGAAGGCCAGCGATAAGACGCAGCCGCCGACTGCGGAAGAAGAAGAATAACGTCCGCCGATGTAGTCATCCATGAAGAACGCATCCAGATAACCTTCGTTCTTTGCCAGAGGAGAAGTCTCGCTGGTCACGGCGACCATGTGCTTTGCCGGATCGAGGCCTGCCTTGATCAGGCTTTCCTTGACGAAGGTCTCATTGGTCAGCGTCTCTAAAGTCGTACCGGACTTGGAGACTAAGACGAAGAGGGTCTTGGAAACATCGACGCTGTTCAAGACGGCCGACGCATCGTCCGGGTCGACGTTGGAGATGAACTTGGCTTCCAACGACAGGTTGCCGGTCTTTCTTGCCCAGTTCTCCAAAGCGATATACATGGCTCTCGGACCCAGGTCCGAACCGCCGATACCGATCTGAACGACATTCGTGAACTTTTCACCCTTCTCGTTGACGATCTCACCGTTATGGACCTTGTCGGCAAAGACTTTGATCTTTCTTTGCTGCTCAAGATAGAAATCTCTCTTATTGACGCCGTCCGCGAAGACGTCTTTGCCTAACTGTCCGCGGCACAGTTGATGTAAGACCAGTCTCTTCTCACCGGTGTTGATGATGGCGCCGTCGTACAATTCTTCATACTTCTCGATGAGTCCGGCCTCGTCTGCCAGTTTCTGCAGGACGTCCAGCGTCTTGTCATCAACGGCCTTCGCCGCGAAGTTGTAGACCATGCCTTCCGCCATTTCAACGGAATATTCATTGACTCTCTTTGCGCCGTTTTCGCCCTTCATGACTTCCTTGAGCTCCACCTTCGGCGTTTCGCATAACTGCTTGAATGCATC
This sequence comes from Erysipelotrichaceae bacterium, assembly GCA_024684175.1. The sequence continues at coordinate 26,078 of JAIKXJ010000008.1, forward strand.
ACGTTTGTCCAGATTGATCCAGTTGTTCATATTTTTCTCCCTTTTCTTTCTATCTTCGGAATGCTTGTACCTCTTATATTATATCCTGTAAAAGCGCCGTCCTTCATGACAAGTGAAACTCATTCTCCGGGATACTTCTCCCGTTGAAACGATCCGAAACAGTACAGATCGCCTTCTTTCAGGGATTGGTGACGTATCCTTCCGTCCGGCTCACAGACCTGATAGAGGCTGTAGGCAAAACGCGGATCGCCCGGCCGGTAATACATCGGATATGCCTTGCTTCCCTCTTCGATGCGGATGCTGACGTAAAAGCCGTCGTCGCCCATCTTCCGCAAGACCCTGTCGGAAAAGACGAAACGGTAATACGGAAGATCTTCCTCATCCAGGACGATCCTGGACTCATGGCGCCGGTCGTGGACATGATAACTGCCGTCCTTGTTTTCTTCGGCGTCCACCGGCAAGGCGTAGTAAGCTTCGTCCAGCAGCTCCTGCAGGTTTTCTTCCCCTTTGACTTCCTCCAGGACCAGGTCCCCTTCTTCCAGCTCGAAATTGGCTTCGTAACTGGAAACGAAGATGCCCTCAGCCACCTCGAAGTAATGCGGTTCATACCAGTAAACTTTGTCATCGAATAACAGGGCCGCATAGGCCGGCATATCCGCATCATCCTTGCCGATGTAGCTGTTGCGCTCTTCTTCCTGCATGTACACGGAGCCCTTCTTCACGATCCGGATGTCGATGCTGCCGCGCAGATATCTGCCGATCTTTTCATAAAGCTTCAGGACTGTTTCCTTCTGTTCAACAAGATCCTCTTCTTCCCAGGTCAGAGCGAAGCCGTTGAGTTTCGGCCGTTCCTTTTCAAAGAACCCTTCGATGTCTCCGTCATAGAATTCATGAAAGATACACTCATCAAAGGAATCCGTTTCCGTCGCATTGATCCGGTAGTCCGAAAGAAGATAGTTCCCCTGAAGATCTTCCAGAAAGAACGGAAGCAGTTTTGTTTCAAAGTCTTCGGCGATCTGTTTTGCCTGATAGTCATCATAGAATTCATCTTCGTAATCGTCATAGTAGATGAAAGTTCCGTCCGACACTTCAAAGGCGAGGTCCTTGACCCCGGCATAACCGAAAAGACCGGAGTTCCCCGCCTTGAAGGAATCGACGATCTCAACGCTTTTGAGCCCGTATTTCTTCTTGTAGTAGGAAAGTGCCTGCCGCTGCTTTGTATTCCGCCTGTCCAGACACGAAGTCAGCGAAAACAAGATCCCGCAGACCAGGAACACTTTCAACATAAACTTCATATAATTTTTCATCTTCATATCGTGACCGTCAATACATTGAGTCTCAACATATTCTGGTAATTGATCTGTTTGGCGATCTTGTAGACCATGCGAATGCCGATGTTTTTAGCCGGATCGTCATTTGTCCCGATCTTATTGCGCTCCTTGGGATCGAAGGGGATGCAGTCGTCCTTGATCCTCAGGATGATCTTATCGTCCTTGTGTACGACGCGGATGTCGATGCTGTGATCCTTGTCGTCTTTGGTGAAACCGTGTTCCACGATGTTGCCGGCCATCTCTTCCATCGACAGTCCGGCCAGATAGGCGCGCTTTGCATCGATCCCTTTTTCAAGACAGAAGGCCTGGACCTGCCGGGAGACTTCGACGACTTCTTCCAGAGACCGGACCGAGATATCGATCCGCTCGTCCTTTTCCACGCCGAAGCCCTTCGGTATGACCATCAGCTCTTCAAGGTCCTTCGGGAAATGCTTGTTGGCAAAGCAGGCATAAAGGAATATATAAAGTGTCGTTCCCACACCGTTGAGGACATTGGCGACGTAGACACCGTCCGTCTTGATGAACGGTACCAGCAGGAATGAGAACGCCGCGACTAAGACGACGCCGTCCAGCAGGGAAGCGATATTGACGAAGAACGGTTTCTCGCTGGCTTGCCCGTAACTGTTGAAATGCATCAGGATGATCGAAAACGGCATGCACAGCGGCAAGATCCTTAGTCCGGACAAGGTCATCGGATAGACGGCGGAACTGACATCCTTCACAAAGAAGGAAGTCAAAAGCGGCGCTGCCGTGACGATGCAGACGATGACGGCACACATCAGCGGAATGAAGTAACGGAACATCACCCGCATGACGTCCGTCAGGCTCTGCCGGTCTTCTTCACCGGCCGCGACCGAAAACATCAGCCTGGAGACGTTATTCATGCCTGTCGGCAATGCCCAGAAGATGGACATGATGTTGTTGGCGATCGCAAAGGCAGACAGACCGGCCGCACCGGCATAAGTTTCTAAGAGACGGTTGACGATCAGACCGCGCAGGGTCTGATAGATATAGGAAGCCGCACCCGGAAAACCGATCTTAAGGACATGGAAGCACTCTTTCCAGGGGATGCCGGTAAAACGGATCTTCAGCGAAGACTTCTTCGTAAAGAAGTGAAAAGCTTCCACCGCCATGAAGATCCACATGCCGACCGAGGAGGCCAGAGCCAGGCCGAATTCTTCCATATGCAGACGGCCGACAAAGACGAAGTTGAGCGCAAGATTGACGATGATGTAGATGACCGAGGCGATGATCGTCATCTTTCCCTTGTTCTCCATCGTCAGGAAGGTCGGGAACTGATTCGACAGAAACAGCGGTACGATACCGATCGCCTGTCCCAGCAGATAACGGTCGAAGAGCGGACGCAGCTCCGCATCCGCCGTAAAGATGCCCGTCAGATGAAAGAGAGACAGGAAGACCAGGACTGCGGTAAATAAAACGGAAGTCCCCAGAGACAGGATAAGGTCCAGAGAAAAGACTTCCTGCAGGCGTTTGGAATCGTTGGCTCCGAGATAGCGTCCGCAAAGGATCGCACAGCCTCCGGCGATCAAAGTCGCGATCGCGCCGAGAAACATCGACACCGGACCGTAAAGTCCGACGGCACCCATGGCCTTAAGACCGACATGATTGGATGCGAAATAACTCGATACGATGCCGTTGACCGCTCCCGAAGCCGCCAGCAGGACCTGTATCGGCAAAAGTCGGAACATCAGCTTCCGCAATATCTGCAGATCATTGTTTTTCGTCTTCATATCTTTTTCCGCTCCGAATGATTTTTTACGTGTCTTCTCCTTCAATGATATAATGAATTCGATCATGGCGTTAAGCCTGAGATAATTAAGGAGAACAAAACATGTCAGAAAAGAACTTACTGAATGATGATGCGCTTGATGCAGTTGCCGGCGGCCGTGCCAATTTATATGTGATCGGACGCGCAAAAGTCATCACGACCAACCTGAACATCCGTAACTCTTATTCCAAACAGTCCAAGTATATGGGCCAGACCAATGCTCCTGCAACTTACGATGTCTACGAGATCGTTCAGAACGAAGGTTACATCTGGTACAGGATCGACACCGACAAGTGGATCGCCAACGACGGCACCTGGGTCGAGTTCACACTGAAATAAGCATCCAAAAAGGAGTTCGGCAGAACTCCTTTCTTTTTACATCACGGAATGAAAGACCCCGAGCTCATGAGCGATGTGCCCGGCGATCTCTTCGTTCCCTTTTTTATTGGGATGGACACCGTCGATGAACCAATCGCTTTTTCCCTTGGTCAGGGCATAGAGATCGATGCAGCGAATCCGGCTGTCGGCGGCTTCCTTCTTGATCATTTTCTGTACCTTTTCGATGTTTCCTTCGTCGATATCGAAAGCGACGATCCCTTCTTCGTTTTTGAAGACCTGCGGCACCGTCATCAGGATGACTTCCGGTCTTGAAGGAAGTTCCTTATATTCCTTCACGAATTCATGGAGCTGCCGCGCATAACGCTCCTCATCGAAGTTATACGGCTTGGCGTCGTTGGTCCCCAACAGGATCAGGTACGTCTCGATCCGGTTTTGCTTGGAGATCCCGTAGAACTTGTCTGCCGTATAAGGATAATCGCCTTCCCTCTGCAGGGTCCTGCCGCTGATGCCGTAGTTGAGCACCTGATAGTCCTCACCCAGCGATCTGTTGAGGAAGTATTCCCAGGTCTCTTCCTTCTTTCCGTTGACACCGGCACCGAAGGTGATCGAATCTCCCAGACAGGCGATGTGGATCTTCCCTTCCTCATACGCCGGGGTCTTGGGCACAACGAGATATTTCAATGCGAAACGCATGATCTTGTCTTTGAATGACATAAATCTACCTCTAGGCGTTGATCGCCGTTGCGATGTCGATCTTCATCTCCGGATAAAGCGCCTTGATCTCTTTTTCCAGAGCTTCGATCTCCTTTTGCCGGTCGGCGACCCCGTAATCGAGGACGACCGTGAAGTGGATGATCTTCTTGCGGAAGTCGACACGGAAAGAGTGGGCATGGACGATGTCCTTGTGACGCAGCGCCGTCAGCAGGATCTTGTCCCAGACCTCATCGGCCTTCGGATCAGCCACCTTGGTCCCGGAGATCCCTACGGAAGTCAGTGTCACGCCGTATTCCTTCGCCGAAGCCTTGAGCTTGCGGCTGAGATCCGAGATCTTTTTCGCCGTCATATCTTCATCGACTTCGATATCGACCGAAGCGATGTGATTGCCTTCCCCGTAGTTGTGGATGACCAGAGACGATACGTTGTAGACGCCCTCTTCCAGAAAGATCATCCGCAGGATCTTCTTACGGAATTCCGGATCCACCGGTCCGCCGACGACCTTGGTCATCGATTCCGACAACATGCCGATGCCTGACCGGATGATCAGTAAAGAGATCCCCACACACAGATAACTCTCGACCGAGAAGCCGGAGATCTTATAAAGAACGATGGAGACCAAGACCGCGATCGCCACCCAGGCATCGGAAAGATTATCGACGCCGGCTGCTTCCAGAGCTTCCGAACGCAGTTCCTTTCCCTTGTTTTTCAATGCGTTGCCTAAGAAATACTTGACGACCAGCGAGACCGCCATCGCACTGATCAACAATGCGTTATAGACCGGTGTCTCCTTGGGATGGATGATCGAATCGATCGCCTCATACAAAGAACGGAAACCGATCGCCAGGATCAACATCGTGATGATGACCGAACAGACATACTCCAGCCTTCCGTAACCGAAGGGATGCTTCTCATCGGCCTCCTTCTGCGAAAGCTTCGCAAAGATCAGGATCAGACCGGAAAAGATCACATCCGCAAACGAATTGATCGAATCCAGGACCACGGCCTGCGAATGAGCTAAAGAACCGATGACGAACTTGGCGGAAGAAAGGATGAGATTGGAAACGATCCCGATGACGTTATATCTGACGATCTGTGCACTGCGCGAACTGTTTTTCATATTCCATTAGATTATACCATCTTCGCCGCACTCACAAAGTCCACAAGTCCTCCGCTTTCATATAAAATAGACATAGAAAAAGAAAGGAGTCCCGATGAGTTCCCTGATCCTTGGCGCCTATGCCCACGTCGATGCCGGCAAGACCACGCTGTCGGAAGCCATCTTACACAAATGCGGTGTCCTCACCGATATCGGCAGAGTCGATCACGAAGACTCCTTTTTGGATTACGACGAATATGAGCGCAAGAAAGGCATCACGGTCTACACCAAACAAGCCCGCTTCACCTACAAAGACCGGGACTACGTCTATGTCGATACGCCCGGCCATCTGGACTTTGCCGGCGAGGTGCAGCGCAGCTACGAGATCCTGGATATGGCGATCCTGATCGTCGACGCCTCTGCGCCGATCCCCGCCGATACGATACGCCGCTTCATTTACCTGAGGAGCTTACATATCCCGGTCCTGATCTTTCTGAACAAGACCGACATCTCCCACCGTTCCCTGCAGGAGAACCTCGACGATCTGACTTCCCGTCTGCATCCCGATGTCCTGATGCATGATCAGGTTTTCGAAGCCTCGGCCCTGAACCACGAAGAAGTCCTCGAAGACTACCTGGCGGAAGGAAAGATCGATGACCGCTATATCATCGCCGATCTCAAGGAAGGCCTTTTTTATCCGGTCTTTGCCGGCAGCGCCTTGCATGAGGAAGGCATCGATGAACTCCTGGACTTTATCGACCGCTTCGTGAAGATCCCGGAAACTTCGGAACGCTTCAAAGCCTATATCTTCAAAGTCGACGACTACGCCCATTTGAAGATCTATTCCGGCACCCTGAAAAACCGCGATCCGATCGCCGGCTATAAGATCTCCGAGCTCGTGCAGTTCAACGGCAAGAAAGCACTGCAGGTCAAGGAAGTCCAAGGCAGCGACCTATGTGCCGTCAAAGGTCTGCAGGGGCTGCAGGCCGGGACCTTCCTGCCTTCTCTGTTTACAGAAGAGAAACGAAAACTCGACGCTCTTTCCTATACTCTTCTTTCCGATCTGGATGCCAACGAGCTCTACCGGCGCATCGTCTCCCTCAATGACGAGTTCCCGGAACTCAACATCGCTCTGAAGGAAGAAGTGACGCTCGATCTGATCGGCGACCTGCAGAAAGACTTCATCAAAGACCTGATCAAGAAACGATTTCAGATCGACATCTCCTATTCCCGGCCGCTCATCGAATATAGGGAAGCGGTGGAAGAAGAAGTCTACGGCGTCGGCCACTACGAGCCGCTTCGCCATTATGCGGAAGTTTTGGTCCGCCTCACGCCGGCCGACAGCTACCGCGTCAAAGCCAAGAAAGAATTCTCGGTCCTGCTCGACTATCTCGATCACCACATCCCGCATGGCTTACTGACCGACTCGCCTTTGGACAAGACGCAGATCGAGATCATCGACATCCGCACCCACCTCAAGCACACCGAAGGCGGCGACCTCATTCAGGCTCTCGACCGGGCCATCCGCCACGCCTTATACAAAGGTTCCTCCTATCTGCTGGAACCCTACTATCTCGTCTCTTTGAGCGGCGATCCCAAAACGCTCAACGGGATCATCTCGGAACTCTCCGCCGGCCAGTATCTCTTCGACATCGAAGACGACATGATCTTAGCCAAAGTGCCGAAACTGCTCTACAACGACCTGATCCTATCACTGAAAAACCGCTTCCGCGATGACTTCTCCTGTGCCATCGAAGGAAACTTCTTTGACCGCTGCCACGATCAGAAAGCGGTCGTCGATGCCATCGCCTATGACTACCGGAGCGATATCAGCAAGCCGGTCGGATCGATCTTCACCCGCAGCGGTGCGGGCACCTACATCCCGCCAGAAGAAGTCGAAGAAAACATGCACATGCAGCTGCGCGACTACTTCAGTGACTATACGCCGCCGGTGAAACACAATCCGCGTACGGTCAACGAGGAAGAGCTCAAGCGCGTCTGGAACTCCTTATACAAACCGCGTCCCCGCTACATCGAGACGAAGAAAGAAAGGGAAGAGGAACGAAAGAAGACCTATGCGCCGCCCAAAGAGCTCCTGTATCTGATCGACGGCTACAACGTCATGCATGCCCTCGACGACGCACCCCTGGACAACCTGGTCATGGCCAGAGAAAAAGTCATCGACCTCATCTGCGATTTCTCCGGCTACGTATCGGCTGCCTGCGTCTTAGTCTTCGATGCCTACCTGCAGGATGCCTATAAACCGGGCATCAGCGAACGGGACAACATCACCATCGTCTACACCAAAAGCGGACAGACTGCCGATATGTACATCGAAGAAAAATCCAAAGAACTGTCTGATACCTACCGCATCATCGTCGTCACCTCCGACGCCCTGGAACAGCTCTCAGTCTTTTCTTCCGACGCCTTCCGTCTCTCCTCGCGAGAATTCCTGGCCCGCTATGGCAACATGCGCAAAAACATGACCCATAACGAGAAAATCTCCAACCGTCCTCTGGCCGATCTGAAAAAACTGCTCGACGACTGATGTAAGTCTTCTTCATAACTCATTTTTTTCAAAGCGAATTCCTACGCTAAGGTACTAATTTTCGTGTAAAATGAATGCAGAAGGAGAATGTATATGAATCTTAATCTGCAGGATAAAGTCGTACTGGTCACCGGCGGAACCGGCGGTATCGGTACAGCCATCGTCAAAGGCTTCCTCGCTGAGGGTGCCAAAGTTGCTTTTTCTTCCACATCTCAGGCTAAGATCGATGCCCTGATCCCGACACTGAACGCCAAAGAAGGCCAGGTCGCAGGCTTCGTCGCTGATATGTCCAAAGAAGAAGACATCAAGAATTTCGTTGAAAACGCCAAGGCTCACTTCGGCACGATCAATGTCGTCGTTCCGAATGCCGGCTATGAAGGCAAAGCTCATCCGGTCCAGGATATGGATCTCGAACTCTTTGAGAAGACCTATATGCTCAACGTCTTCTCCGTCATGCTGATGATGAAATACGCCGCACCGACGCTCATCGAAAACAAATCCGGTGCCGTCGTCGTCGTCGCTTCCGCTGCCGCTTATGAACCGACAGCAGGCAACAGCGCCTATGTTTCATCCAAGTATGCCGTTGCCGGTCTGACGAAGTGCGTCGCTATGGAATTAGGTCCGGTCGGTGTCCATGTCAACTATGTCTGCCCGGGTCCGGTCGATACCCCGATGATGCTCCGTATCGAAAAAGACTTCTTCGGTGACACCATGACTCATGAAGAAGCTATGGCAATGCTGGCAGGAAACTACGCAATGGACAAGCGTTATGCGACTCCGGAAGAAGTTGCCAACGCCGTCTTATACCTGGCTTCCGACGTCTCCGCACATACCGCCGGTATGGGCATGCATGTCGACTCCAAGGTCTCTGCGCCGAACTAAGCCGATAATACAGTTCTGAATTGAAGAGCCGGTCACCCGGCTCTTTATTTTGTTATAAAAAGAAAACCTGCACGAATGCAGGTCAGATCTTTAAAGAATCGACTTGATCGACGGAATCGATCAGCTGTTTCTTGTAGTATTCGATCTTTTCTTTCTCCTCCGGCGTACGCTTGATCGTCCTTCTCAGGACACGGGTATAACCGATGACCATCGCCTTGCGCAGGACATCCTTCTTGTAAGCTTCGTCTTTTCCTTCGAAGTAGAAATCAAAGAGCTTCTCCAGGATGTACTGTGCGTTCTCCCAGTCGAGCTTCAGGAAATCTTCGACGCCTCTGTGATCGAGCTCACCGAAACCGCGGAACGCCAGATAGATCGAAGCGAATTCGAAGATCGGATCGCCGACCGATAAAGTATCCATATCGATCAGGATCGCCTCGTTGTTGGCATAGTGGACGTTATTGGTATGATAGTCGCCGTGGATCATCATGTTGGACTCCGGTATCGCATCGACCAGCTTATACAGCTTGTCGTAGGTCGCCTGCGGCAGATAGTCCTGCAGCCAGGTCACCCAGCGCATCGCCGCTGCCTTCGCACTCGGCAATAAACCTTCCTTGACCGGCGTCTCGTGGATCTCTTTGAGCATATCGGCAAAGATCTTCACGTACTTCTCTCTGTTTTCCGGATCGGCGATGATGAGCTTGGTCAGGGATTTCGCCGAAAGCAGTTCGAAGACCGAACCGTACTTATCGCCGACCTTGACGACATCGAACGGGATCGCCGTATTGATGCCCATGACCAGAGCGGTCTTGGCCAGCTCGCGTTCTCTCTTGATGTCATCCAGGGCGTCGGAATTCTTATAGACCTTGATGATCGTATCGGGATTGAGACGGTAGACGATACCGTTGGATCCTTCACCGATGGCTTCACAGCCTTCGACTGACATCTTACGGAAACCCTTGGAGATATCCATCATCTCGGAGAAACCGGTCATCTCAAAGATCTCATAGATCTCCGAAGAACAGTTGATGATCGAAAAATCCGCTTCCCTCTTCTTCAGCTTCAGGATCTGCCTGAGACCGGCGGATGAGATGTACTTGAGCTCGTCCAGATCCAGGACAAGTTTCCCTTCCGGATGTTGAGTACGGATCTCGGCGACTTCCGCGCCGAACTGTTCCGCGTTGTTGGTATCGATGCTTCCTTCCGGAAAGATCGTCAGGATCCCGTTTTCATATGTATTCTTCATCTTCTTCACTCCTTGATGTATCTCGAAAAGATCGTATCGATCAAAAAACAGTATTCTTTATAGACAGCCTGATCGCTTAGGGACGATAATGCCTCCCGCAGCGAATCGTAGTACCAGAAATGTTTCTTCGGATCGCTCTGGTTGAAATTGTTCCAGAACGCTTCTCCCTGCTCCAGCAGACCGAGATGGAAGCTTCTGAGGTTGGAGACCTTGTCGGCCAGACAGACCATTCTGGCACCTTCGTCTCTCATGGAACGGACGGTCTCGATCGCTTCCTTCTTGCGCTCGACCCAGGTCTCTTTCTTGTTGACCTGACCGCGCTTGTCTTCCGACTCGTAAGCGACCATCGCCGCCACACGGTCACCGAACTGCTCACGGATCTCTTCGATCGTCGCACCGGTATCCTCCACCGTATCGTGTAAGACCGCCGCACAGAGGATCTCATCATCCAGCGTCATCATCGACACCAGGTTCAGGACCTCCAGCGGATGAAAGATGTAAGGCTGGCCGTTTCCTTTTCTGACCATGCCCTTATGTGCATTCGCCGCAAAGCGGATCGCCTCATCGATCATTCTTTTATCCTCCTTGACATAACGAAACGGTTCTGGTTGCCCTTGCGTTCATAGCGGCACTCATCCATGGATTTCTTCACCATGTAGATGCCCAAGCCGCCGATCTTGCGGTCTTCCAATTTCGCTTCCACATCCGGATCCTTATTCTCCAGCGGATTGAACGGGATACCGTAATCCACCAGATAGATATAGATCTTGTTGTGATGGAACGTCATTCCGACGGTCACCTTGCCCGGTCCGTCCGGATACGCATAGTGACAGACGTTGACGAACATCTCTTCCAGAGCCACCGTGATCGCCATCGTGGCCTTCATATCCGCATCATGCTCCTCGAGGCCTTGTTCCACGAACGCCAGGACTTCATGGAGTTTTGTGTCATTTGCATCGTAAGTCCTCTCCAAAGTGGTGTTCTCTCCCTTCGGTGAATAATCAAATGCCAGCATCGTCAGATCGTCAAACTGTTCTTCGTCGCCGACGAAACGGTCCACATCCTGACGGATCAGATGCAGGATGCTGGCGCAGTTGGTCTTCGGATCGATCGATCCCAGAGACTGCATCAGTCTGTCTTCACCGAACAGCTCCCCTTGCGCATTGGTCGCTTCGGTGACGCCGTCGGTATACAAGAAGATCTTATCGCCCATGCTCAGCTGCAGCTCCGACTCCTTGTACTGATAACCCTCCATACCGGCCAGGACGAAGCCCGGTGTGCAATGCAAGAAGGAGATCACGCCGTTCTTCTTGATGACCGGCGGATTGTGACCCGCATTGGCATAGGTCATCTTGCCGGTCTTGAGATCGATGATGGCCATCCATGACGTGACGAAGAGTCCGACTTCGTTCCCTTCGCAAAGTAAGTCGTTGACTCTCGTGAAGATCATCGAAGGTGTCAGGCCCAGCTGCGCATGGTCCTTGATCAATGTCTTGGCGATGACCATGAACATGGCTGCCGGGATGCCTTTGCCGGAAACATCGGCAATGACGATGGCCAGACGGTCTTCATCGACCATGAAGAAGTCGTAGAAGTCGCCGCCGACTTCCTTGGCCGGAGTCATCGTCGCATAGATATCGAAATCCTTCCGCTCCGGGAAAGCCGGAAAGATGTTGGGAAGCATGTTGGCCTGAATGGAAGAAGCCAGCGAGAGCTCGGTGGAGATCCTTTCGCTCCTCTTGGTCTCCGCCTGCTGCGCAAAGATGGCTTCCCTGCCCTTGCGGGCGACGACCGTACAGATGGCTGCGGCCATCGAAGTATAGATATATCGCGGCACATAGCTGCGCCACAGGAAATTCAGCCAGGTCGCTTTGATGTCGATGACATTCGCCGCTTCCGCCGTCGTGATCGCCTGATCACTCACCTCCAGGACCGTGCCCGGGATCAGTTTGATGAAATTATAGTCGATGATGCCGAGCCCCTTATAGATGCATAAGTAGTCTGCCAGCAAGGCAAATAAGAGCGTCACGATCGCAACGCTCGCGGTCAGGGGTCTGGAATAATAGCGCACAGACAGAAAGATCGGAAACATGATCAGCAGATAGACACTGTTGCCCAAGACCAGTTCCGCCCTGAAAAAGATCGTGATGTAGATCAGCATCAGTAAAAACTTCAGCCACTTCTTCTTTCCCTTGAAATAGTATGCGATGCCCGTGCCGGCCAGTGAAGTGAGCGCTGCCTGCAACATCACACCGGTCAGCCTTCCCTTGTCGGCGCTGTTGAAAGCGCCTAAAAAGCTGACCGCGATGTAGGACAGCGAGAGGATCGAAGTATAGAAAAGGATGCGGGCGACAAACAGGTTCGCTTCCACTTCGTTGTCCCAAAGGGTCTGCGTCTGATGCCGTTCTTCCTCTTCGTATTGTTTTCGGATATTGTTTCTTGCTTTACGGACGAAGATCATTGGATATTGAGGATGTCATTGAATCCGGTCATCTCGAAGATCTCCATCAGTTCGTCTTTGACATTGGTGATGACCATCGTGCCTTTTCCGTTCATCATCTTCTGCCCTCTCAGCAGGACGCGCAGGCCGGCGGAAGAGATGTACTCCAGACCTCGGAAATCCAGAGTGAGCTCACTGATCTCCTTACCGATGACCTCGCTGAGCTTGGCATCCAATTCCGGTGCCGTCATCGTATCCAGTCTTCCTTCCAGAGAGAGCTTGCATACATTGTCTTTTAAAGTTTCGCTGATTTCCATAAATGTTCCTTTATAACATGCCTCTTGAGAAGACCGGCGAGATGCCTGCCTTCTTGAATTCGTCGTAACAGTTTAACAGCAGTGCCTTCCTTGCCGCACCGGCCTTGTGTGCCGGACAGACATAGGTGATACCGAAAGTGACACCGTCGGTCGTGATGTTCCAGATGCCCGAATACGAAAGTTTGCGGACGTTCTTGACTTCTTCCTTGGTCCGATCGATCGCCTTCTGCAATGTCTCTTCGATCAAAGCGCGGTCATCCGCAAAGCGGAACAGGAAAGAGACCGACTTGGAATCCTTGATCTTTTCGATCGAACGGATCTGTGAGTTACAGACCGTGTAGGTGGACGAAGTCGCCATCGACTGGAACTTCGTGACCCGCGCCGAGAAATATTTGACGTCGCACTCTTCGCCGTTGTAGCGGACCATGTCACCGACCTTATAGAAGTTGTTGTTGTAGATGTTGATGCCGGCGATGATATCCTTCAATGTATCCTGCAAAGCTAAGCCGACGATCGTCGCGACGATACCAAGACCTGCTAAGATCGAGGAAATGTTGACGCCGTGCAGATGCATGACCATCATGGCCGCAGCGATGATGACGACATACTGCAAGACGTTGAAGATCATGCCGATGAACGTGTTCTTATGCTGCTCATCCTTGTTGGTATAAGCGACCTTCTTGATCAGATACTGCTTGATGACATAAAGCAGTGCCGAAGCCACGGCGATGACCAGCAGACTGGATAGGAACGCCGAAGACCCCAGATAATCCAGGATCTCTTTGAAACTCTTCGGTTCATTCATAACGCGCTTCCTCCTTCGACTTCTTCCACGGAAGACAGGATCTCTTCGACCAGCCTGCTTCCTTCTTCTTTTTCTTCTTCGCGCATATAGAAATGCAGATGATAAATGCCCTTCTTCCCTTTGCGGTTGAAGGACATAGCGTACATCCTTCTTCCCTGCGCCTCATAACTGAAGGAAAAACCCATCGCTTCTCCTCTTTCCAGGAATGCTTCTCTATGATAAGCGTAAGAGCGCATCAGATCCGCCGTCTCTTTTTCATTCTTCTCGACGATCTCTTTCAAAGTCAGGACCGCCAGAAACAGTGCATTCACCCTGCGGTAGGCAAGGGATGCGATCATATGTCTGTTTTCATCTCTCAGGACGAAGTTCTCGTCTCCCGTCTCACTGATATCGTACTGGGCGATCTCTTCTTCGCTCAGAAGAGAAAAGCCTTCGGGAAACTCGAGATCGAGCTGATGTAATCGGATCATCATATTCATCTTATCTATATTCTAACATCGTCAGCAGGACGGAAGCCAAGATCGTGCCTGTAAGGATCAAAGCCTGCTTGAGTTTGTGCCTGGTCAGCAGTCCGATGAACTCCCGGACCGCCGCATTCGGCCAGAAATACCACTTGGTCGAAGCGCCGATACCGGTCGCGCGCATCTTCACCCTGCGGGCAAACAGTCCCGCCCGAAGGATGTGGAACTTGGAAGTCGCGAAAGAGATCTTCGCCTCCTTGTTCTCGTTTAAGATCAGCTCCTTGGAATAGGACATGTTCTCATAGGTGTTCGTCGACTTATCCTCCCTGAGGATCTCTTCTTCCTTGATGCCCTTGCTCAAGAGATATCTTGCCATACACTCGCTCTCGCTGATGATCTCATCGGGACCCTGTCCTCCGGAAGGAACGAACTTCAGTGCTTTCCCGGAAGCTTCCTTCTGTTTATGATAGAAATCCAAAGCCGCATCGATCCTGCCCCTTAACAGAGGCGTCGGTGTGCCGTCCCTGTTCATGCCGCAGCCCAAGACGATCATATAATCGCGGTCAAAATCCGGCATGTGCTTGCTCACCAGCCAGCCGGCAAACATCGTCCCCAGCAGCATACATTCAAAGTACAGGTAGACCGAGGCAAAGGCATTGAAGATCAGATCGTGAACAAGGACCTCCTCCCGGCTTCCGGATACATAGTAGTTGAAACGCATATACACTAAGACCCCGGCGATGATCAGTACCGATAACAGGATGCCTAAGACATTGACGAAACTTCTGCCCTCATGGCGGATCAAAGAGATGTTGGAGATACACAGCAGCACGCAGAAGATCAAAAGGAAAGGGAAAGAAAAGATGATGAAATTTCCGAACGACGCCGACATGAACGACAGTGCCCTTCCTTCATTGAAGAAGTCCGGATCGAGATAATACTCTCTCATCAGCAGGATCTGCCCGATCAGCAGATAAACGAGGAACAACGCATAACCGAAATAAAAGATCGTGTTGTAGGAATACGGATTGTAACGCAGCTGGCCGATAAACGAATGGATCAGTAAGCCGATGACGGTCAGATCATAGAAAGCCAGGCTCAGATTGATCCACACCGCGTTCTTTTTTCCGCCCATGTACAGTATTCCCAACAAGACCGCCATGACCGCGGAAAGGACGGCGATGTGATAGAGCTTCGGCTTTTTGTCGAGCGTGTCGAAAAGCTTCATCGTTCCTCCTCCCGCAGACTCATCTTCTCCCCGTCAGGCAGGATGAACGACTGATCGAAAGTCACATGAAAAGCCTCGGCGATCTGCCGCAGTTCATTCACCGTCAGCGTGTCCCGCCGCAGTTTCTTATAAAAGTTCTGCCGGCTCTGGCCGATCCTTCTGGCCAGTTCCGCCAGAGAGACGCCTTCCTCAGCACACAATCGTTTCACCAGATCTGCCGTATTCATATGATCATTCTTTCTTTGTCCTCTACCATTGTAAACCGTATGGTTTTCATATACAAGAAAAGAAAAGACGGTCAATCCGTCGATCCTTCTCTCAGTTTATCCAGGCGTTCATCTTCCTTGCCGTACTTCACATACATGTCATAGATGATCTTCCTGAGCTTCTCATTTTCCTTGGCAAGATCGGCATCTTTACCGATCTTGTACGGCTCACCGAAGTAAGTTTCCGCCCGGGAAAGAAACGGTGTGTACTTCCCGACATTGACGCAGGGAACGATATAGGCATCGTTCCTTTGCGCCAGCGAGACGGCGCCGAACTTGAACGGCAGCAGGATCTCTTCCGTGCGGTTCCGGGTCCCTTCCGGGAAGATCCCGATGACTCCGTTATGCCGTAAGACCTCATCCGCCGCCTCGATGACCTCCGGGGTATGACGGCTGCGGTCGACCGGGATGGTCTGCGCCATGCGGAACAGGAAACCGAAGCGACCGTCATGGAACTTCTTGGCCGCCAGATAGCGGACCGCCCGCTTCTTATAGGCGTAAGCAATGAAGACCGGATCGGGTGCCATGCGGTGATTGATCGCAATGATCACCGGTCCGTCTTCCGGAATATTTTCGACATGATGGGCTTTCGGATGAAACAGGACATGGACGATCGGATAAAAGAAAGCACGGATCAAGCGGTAGCTCTTCTCATCGGCTCTCACATATTTTTCAACGAACTGTCTCTGTCTGTCTTCCCCGTTCATATACTTAATATATTATCCTTTCCGGAACATCAGAATTCAAGAGACGCTCCGGCACAAAAAAGAAGATCTCTCGATCTTCTCTCTTCTTTAGAAAATGCCCTGTTCCATCATCGCTTCGGCGACTTTTTTGAAACCGGCGATGTTGGCACCGGCCACCAGATCATAGCCCAGGCCGTATTCCTCCGCCGCCTCCATTGAGGCTTTATGGATCTTCATCATCATCTGCTTCAGCCTGCCGTCGACTTCCTCTTCGCTCCAGGAGAGCCGTTCGGAATTCTGCGACATCTCCAGCGCCGAGACCCCGACGCCGCCGGCGTTGACCGCTTTCGACGGTGCTACGATGATGTGCTTCTGTTTCCTCAGATATTCCAAAGCCTCATAGACGGTCGGCATATTGGCGACCTCGATGTAGTACTTCACACCGGAAGCTGCGATCTTTCTGGCATGTTCAAGATCCACGTCGTTCTGCACGGCTGCCGGCATCAGGATGTCGACATCCTTGACGCCCCAGAACTTTTCCCCTTTGACGAACGTGCAGCCGAACTTCTTCGCGTACGGCTCACAATGCATAGGATCTTCTTTCCGCATCCGCTCGATGAAAGCGATCTTCTCCGGCGCAGTCACGCCGTCCTCATCATGGATGTAGCCGTCCGGGCCCGAGAAGTAAGTGACCCTGCCGCCGAGCTGCGCCGCCTTCTTCATGATGCCCCACGCCACGTTGCCGTAGCCCGAGACACCGATCCTTTTGCCTTCGATCGTATCATTCTCGTGCTTCAGCACTTCGCAAAGATAATAGACCGCCCCGTAACCGGTCGCTTCCGGACGGATCAGGGAACCGCCGTAGCTCAGGCCTTTGCCGGTCAGCACGCCGTTTTCGAAATTCCCCTTCAGTCTCCGATACTGGCCGAAGAGATAGCCGATCTCCCGCTTTCCGACGCCCATGTCACCGGCCGGCACATCGGTGTCCGGTCCGATATAGCGGTATAAAGCCGACATGTAGCTTTGACAGAAACGCATGATCTCGCTGTCGCTTTTTCCCGAAGGATCGAAGTCCGATCCGCCCTTGCCGCCGCCGATCGGCAGACCCGTCAGGGCATTCTTGAAGGTCTGTTCGAAACCTAAGAATTTGATGATCGACTCATTGACGTTCTTCTGAAAACGCAGACCGCCCTTATACGGACCGATCGCACCGTTGAACTGGCAGCGGTAGCCGACGTTGGTCCGGACTTTTCCTTCGTCATCGGTCCAGACCACTTTGAAACGGATCATCCGTTCCGGTTCCGCCATCCGCATCAGCAGATCGGCCTTCTCATATTCCGGATGCGCCTTGATCAAAGGCGCAGCCGCATGAAAAACTTCTTCAACAGCCTGTAAAAACTCGGGCTCATTCCCATACTTGAGCTTCAGCTGATCGATTGTATTTTCGATATACATAAAACCACATATCCTCTTCAACTTCATTATAGCCCGCGGATCCCATTCCCGGACAGCGGATTTTCAGAAGATCAAAAAAGAAGCAGCTTTCCGTCCGAACTGACGTTTTCGCTGCTTCCGTTTTTTATTTCAATGTATCCTTCAACGTCTCCGCAAGAGCTTCATTGCCTTCCTTGGAAAGCCCGCCGATGCCCAGATACTCTTTGTGATCCTTACAGACCTCGGCGAAATCGATGAGCGTGATATCTTCCCCTTCCACCGCAAGTCCGCCGTCCAGATCGATGATGAAAAGCCTGTGACCGTCCAGATCCCTGATGAGTTTCTTCAGATCCCCTGCGCTCAGACCTGCTTCCTTCGAGAAGACGAAGACCAGATTCTTCTCCAGCATCCCTTCTTCTTTCCTGCGTTTCAGATCTTCCGTCAAAGAAACAGAGTCATAGTCTTCCCTGCCGGAAAAGAAAGCTTGACCGAAGTCCGAAGAAAGATCTTCATACAAGCCGATCAGGACCTCATCCCCATAGAAAGCGATGCGTCCTTCCTCTTCTGTTTCCGAACGATTCTTTGCCTCTTCCACCATCGTCTCGTATGCATTGAAATAATAGTCATAGACGCTCTGATAGATCAGATCGGTGAGTGCTTTCACCCCCTCATCCGTGATGTGGATCCCGTCATACCAGAAGTATTCCGGATGACCTTGCGAAGTCTTTTCCCATTCGATGATGTGCAGGTCATCATAATTTTGCGCAAAACGGGCAAAGCGTTCATTGAATTCCGGGTCGTCGGCACCTACCGCATCGATCCAGAAGACCTGCCGGCCGTTCATGAGCTCCATCAGCGCTTCATTTCGCGCTTCGATGTAGTCGCCGTTGGTCGACAGACACAATAAGACCGTGTCGGCCAGCGTCCCGTTCTCCTTCATTTCTTCCAGGATCGCTTTTCCGGCATAGAGGTCTCTTGATACTTCCCCGTCAAAGTAACCGTTGGGGAACAGTTCATAAAGCCGGTCGGCCGCGTTGATCAGAACGGAATCGCCGATCCCGGTGACCGGCATCTTCTCCAGCATCTCCTTGACAGCTTCTTCCTTGTTTTCCGAACCCTTCAACAAAGCCTCATAAGCTTCTTTTCTTTCCTTCATCGCCTTCATATATTCTTCGTTGCGCTTTTCGATCAGTTCACGGTTCTCATCCAGCTTCTCCTTCAGTTCTTCCAGTTCCTTGCTGTGATCTTCTTCCGTGAGGAAACGGTACAGGCCGAACAGCGACATAAGGACAAAACTTATACATAAGACGATATTCAAGATCCTTTTCCGGAAGATCTTCCTCAGATCCAAAGCATTATGCATCAGGACGGCCAGCACGAAAGTCGCAAGGACCGTGAACAGTTTCTGCAAAAACGAAGGCAGAGGGCTGTTCAGGAAGAGATAATACAGAGGATATTGCAGAAGATAGATCTCATAGGAATACGAAGAGATCAGGAAAACATAAGGATCCGCCGGATCTTTCGTTCCGGCCAGGACGGTCGAATGGTCGATGACGCGCAGTGCTAAAAGAGCGGCCGTCAACATCATTGCACTCATCAAAGGACTGTCGCTGCCGATAAGAACGAAGCACAGAAGCAGGATCATCAGATCCGCATAGAACAGACTTTTTTCAACCTTCTTATTCCTGCCGGCCAATGGCCTGTGATCGAAATGGATCATCCGTAACAAGACACCGGCCAGGAAGGCAAAACTCCTTTGGAAGGTTCCGTAGTAGGTGTTCATGATACTGCCTTTGAAGACATCAATGACAAAGACGGCGTAACTGATGGCACAAAGGGAAACGATGAGGATATAGGAGACCGGTTTCTTTTCATGAAACAGTTTTCTGAACAAAGGAAAAAGCAGTCCGCTCAATACCTCGTACTGCAGCAGGATCGCGATATACCACATATGTAAAAACGGCGAGGCTTCGCTTCTGACAAAATAATCCTGCTTGGCAGCGATCTGATAGAAGTTGTTATAGCCAAGCAGCACGGAAGCCGTCTCTTTTTTCAGATTCGGATACGGAACCTTGAATATGCCAAACAGGAACAGCGAGAAAAAGACGCAGACCACCATCGGCAGCCAGGTCTTGAGCAGGCGCTTCAGTAAATAGGAAAGACCACCCTTTGTTTTCCCATTCAGCAGGGAAGACAGGGTGAAATAGCCGCTCAGCACAAAGAAGCAGTTCACCGCCAGGTAACCGCCTTTTAAGATCCCCAGATGATAAAAAAGCACACCGATAAAACAGAGCACTCTCAGGTATTCGATCTTGCGGTTCTTTCTTTCTTTTTTCATAGGCTTCCCAAAATGATTATAGTCCATCCCGAAAGTCCATGTGCTGCACATCTCTTAAAAACCTTTTGTTCGATCGACACCGAAAGAAAACAAGACATCACTGTCTTGTCTTCTCTGTCGTTTTTTTTGTTGCTGAATCAGACCCGGTCTTTACGTGCCTCTTCCGTCAGCTTTTCAAACAAAGCCAGGTGGCATTCGTTATGGATCAGCTCTTCCGGATGCCACTGCACCGCCAGGATGTAACGGTCGCCCAAAGCTTCCACCGCTTCGATGACTTCGTCGTCCTTACTGAATGCGGTCGCCTCCAGGCCCGGAGCCAATGCGTCGATCGCCTGATGATGGAAGGAATTGACCCGCCGTTCCTCTCTTAAGATATCGGCAAGGATGCTTCCTTCCTTGACAACGATCTCATGGCTGAACTCTTCTCTCGGGCAATGAGTCAGGGAATGGACGTTCTTGCCGGCGGAAGGAAGATCACTGATCAGCGTTCCGCCCATCGCCACGTTCAGCATCTGCAGTCCCCGGCAGATCCCGAAGACCGGCTTGAAGGTGTAGTGGAGCACATAGTCGAGAAGATCGTGTTCGGTCTGATCTCTTTCTTCATGGATGCCGGAACACAGATCCCTCTGCGATCCTTTCCCGTACAATGCCGGATCGACATCGCCGCCGCCGGAGATCACAAAGCCGTCCAGACGGTAAGCCAGTTCTTCCAGTTCGTCTTTCTTCAGATCGTTGGGAACGATCACCGGAATGCCGCCGGCTTTCCTCACCGCCTGCACATAGGCGTTGCTCAAAGTGTCATACTTGCGTTCGTTGATCCTGGAGACCGTCCGGCCTTCAAAGTTGCAGCTGATCCCGATCAAAGGTCTCATTTCATTTTCCATGGTCTGTCCCCCTTCCTCTTATTGCTATAGTGTAACAGAAAGATCCGCTTTCACGGATCTTCGCTGATTCTTTTTTAGATGATCTTATAAGTTCGCTTTGATCTTCTCGATCATTTCGGCATACTCTTCATCGCTCAGGAACTTTTCTCCCGGATTCATGACGAAGGTACCGCCCCATTCGAAACCGTCTTTGTATTTCGGTACCAGATGCATATGTAAGTGGCAGCCGGTATCACCGAAAGCACCGTAATTGACCTTGTCCGGATGGAAAGCTTTATGGATGGCGTTGGCCGCCCTGGTCACATCGCTGAAGAAGGCATTCCTTTCCTCTTCTGTGATGTTGACGATCTCGGAAACATGGTCCTTATAGGCAACGACGCATCTGCCCGGATGGGACTGTTCCTTGAATAAGATCAGCTGGCTGACGCCTAAATCACAGATCTTGATACCGAACTTGTCGAGAAGCTCGCCGCCGACGCAATATGCGCAATTCTCATCTCTCATTTTATGATCTCCTTTACTCTTTCATTATAAAAGAAAAGGCCGCCTTACGGCACGGGCAATCTCGCCAATGAAAAAGGCGCGTCCCTATTCTTTCGGGTCTGCGCCTTTCACTGTTTCATTTGCGAAAACAGATCATCATCTGTTTTCTTCGATATAGGAACGGAACCAGTAGAAGGAATCCTTCCTGTAGCGGAGATTGCTGCCGGAACCGTCGTCATTGCGGTCGACATAAATGAAGCCGTAACGCTTTTTCATCTCGCCGGTCGTCGCCGAGACCAGATCGATCGGGCCCCACATCAGATAGCCGAAGCAGTTGACCCGGTCTTCTTCGATGGCCAGTTTGATCTGTTCAAGATGGCTTCTCACGTATTCGATCCGGTAAGGATCATGAACTGTGCCGTCTTCTTCCAGCTTGTCAATGGCTCCCAATCCGTTCTCGGTGATGATCATCGGCAGACCGTAGCGTCGATCGACCATATTAAGAAGATATCTCAGACCGATCGGATCGATGGTCCAGCCCCAGTCGCTCTGTTTCAGATACGGATTGTCGAGACCGCCGAAGAAGGAACCCTTCCCTTCGATCTCCAGCGCTGTTTCGACTGCCGAGGCATAGTAGTTGATGCCGATGAAATCGATCTTTCCTTCTGCGAAGGCTTTTTTATCTTCTTCACTGATCTTGAGATCGACACCGGCGTCACGGTAGATCTTCAGCTTGTATTCCGGGAACGCGCCTTTGGTCATCGCATCGATCTGATACCAGTCGCGGTCCATCGCTTTGAAGGCTTTCAATGAATCTTCCGGATTGGCGGAATAGGCGTAGATCGGCGTCAGGCCGAAGACACAGCCGACCTTGTAGGCAGGGTCGGTCTCATGAGCGATCTTCACCGCTTTGACGGAAGCCAGAGTCATGTTGTAAGCACACTTGACCATAACTTCCTTAGCGTTTTCGATCTTCGAATAACACAGTCCGGTATTCATGTAGGTGAAGAAATCGGAAAGCTCAACGTCGGAATCGAGGTGATTCATCTCGTTGAAGGTCGACCAGTAGGTCACTTCTCCCCTGAACTCTTCAAACATCGTCTTGGCGTACTTCAGATAAAGATCGACGACCTTGTCGTTCTGCCAGGAACCGTATTTTTTCACCAGATTGAGCGGCATCTCAAAGTGAAACAGGGTGACGATCGGCTCGATGCCATTTTTCTTCAGTTCCCTGACCACATCGCGATAGTGCTCGATGCCTTTTCTGTTGGGCATCTCGTCGTCGCCGGCCGGAAAGATCCGCGACCAGTCGACCGAGATCCTCAGACAGCTGAAGCCTGCTTCTTTAAAGAGTTTGATATCTTCCCTGTAAGTATTATAGAAATCGATCGCCTTATGGGAAGGATAGTAGACGCCTTCTTTGACTTCATCATGGAACTTTCTGGCGACCGTCTTACTGCCGACGGTGACGACATCCATGATACCGAGACCTTTGCCGTCCTCGTTATAAGCTCCTTCACACTGGTGGGAGGCGATGCTCCCGCCATAGAAGAATTTGTCAGGCATTCACTTTCTCCAGGATCTTTCTATAGACTTTGCCGATGGCTTTAGCCGTATTGATCTCGCTCATAACCGTCATCAATGTGTCCTGGGCATGAGTGAAAAGGATGTTCGGATAGAAATTGACGTCTGTGATCGTTCCCTGTAAGACCTTAGTCTGAGCTGTATGGGATTCCGTGATCTTCTTTCTCGCTTCTTCCATCAGCGCATCGTACTTTTCAACATCGTCGATGTTGTCTAAAGCCTGGTTGAGGGCAGTTCTTGCAGCACCGGCTGCGACGATCATTTCCATGGATTTTTCATTTAATTCATCAATTGTCATAGCTGGTTCTCCTTTGATATTTTTATTTCTTTGCTTCAGCAGCTTCTTCTTCCAGACACTGCTTGTCATAAGCGACAACGAACGGATAGTAGATGACAGCGGTAAGTGCCAGTAAGATCAGCACCAGGATGACACCGCGGAAGTCGTAGTTGGTCAGATAGGTCTGGACCGGGATCGGCATGTACCAGAGCAGGAAAGATGTCGAAGGGATCGTGACCATGCCGGCTTTCATGACGACATAAGTGATGACGGAGACAACGATCGGGCAAATCCAGAACGGGATCATCAGCAACGGGTTGAAGACGACGGATCCGAAGACGATCGGTTCGTTGATGTTGAAGATGCCCGGAAGGATGCAGGTCTTTCCTAAGCCTTTGAGCTTCTCTGACTTACAAAGCAGGAACAGCACACAAAGCATCAGTGTACAACCCGTACCGCCTAACCAAATCCAGCCGCCGAGGGTCTCGTTGGTTAAAACCAGCGTAGCCTTGCCGCCTGCCGCAACGGCAGCCGCATTCTTGGCGATGGCATCCATACCGACGGTGTAGTAGACCGGCGTCAGAAGCCATGGGCTCAGACCGAAGGAGTAGAAGAAGGCCATCAGGAAGTTGATCAGCGTGAAACCGAACAGGGACTGTGCGATGTTGATCAGCGGAGCGACCAATGTGTTGACGATCTCATAGAGATCCAGGTGCAGAAGACCGCAGGTGACATAGGCACAGATCATGATGACCATGATCGGAGCCATGGAGTCAAAGCTGTCGACCAGGAACTTCGGCATCTTGGTGTCTTTCTTGAAGAGGCTTCTCTTAGAGAAGAGCTTCATGATGAGGGCAACGAAGAGGCCTGCAACGATGGCAACGAACATGCCGGAAGCACCGACGCGGTCGGAAAGGACAGCGAAGTAACCTTCATCGTTGACGAAGGCCTGGCTCATCGCCAGTAAGAGAGCAGCGCCCATGAAACCGGCTTGTCTCTTGTACTTGGGAAGTCTCAGTTTTTCAAGAACGAAGGTCGGAAGCAGATAAGCGACCATCAGAGCACTGAGTCCCATCGTGAATGTTGAGAAATATGAGAAATCCGGGAAGTTCGGGATATACTCATTCAGGATCGAGATGATCGTGATAAAGGAACTGATGATCATGACCGGAACGGTCGCGACCATGGTCTCCTGGATCGATGCGATCCAAGGATTTCTGGCGATCGCGCTGGCTTTCGGACCAACGACATTAGTCATCCAATCAATAATTTTTTTCATGTTTTTTCCCCTTTATTGTTTATCAGCCAGGGCAAGTGCCTGGTCAAGGATATTCTTGCCGTTCATCGTGGCATAATCGCTTTCGGCAATAAAATCAAACGGAACGTTGTATTCTTCTGTGACCTGGCGAAGATTATCTTCCAGATAACGAAGATGCGGGCCGGCAAGGATCGCTGCCCTTCCCTCTGCGTAATCTTCAAGTTCTGTTTCACTGATGGCATCGACCGTGATATCCAATCCTCTGGCAACGCCTTCTTTCTGAACGTTCTGTGCAATGAAGCTGGACGATGCGCCGCCGCCGCAGACGATAAGTAATTCCATATTCTTTTCTCCTTTTTCTGATTTCAGTTTATCTTTGGCTTAATTAGCCAACAAATATCTTAATTTCCTCAAGGCGGTAATTAAAACATTTAGAACGTTCTCCTGCGTATATTAAAATAGGGTTGTATGAGAAAGAACCGGTCCCGGGAGATCATCGAATATCTGACAAAAAATAATGGCAAAGTCTTCACTACCGAAGAACTTTCCGTCAGATTCGGCATTTCGCAAAGACAGATCCGAAACTACATCCATCAGATCAACGCCGAAAAAGAGATCATCGCTTTTCATGATGACCGTTATTCGATCATCGGCAGCGTCAGAGAAAACGACGCGCCATTGTTTCAAAGCAGCGCTGAGCGCGCCGACTTCATCGTCTCCCGTCTGCTTTCAGAAAAAGACGCGGTCGATCTTTATGAACTGGCTGACGAACTCTTCGTTTCGGATGCGACCATACAGTCCGACCTGAAGAAAGTCCGGAAACGCCTGGAACGCTTCGACCTGTCGCTCAAAAACAACGCCTCCTTCCTCTTGATCGAAGGGACCGAGAAAAACATACGCTCTCTGACCAGCTACATGATCACCAATACCCGCTTCAAAGGCTTCGTCTCTGAGGGCACGAACCACTTTTTCGACAACGACTATCAGATCGACGGTCTCAAGAAGAATCTGATCCGGATCTTCAATGACTGTTCCTTTTACTACAATGACTATTCGCTCAACAACATCATCCTGCATCTGGTCATCACGATCGACCGGCTCCGGAACAACTATTCTATCGAAGAGACACAGGTCAATCTGCAGATCTCGGAGATAGAATTCAAAGCAGCCGAAGAGATCAGCCGCTATCTGGAAAAAAGCTATGACATCCGGATCAATCCGACCGAAAAAAACAACATCGCCACCTTCCTGGCTACCAATCTGGCGACTCTGGATTACCGGCTGATCGACCGGGAAAACATCGCTTCCTATATCGACCGAAATACGATCGATCTTGTCGAATACATCCTGAACCGCATCTGTGACTACTATCTGCTCGATCCGTTCGATGATATCTTTTTTGCGCGTTTCTGTTTGCATATAGACAATCTTCTGAAGCGGCAGAAGATCCATCATTCCGTTCACAATCCGATGTTGATGGATATCAAAATGACCTATCCGCTCATTTTTGACATCGCCGTCTATGCAGCCGGCCTCATCGAAGAAAAAAGCGGCTACCGTATCAATCAGGACGAGATCTCATTGATCGCATTACATATCGGCAGTTTCATCGAAAGCTGTGATTCCAACCGAAACAAACTTTCTGCGATCTATATCTATTCCGACTACCACCAGTTTTACCAGCACAACATCTCGACGATACAGACCCGTTTCGCCGACGACATCAATCTTTTATACACCATCTCTCCTGATGACTATGACCCGAATAAGATGCAGCCGGACCTGCTGATCAGTGAAGTCCCGATGGAGAATGCCATCACCGTCTCGCCGTTCATCACGTCAGACCAGATCGGCAACATCGAAGCGATTATAAAAAAGAAGTCCCGCATCAAGGAGACCGGCGAATTCTTTGCATCCCTTCACCGTCTGTTCAATGAAGACCTCTTTTTTATCGATATCGAAGGAAAGGATGAATTTGAAGTCATCCATAAACTGACGGACATTTTAAAAGAAAAAGGACTCTTCGGCGACGATTTCGTCTCTTCTGTCATCTCCAGGGAAAAACTCTCTTCGACCTGTTTCATCCGTAAAGTCGCAATCCCTCATGCGATCGGCCAGACGATCGCCCACAGTTTCATCTCGGTCGTCACTTATGAAAAGAATCAGAAATGGGGCAATGAAGACATACAGCTGCTGATCCTGTTCGGCATCTCGTACGCCGAACGCAAAGACTTCCGCTTCGTCTTCAATCACCTGGTCGACATCCTCAACGATGAAGCCAACGTCAATATCCTGTGTCGCTGCCGCTCCTATGCGCAGATCATGGAGTTCATGGATACAATGATGAATAAAATCTAAAAGAACGCCCTGAAAGGCGTTCTATTTTTTCATTTAAAACTGTGCGTCGTGCAGCCAGAGATAAGCTTCGTCCTCATTTCTGGTCGTCTGCAGCCATGGATCGTTCTCCAGATGGCGGATCATCCAGCAGGTATACATCTGGAAACCCGGTGCAGCGGACTGCGGATGCAGGTTCCCGCCTGGGATCGCCGAGAAGGAATTGTCCACGGACTTGTAGACGCGGTCACCGACGAAGCTGGCGCCGAATCCTTCCGGACGGTCGAATTTGAAATAGTAAAGCTCCGGCTGCGGATGACGGTGCGGCAGATAGCCTGACCAGTTGCCGCGGTCATTGAGCACTTCGCCTAAGACCATGTTGGACCAGGGAGCGATGTCCTTGTCGAAGATCGTATTGACTCTTCTCTTGGCAACATTGCCGAACTTTCCGACACTGGAATACGACCACGGAGCGTCTTCCGGCCGATACAGTTTCGAGGCAAATTCACCTTCGTTCTTCGTGCACTGTACCAGGATCTCGCTGTCCCTGACGGCTTTGACTTCCACGCTCTTGCCGGTGCATACATGCAAGGCATACGGGCCTTCCGTAAAGACGTCTTTGCGGGAAGCTGTCTCGCAGTTTCCGTCGTAATGATATTCGATCTCGCCCGATAACAACAATACCGCCGTCTCTTCGCCCTTGCGGCAGAACGTTCTGGTCTGACCGGCTTTCATGCGGTAGACTCTGACATCCATCATCATAGCCCGATATTCGTTGTCGTAGGTCGATAAGATCTCTTCGCCGTTCTCATCGAATTGCGGATAACCAAAGTATTTTTCTTCCATTTTCGATCTCCTCATCTTCTTTCAAACTCATTTTAGATGGAATGAAAGGACCTGTCAATGATAATATGTTGATCATTTTGATAAATTTATGATTATTTCATTTTCAGCGTTATTTCTGCAGTAAAAAGAGGGAAATGGCATAATAGAAACGACAGAAAAAGGAAGGACAGATTATGACGGACGGGAATAACGAACTGTTTTACGAAGATGCCTACAGGACTTCGTTCGAAGCGAAGGTGATCGCCTGCGAAAACGACAAAAAAGGATATGCGGTCATCCTTGATACAACAGCTTTCTATCCGGAAGGCGGCGGTCAGCCTTACGATACCGGCTTCCTCGATGAGGTCCGGGTCAGAGAAGTCCACCGTAAAGACGGCGCGATCGTACACTATACCGATGCGCCGCTCGTCCCAGGCAAGACCGTCCAAGGAAAGATCGACTTTGAACGCCGCTTCGATCTGATGCAGCAGCACTCCGGCGAACACGTCTTCTCCGGCCTGGTCCACCGATACTTCGGCTACGACAACATCGGCTTCCACCTCGGGGAGAAAGAAGTCGTCCTGGATTTCTCCGGACCTCTGGATCTTCAGCAGGTCAGGATGATCGAAGAAAAGACCAACGAGATGATCCAGAAAAACATCCCTGTCGAAGCCTTCTATCCCGGCGAAGAAGAACTTTCAAGACTTCAATACCGTTCCAAGAAAGAACTTGAAGGCAAGGTACGCATCGTGAAGATCCAAGACTGCGACGTCTGTGCCTGCTGCGGTACCCATGTGAGAAACATCGGAGAAGTCGGCTATGCCAAGGTGATCTCACTCATGAACAAAAGAGGCAACGCCCGCATCACAGTCCTGTTCGGCAAGCGGGCGAGCGGCTACATGGCGAAGATCTACGATCAGGTCACGGAAGTCTCCGCCCTTCTTTCCAAAAATCCACTGGAGATCGCCGATGGCGTCAGACACCTGCAGAAAGAAGCGACTGACAAGGCTGTTGCCCTCAACCTTCTCTACACCAGGCAATTCGAACAGCGCTTTTTAGAGGCAGAGTCCTGCGATCTTTATATCACGCAAGAAGAAGGCTGCAGTATGGACCTCCTGCGTCATTTCTGTGATACGATGTCCGCCAAGGCCAAAGTCTGCGCCGGCTTGCTGAAGAAAAGCGAGGAAGACTACCAGTACGTCATCCTCTCCGGATCCGTCGATCTGAGAGAGACTTCAAAGCTCCTGAACGAACGCTTTGCCGGCAAAGGCGGCGGATCGAAACAGATGATACAGGGATCGCTGCACGCTTCTTACGAAGAGATCGAATCCTTCTTGCACGAACTGTTTGACTGAAACAAAGAAAAAACCCGTTTCGCTCTGTTAAGAGGAAGCGGGCTTTTTGTTTTTACATATACTTCTTCAACGTGTTTCTTACGGCATCGATGCCCTGCAGTTCTTCGTTGAGGTAGCCGACGACTTTGTCCGCCAGGCCCTCTTTCTCCAGATCAACACCGAAGATCTTTTCGTTGCGCAGGATCGAAAGGATGTCTTCCTTTTTGACGCTGTCGCCCAGCTGATAGCGGGACATGAGCGGCGTCAGTTCTTCCAGCATCGGATCGCTCGGCAGTTCGAAGCGCTCACCCTTGTCGTTGATGCCTGTCAGATAGCGCAGCCAGCCGGCAAAGACCAGCGGGATGTAGACAAGCTTTCTGATGTCTTCGCCCTTCTTCAGGTAAGCCTTCAAGGTCTCACCGAAACGGACCGGCAGTTTCTGCGAAGTATCCATGGCGATACGCTGCGGCGCATCCGGCATGTACGGATTCGGCAGACGGTCGTTGATGACCGTGTCGATAAATTCCTTCGGATCGAGGATCTTCGGATCGACGACGACCGGCAGACCTTCATCATAACCGACATGTTTTGCCAGCTTGTTGAGCTCTTCGTCCTTCATCTCGTCGCAGATCAGCGTATGGCCTAAGAGACAGCCGTAGACCGCCAGCGAAGTATGGACCGGATTGAGGCAGGTGCCGACTTTCATCTTTTCGACTTTGTCGACGGTCTCTCTGTCCGTGAAGATGATGCCGGCTTTTTCCCAGGCCGGACGGCCGTTGGCGAACTTGTCTTCGATGACCAGATACTGGCTCTCCTCCGCGTTGACGAAGCAGGACATGTAGTGGTCGATGCTCAAGTCTTTCAGATCTTCCACGCCGTCTTTTTCCAGCATTGCGGCGATCGCCTTGTGCGGACGCGGCGTGATCTTGTCGATCATCGAGATCGGGAAGGAAACCTTTTCTTCGATGTAATTCAGGAATCCTTCATCCTCATAACGTTTCGCAAAGAAGACGATGGCCTTCTTCAGGACGTCACCGTTGTGCGAACAGTTGTCGTGCGAAGACAGGGTCAAAGGATAGGCACCGTTCAGATAACGGTGGTGGACGAGTGCCGTGACCTTGGCCATGAAGGCATCATCGGTATCGGACTCACTGACCACATAACCTTTTTCGGTGACTGTGAAGGAACAGACCTTGAGCGATTCCTTGGTGAAGATCTCTTTCAGCCTTTCGCTGTCTTCGATCTTCAGGGATTCGGCAATGGAACCGACGACCCGCTTGTCGACATCGCCGTTGCCTTTCAGCGTGACAGCGATATGCAAGTCATCGTATCTCCGGAAGAAATCATCGATGGCTGCGGAATCTCTGCCGCCGACCGCGATGATGCCTTTGTTCAGGACACCTTCATCCAGGAGCTTGTCACAGAAGACGGCCTGGAAGGCACGGAAGAGGTTGCCGACACCGAAGTGCAGCCATTCCGGTGCTTCTCTGGTCTCCCGGATCATCTTTTCTCTGTCATAAGAGAAGACTTGATAGCCCTGATCGAGCCATGCCTGACGTTCTTTGTTTACATTTACGATCTTCATATTATCGGTTACTCTTTTCTACCGCTTCCCAAAGTCCGCAGATATAGGCTGCACCTAAGGCTCTGTCGTATAGGCCATAGCCCGGCATCGCCACTTCATCCCAGATCATACGTCCATGGTCGGGACGGATCGGACCTGTAAAGCCGATGTCATATAAGGCCTTGACGATCTCGTACATGTCGAAGTTGCCGTCTTCCGATAAGTGGGCAGCTTCTTCGAAGTTGTCCGGAGAGTGGAACTTCAGGTTTCTCACATGAGCGAAGTGGATCCTGCCTTTCAGGGAACGGATCATATCCGGTAAGTCGTTGTTTAAGTTGGTGCCATAGGAGCCTGAGCAGAAGGTGACGCCGTTATGGACATCGTCCACGGCCTTCATCAGGCGGTTGATGTTTTCCTTGTTGATGATGATCCTTGGAAGACCAAAGACGCTCCAGGCGGGATCATCGGGATGGATGGCCATCTTGATGTCATACTTGTTGCAGACCGGCATGATGGCTTTAAGGAAGTAAACGAGGTTTTCAAACAGCTTCTCGTTGTCGATGTCCTTGTATAAGTCAAAGAGCTCCTTGACCCTGGCCATGCGCTCCGGCTCCCAGCCGGGCATCACGGTGCCGTTCATATCACCGGATATGGAATCAAACATCTTTTCCGGCTTGAGATTGTCGACGGCCTCTTGGGTATAAGCCAAGACGGTGGAACCGTCTTCCCTCATCCTTGCCAGCTCCGTCCTTGTCCAGTCAAAGACCGGCATGAAGTTGTAGCAGACCAGGTGTATGTCTTCTTCACCTAAGTTCTTCAAGCATTCGATATAGGTCGCTATATCCTTGTCTCTGTCCTTGGATCCGGTCTTGATGGCATCGGAGACGTTGACCGATTCGATGCCTGCTAAGTGTAAGCCGGCATCCTCCACTTCCTTCTTGAGGGCGTGGATCTCATCTCTTGTCCATAAGTCACCGGGCTGCTTGTCATATAAAGTGGTGATGATGCCTGTGACATAGCGGATCTGCCGGATCTGTTTCAGGGTAATGGTATCGTGTCCCGTACCATACCAGCGAAATGTCATTTCCATTGTTTGATCTCCTTAAGCTGTGCTTTACAGCCTTATCATATCATTTTAGAAAAAACATCAGGACGAAACCGTGTCACGTTTCCTTCCCACGATATGTTCCTGATGTTTTTGTGATACTATTTGTTTTCCCAGCGTTTCTTCAGAACGAAGGCCGCATCTTTCGGCTGTCTTTCCCTGGTGAAGACGCCTTTCTTGTTTCCGTTGACGCGGAAGATGCCTTCCGTCGTCTGGAAGTCCGCAAAGTTCCAGACCAGTTCACCCTGAATGAAATCATAGGTGTCAAAGACTTCGAAATTGCGTTCCATATATTCGCACTGGTATTCCTGTGACCACATGACGCTCGGCAGCTTGTGTTCCGTCGAGAGCGTATCCGTACCGAATTCGGTGAATACGAACGGCACATCCAGGCCTTTTTCTTTCCAGCGGCGCATCTCGTCATGGAACTTTAAGATCGCATCGTCGATGTCCGGACCGCCGGAGATATACCAGCCGTAGTAACGGTTGAGGCACATGAAGTCACACAACATGTAGCACTGGCATTTTTCCGGAGCGCTGTTCTTTTCGAACGCGCCGGTCATCGGACGGTGCTGCGGATCGAGTTCCCTGGCTCTTGCGAAGACTTTGGAGAAATAATCGTGCGAGTAAGTGCTCGTCGTCTCCGGCTCGTTGAACAGCGAGAAGGAGAAGACGGACGGATGATTCTTGTCTCTTTCGATCATCTCTTCGACCTGTGCCAGATGGTTCTTCAGCAGTTCCGGTACGGTCGGTGTCTCGAAGAAGTAGGTGTACTGACCCATGCCGGCGACCGCAAAGTTATGGGTCGAACGCATCATGCCGACAGCCGGGACTTCATCGATGATCAGGAAGCCTTCCTCATCCGCAAAGCGGTACCATTCTTCGGCATACGGATAGTGCGAGGTGCGGAAGCAGTTCGCATTGGTCCATTTCATGCATTCGAAGTCGCGCTTGATCAGCGGATAGTTGAGGCCGCGGCCGATGATATCGAAATCCTCGTGCTTGCCATAACCCTTCAGATAGACCGGCTCACCGTTGATCAGGATCTCATGACCCTTGATCGCGACAGTGCGCAGACCGATCCGGTCGTTGTATTCATCGATCAGTGTCTCACCGTCTGAGACCGTGATCCTGATCTTGTACAGGTAGGCATTTCTTACTTTCCATAAGTTTGCCTTTTCGACCTTCAGCGTACCCTTCTTTCCGGAAGCCTCGGCGACTTTGTTTCCTTCCTTGTCATATAAGGAGACGCAAACTTCATGTTCACCGCTGGTCTTCACTTCGTAAGACACGCAGGCATCTTCCCCGTTCAGGGAGATGTCGGTCGAATAATCCTGAATATGTTCTTCCGGTAAGATCAGCAGCCAGACGGAACGCTGGATACCGGCATAATTGAAGAAGTCGAAGTAAGGTGCCGCAATGCGGGTGCCATTCATCAATGTCTTGACCGCACCGCAGGGCAGCGTCGACTCATTCAGTTCGTTGTTGGCTTTGACAGCCAGATGATTTTCCTCACCTTTTCTGACAAAGTCCGTGACATCGCAGATGACCGGTAAGAAACCGCCCTCATGTGATGTGACTTCCTTGCCGTTGACATAGACGGTCCCGCGGTGAGTGATGCTTCCGAATCGCAGGAAGACCCTTCCCGGAATATCGGGGACCGTGAACTCTTTCTCATACCAGAAGTCACCGCAATAATTCTTGGAATACTGATCGGTGAACAGATCCTGGAAGCTGGCAGGGACAGGCAGGGAAACGGATGAGCAAAGACCGCTCATCCAGTTTTCTTTTTCTCCGACGGAATCCGGATCAAAGCGGAAGCCCCACATACCATCCAGCGAAAGCGTGATCCTTTTTGAATTGGTTTCAGGATATAAACTCAGCTGATCATACATGTTTCTTCACCTCTTTGTTTTCCTATTCTTCCATCATTTTGTCATTGAAGACGAAGTAACCTGCTACGAAACCGGCAACGATCGAGATCGCGATCGCAACGATGCCCCAAGGACCGTAAACTGCTGCGATAGCCGGAAGAGTCAGACCGTTGACTGTGATCATGACGTCACGTGTGACATGCATGACACCGCAGATCGCGCCGCCGATACCGTTGGCCAGTAAGACAGCTGCGAAGACCTTCTTGCACTTCATGAGGATACCGTAGATCGCCGGTTCCGTGACGCCGCCGACGAATGCGGAGACTGCGGAAGTTGCGGCCAGCTCTTTGGTCTCCTGGTTCTTGGACTTCAGAGAGATCGCGAAGACTGCTGCGGCGATACCGAAGTTGGTACCGACAGTTAACGGAAGGATGTAGTCATAACCTAAGACAGCGTGGTTGTTCATGACGATCGGGACCATTCCCCAGTGAACACCGAAGATGATCATGACCGGCCATAAAGCTGCCATTAAGAAGCCACCGACCAGAGGTGCGGCATCAAGAGCTGCCTTGATGACATTGGCGATCGCTTTACCGACGATATCCGTGACCGGACCGACGATCAAGACGACAAGAACGAAGACGACGACCATGACGATCAGCGGAACGAAGATCGAACGGATGACCTTAGGAAGTCTTGCGTTCAGGAATTTTTCAAGAACGGACTGTAACCATGCAGCGACGATGATCGGAAGGACTGTGCTGGAGTAGCTGATCATCGTGACCGGGATACCTAAGAAATTGACGTTTTCCGCAGAGGACAATGCTGCAAAGTTCGGATATAACATCGCTGCAGCGATCGCCATCGTGACGAACGGATTCGCACCGAACTTCTTGCCTGCAGAGTAAGCCAAGAACATCGGTAAGAAATAGAAGGTACCGTCTGCGACTGCATATAAGATCGAATATGTCGAAGATTCCTTCGATAAGATGCTGAACGTTGTGAGTAAGACCAGGATACCTTTCAGTAATCCGGCGCCCATGAAGGCACCCATGAACGGCATGAAGATGCCGGAAACCAGATCAGCCATCGCACCTGCGACATCGACCTTGCCCTTTTCTTTCGGTGCTTTTGCATCATCAGCGGCAACTTCACCTGCTGCATTCAGCTTATGGTTTGCCAGGATCGCATCATATGCATCCGTGACATCCTGGCCGATAACGACCTGTAACTGACCGGAAGCATTCAAGACTTTCAGAACACCCGGGATCTTTGCGAGCGCTTCTTTGTCAGCCTTAGCTTCATCTTTCAGTTTGAAACGAAGTCTCGTGACGCAGTGTGCGAACGATTCAACGTTTTCTTCACCGCCGACATTCTGGATGACGGCATCGCCTAACGCCTTGTAATCTTTTGCCATATTTTTATCTCCTTTTTTCTGCGTATCTCTTACGCAACTATAGGATAGCAGTTGTAAACGCTTTATGATAGAATTAAATTAGTAATTATAGAAATATTTTATCGATTTTGGAGAGAATTTATGCAAATAGAAGAAGCCTGCCGCTTTTTGGCGGATATCAGCTCGATCGGCGTCCGGCTGATCCAAAACAAAAAAGACCTGAACGCCTTCTGTCTGAAGAATCATTTTCACCGTATCCAGGATCCTTTCACCCTTCCCTATCTCTCCTCTTTGACCGATGAGATGCATGAAGACACGATCCTGTTCCTTCAGGATGCCTTGCTGATCAAGTTCGTCATCATCAAGACGAAAACGGAACTGATCCTGATCGGACCGTATATCATACAGGACATGACCGAAGCCAATGTGCAGTTTCTGATCAACAATCTGCGGATCGACGATCTGATCATCAAAGATTTCCGTGCTTACCGTGACCGTTATCCTCTGCGTTCCGACTCCGACATCCTGCACGACTGTCAGACCTTATTGCTCCATACGGGCTTCGATCCTTACGGCTTCGCCCAGGAACACAATTACGATGAAAAAGCCTCCCTTTCCAAAAGCTGGGAATACCGGCAGAAAAATTTTGAAAACATCGTCAACGAACGTTACCGGGTCGAACAGGAAATGATGGAACAGATCGCCGAAGGGGATGATGTCGCTGCGATCCGCTCCTATCGGACGATCCACAACAACACCAAATACATGGGCGATTTCGGATCGACGCCGGACTCTTCCAGGATCTCCTCCGGCATCACGAGAGCCACTGTCCGTATGGCTGCCGTCGACGCGGGACTTCCGCCGATCATCATCGATACCATCTCCGGGGAAAGCTCCAGGACGATCGCCCGTCTGCAGTCCCGTGAAGAGATGTATCGGGAAAACGAACGGATGGTCCGCTCTTTTGCCCGAGCCATCTCCCGCTACCGCAAGGAACACTACTCAGCCCTGGTCTACAGCGCCATCCATTACTTTGAATCCGGATATGCCGAACCGATCTCCATCGAAGAGACTGCCGAACATCTCGGAATTTCGGTCTCTTCTCTGATCAACCGTTTCCGGAAAGAGACCGGCAAGACCCCGTCCGCCTATCTTTGCGACCTGCGCATCCAGAGAGCCAAGCGCATGTTACGCTCCGACCGCTATACGATCGGTGAAGTTGCCGCCAACGTCGGCATCCCCGATGCCAACTACTTTGTCAAATGCTTCCGCAAGATCACCGGTGTCACCCCTTCCGCTTACCGCAAAGGATACTACAACGACCGCGCTTCCAAACACAGTACATAACAAAAATACACCGCTGAATGCGGTGTATTTGTTTCATATCAGTTTTTCGACAGCCTTCTTCAAGGTGTCTTCTTCTCCGACATTGCCCGGGAAGATGATATACGGGATGCCCGGAAAGCGGGAACTTTCCTCCGCCTGCCAGACCGGGATGCCCGGCATGATCTGACCCAAGACTTTTGCCTTTTTGATCGACAGACCTTTGGCCCCGACATCGGCAGAGGTGATACCGCCTTTGGCGACGACGAAGGAAGGCTTCACTTCCAGATCATGGACGATGTGCCAGACCCCTTCCGAGATCGCAACGCTTCTTTGCAATGCCTTGTTCTTGTCGTCGTCCGCCAGAGCGATCTCGATGCGCTCCGTAAAGACGACGGCCGTCCTTCCTTGAGCGATCAGCTCCTGCGCAAAACGGGTACAGCGCTTCACTTCCTCATCGAAAGCCCCTTTGCCCTCCAGGATCCTCGAACACTTCAGCTCGGACGCCGTGACCTTCCCCGTTTCCAGCAAGGCCTTCAGCTGCTTTGTGGTCTTGTCCGTATGGGAACCGACGACGACGATGCCGCCGTTGGGATTTTCTTCCAAGATCATGTCCTTTTTCTCTAAGAGCGGCTGATCGCCGATGCCGCCGACACATTTCACGAAGGATGCCGCCGAACGGAAGACGAAGATCTTTCCTTTTTCGATCGCTTTATACAAAGCCAGACAGAAGATCTTCACATCGGAATAGTCTGCCGCATTGACGATGATCTTTGTCTGATCATGTGCGCTCAGCAGGTTCTTTTCGATCTCTTCGATCCTCTCGTTCCTCAGATCGTCCAGACCGATGCTCAAGACCTCTTCCTTTTTGATCCTTCCTTCGCTCTTCTCTTCGATGTATTCCTTTAAATTCGAAGAATGATAGCCGAAGGTCTTATCTTTGGCAAATTCCGTTTCTGCACAAGGGACCAACCGATCGCCATAGCGGACATAATGGACATCGTCGAGCGTGAAGCGGCCGCCTTCCTTGAAGAACGGGATCAGGATGTCACCGTCGACTTTGCCGAAATCCTTCTTCAGTCCTTCCGCCAGCAGATCGGTCTCCAGCGGATAATGTCCCCGCAGGGTGGAATCTCCTCTGGAGATATAGAAATACTTTTTGTTCGTTTCCTTGAAGACTTTCGAGATCGTTTCCATGATCTGCTCATGGATCTTGCGGCTTTCTTGTTCGATCATGCCTCTTGAATTGGTGAGGATATAAAACAGCTTGTCGTTTTCCATCGCCTGTTTCATCGTCTCATAGGACCAGTCGGTATAGACATTGATGTCATGGACCGTCTGCGTCCCGGTGGGATCGTCGTCCAGAACGATGAATACATGATCGTCTTTCGCGATATGGGAAAGCAGTTCTTCGTATCTTTGCGAATGATCCCTTTGATCTTCAAGGACCGTGATGTCTGCCATTATAAGCCCAGTTCCTTACGGACGCGCTCGACAGCGAGACGCGGAGAAGTCAGGACCGGTTTTTCGATGTCGGTCAGAAGCGGCAGGATGGCGGTCATCGAACCCTGAGCCAGGACGACGACATCGTTTTCGCTCTCCGCCTTCTTGATCGCCTTGATGACCAGCTCGTTGTGTTTGTCCACGTCGCCGCTCATCAGGATATCGAGTGCTCCGTCGACCAGGTATTCGCTGACTGTGACATCGGCACCTTGTTTCTTCGCCGTATTGCGGATCAGATCGGAAGAAGGCTGGACCGTGGATGCGACCGTCGCGACGACACCGATCTTCTTGCCCAGAGAGATCGCTTTTTCGGCCATCGGTTCATCGATCTTCAGAGTCTTGCAGTCAGCCTGCGTGCGGGCGATGTCGAAGGCTTCGCCGACGGAAGAACACTGGTTGAAGATCAGATCCGGTTTCAATGTCTTGGCGACTTGCACATAGGCGCACATCCGCGAGATGATATTGGAATTGATCCTGCCGTTCTTTTTAACTTCTTCGAGAAGCGAATCATCGATGATGTTGACCATCTCGACTTCCGGGACGATCTCCTTGAACAGAGCTTTCAGCTCATTGAGAGAAACGGGACTGGTGTGGATCAGTACGACTTTTTTCATTTTTTAATCTCCTTAACTGTATTAAAATAGATGTATGATCAAAACGCTTATACTTATCAGAGATATACTCATGTATATCGGCATGTTCGTCGGGATCTATCTGATCGGCTATGTCAGAGTCTCCTTCTCCAACCGTCAGAAGAAATCTCCCAACGTGGCTTTGAGCTACAACGAGAAAGAACTCCGGCTGCGCAAGATCGCGATCATCATCCTGGTGATCACGGTCGCTTTAGCTCTCATCCCGACCAGGAACCTGCAATAGAAGCGAAGGCTTCTTTTTTTATACTTTATTTATAATCTTCAAGCTTCAGGATGGCTGCCCTCACCATCTCCTTAGTGATCGGATACGGGATATGGTCGAGCTCCTGATTGACGATCGTCGCATCCAGGACGTCATCGAGCGGATCGTCTTTCTCCAGGTCGAGGTCTTTTAAACAGACCGGCAGAGCCACGCTCTTGTTGAAATCATAGACTCTTCTGAGCTCCTTTTCCTGTCCGTCCAGCATCAGCTGCACCAGCGTACCGTAGGAGACGATCTCACCGTGCAGGTGCTTGCGCTCCATCCACTCCCGGACCGTCAGGCCGTAATATAAGGCGTGCGCCAGCGCGGAATTGTAGTTTGGATCTACGCTCAGTGAGACCGAACCGGTGGCGATGATGATCGATTTGATGACATCGTCGACTTCCTTGGAAACTTCATGAGCCTTGACATCTTCATAGGCCTTGAGACCCTTTTCCAGGATCGGCTCATAACAGAGTTTGGAAACAGTCACGCCGTAGAAGCTTTCAAAATCCAGATCGTCGTTGCGGGAAGAAAAGACCGACTCCACGTGTTTGGCCATCGTGTCGCCCATCCCCGCCCAGAAGTATTTCGCCGGTGCATGAGCGATGATCTCCGGGTCGATGAAGCAGTAGACCGGTGCGGACTTGAGACGGTAGATCTCTTTGAAGGAACCGTCATCGTTGTGCAAGATCGAGATCTTGGTGACTGCCGCACAGGTCGAAGCGATGGTCGGAACGGTGAAGACCGGTTTGCCCAGCTTGTCGCCGACGACCTTGGTGACATCCAAGGCCTTTCCGCCGCCGATGCCTAGAAGCAGATCGGCTTTTTTAAGTTCTTCATTCCCGACCAGCCGGTCGATGTTGGTGTAGGAAGCCTCCTTGCCGTAGACCGCTTCATGAACGATGACAAGGTCCTTCAGACAGGGAAGCAGCTTGTCCTTACTTGCGGAAAAAGCCGTCTCGCCGTAAAGAAGAGCGACCTTGTTTCCGTAAGCCTTGGTGACTTCGGCGATCTTTTCATAGGCATCGATGCCGCAGGCATATCTAGGTAATTGATTCTCCAGCATATCGCTATCCTTTCAAAAAAGGGTGCCTGAGGCACCCGTTGTTCATCTTATAACAAAGAATCGACGTAAGCCTTGATCTCAGGATCTTTGCAGCCTTCGTTGAAGCACTGTAAGAAACGCGGCGTCAGGGATCTCTTGACGATATCCTGATCCATGTTCTTGAGACCTTCGATCAGCGGTC
This sequence comes from Erysipelotrichaceae bacterium, assembly GCA_024684175.1. The sequence continues at coordinate 65,886 of JAIKXJ010000008.1, forward strand.
TGGCGATCGCAGCCTTGACTTCGACAAGTTTCGCTGCATTTCTGTTCTGGGATTCTTTTCTTCCCGGTTCGTTTGGGTAACCCATGCCTTTCGGAGAACCGAAGGCGATATTGAAGATGTTCTTCAGATTGACGTCGGCACCCCAGCCGAAACCTTTCGCATACGGAAGAGCGAGGGCATTGCCATTGTTGATCTGTAAGAAGAGATAAGCATCGCTCGGTTCGATGCAATAGCCGCAGACGACGCCCGGCATCATGTTGCAAGCCATCAAAGCACCCTGTCCGGTACCGCAGCCGGTGACGACGAAGTCGACCGCACCGGAGTTGAGCAGCAGCGCTGCCTGAACACCGATGTTGAGGTATGTCAGATAACCCGGTTCACCCAGCTGCAGCGGAGCATCCGCCGTGGACATGCCGGTGTTATAGACGGTGTGGCCCATCGGTTCGACGACTTCCTTCAGGACACTTAAGATCAGGTCGTTTTTAGCGCTCTGTGAAAATTCATTGATCATTGCGATCTTCATAGCTTTTTCTCCTTTATATATAGATAACTCTTTCAGTCGTATTCAAAGTGAAAAACAGGCGGAGCTTTACTCCGCCTGTCAATTCTTATTCTTTGCTGCCGTTGTCTGCAGCTTCGAATGTGTAACGGTTGTTCGAACCAATCAGGCGAATGTAATCTCTGACAAATTCCTTGACTGCCTTTTCAGCAACCATGCAAATGCCTAAGTAATCGGTGTTTGGTTCAGCTTCCCACTTCGCCTTGATCGCTTTCTCAGCGGCGTGGAATGCATCTGTACAAACGTTGATCTTGTTGATCCCGCCGGCGACGGCTTTTCTGATATTCTCTTCGCCGGAACCGGAACCGCCATGGAGGACCAACGGCATCTTCAAAGCAGCTTTGAGCTCCGCCAGTCTCTGGAAGTCCAGTTTAGGTACGAAACCTTCCGGATACTTGCCATGTGCCGTACCGATCGCAACTGCCAATGCATCGACACCTGTTGCCTTGACGAATTCAACGGCCTGTTCCACGTTCGTGTACATATCCGCTGTTCTTCCGTCACCGTCCGCTGCCTGACCGACATGGCCGAGCTCGGCTTCAACAGAGATACCCTTGGCATGTGCCATATCAGCGACCATTCTCGATCTTCTTACGTTCTCTTCGTAAGGAAGAGAAGAAGCATCGATCATGACGTTCGAGAAGCCCCACTTGATCGCATCGACTTCCGCCTCGAAAGAAGGGCCGTGGTCGAGGTTCAGGCATACCGGAACGGAAGCTCTTTCTGCCATGGCCTTGATCATCGGGACCATTTCGGTCGGGTGCGCCATCTTTGCCATCTGTCCGACACCGAACTGAACGATGATCGGAGAGTGTTCTTCTTCTGCTGCTTCGATCGCAGCTCTGGCCATCTCCATGTTGATGCAGTTGATCGCCATGACCGCATAGTTATCGCGATTTGCCGCATCAAGGATATATTTCATGTTTACAAACATAAGTTTTTCATTCCTTCTATATGAATCGTTATTTGTTTATTGCAGTTCTAATTCAAGTTTTATCTTCTACCGATCTTTATAAATCGATATCGAGATCAACTACTTCTTCTTCCTTAGTGTCTTCCTCAGACGGAGTCTTCTTGATCAAAGCATATAAGACGCCAGTGATGACGGAACCTAATGCTAAGCATAAGAACCAGAGACCGATCTTGTTGGAAGTCGGAGCAACGAAGACACCGCCGTGAGCAGCCTGTGTCTCAACATGCATTGCCATTGCAAGGCCGGAAGCGACTGCAGAACCGATCATGGAAGCAGGAACGACTCTTGTAGCATCTTCTGCAACGAACGGCAGGACACCTTCAGTGATGAAGCATAAGCCCATCGGGATGCAGGTGTAAGCAGCGTCTTTCTGCTGCTGCGTGAATTTCTTCGGAGCGATCAAAGCTGCGAGACCGACACCGATCGCCGGAGTCATACCGCCGATGATCTTAGCAGTTTCAGCTGCAGCACCGATACCGCCGTTGACATCGTTGTCAGCGTATAATGCGTTAGCAGCCATGGAAGCAGTCTTGTTGACCGGACCTCCCATATCGAAGCCCATGCAAGCACCGATGACAGCGCCGGCGACGAAGAGTGAAGAGCCGGAAAGGCCTTCGATCCAGTGCTGGAACGCAAGCATCAGAGCAGATAAAGGTCTCATTAAGATACCGAAGAAGACGAATGTAGCAACACAAGTTGCGATGACCGGGATGATCAATACAGGCATAAGACCCTGTAATGCTTTAGGCATCTTCCAAGTCTTCATCCATTTTACGAAGTAACCTACTAAGAAGCCCATCAGCATAGCGCCGACGAAACCTGTCTTAGTCGGACCACCGGCATAGTAACCGATAGCGAAGCCCGGAACGATGCCCGGTCTGTCAGCGATCGAATAAGCGATACCTGCACATAAGAACGCATAAGCCCAGTTGAAGCCGTTGCCGTTCATTTCGCCTAACATATGCATGTAGTCGGAGATCTTGCCGATCGAGTAGCCGGAATAAGCCAGACCACCTACCAGCGGATCAGAAAGAGGTACACCAGACCAGGAGTAAGCCTTCTGGATCGCACCTGTGATACCAGCCATAACGACCATCGGGATCAGGAAAGAGATACCGGTCATTATGTGTTTTCTGAATTCAGCAAATTTCATAAATATTTTTTCCCTCTCTTTAATAAATAAGCTTTGGATTATTTTGCGCCGAGTTTCTTTTCGATCGTAGTCAGCAAGCTCTTAGGCTGCTTCATAGCGGTCGAGATCGGAACGTCGACGATCTTCTTGCCTGCAAAGCGGCTCGCTCCGCGGATCGCGATATCGTGAGTGTAGATGACGACATCCGCATTGGCGATGTCTTCAGCTGTGAGCTCATTTTCGATACCGGCAGAACCCTGCGTTTCGACTTTGATGTCGTGACCTAATTCTTCAGCAGCTTTCTGAAGCTTTTCGGCAACGATGTAAGTGTGGGCGATACCTGCTGTACAAGCGGTGACTGCAACGATTTTCATATAGATCTCCTTTCGTCTTTGCTTGAATTAGCTATATAAATTTTAATCCAATCAATGAAGCGCTTTCAATAACGATTGGACAAATTCATATCAATTTGATCAACTTTATAAATATTATGATAAGGTCCTGATAATATTACAGGTCGATATCAAGGTCGACGATCTCCTCTTCCTCGAGGACTTCCGCTTCACCCAGCTGATCGTCTTCGCAGAGGATCAGATCCAGGATCTCTTCTTTGGTCTGAGCCTTGGCCAGTTTGGCGACACGGACATCGTTTCCGAGTTTTCCTGCCAGTTCGCTCAATAACATCATATGATTTCTGGCAAATTCCGCATCGGCACTGACACAGAACAAGAAGATCAGATGCGTATCCTGGAAGCCGTCATCGGACATCGAGGATTCCCAGCGGATCGGCTGAACGGTTTTACCGATCATAATGCCGTTTTTCAGGACACTGAAGGACTTTCCGTGCGGGATCGAGATGTGAGAGCCCATGCCGGTCGGGCCTTCGGCTTCTCTTTCATAAATGTCTTTGATGAAGACGTCTTCATCGCTGATATAGCCGTTCTTCAATAAAACGGACGCCATGTAACGGAGGACTTCATCTTTCGTCTGACCCTGAACGTTCAGATCGATGATGTCCTTGTTGAGAATCTCATTTAAAGGCATGTTCTTTTCCCTCTTTTTCTTTCTACAGCTTTATGGTAAACCAAGACGATTTCCCATTTCAATACCTTTTTCCAAGAAATTATCAAAAATTTATCAAAATAATCATCATATTACCATTGACAAGCACCAAAAAAAGAGATTACTATTGAATCGGAAGGAATCAATAGATGATCTCTATCTGGTTATTTTCGAAAAAATTGACGAATTTATCGGATGGACGCTTATCGGTGATGACTCCCTTGATCGACGTAAAATCCGCAAAGTGATTGTAGGCGATCACATCGAACTTCGAGTGATCCGCCATGACGTAATTGGCCGCCGACTGGTTGATGGCATGTTGCTTCATCGCACCCTCATACAGATTGGTGTTGGTCAAAGCCTTCACTGTGGAGATGCCAACTGTGGAAATGAACGCCTTATTGTAATTATAAGGATAGAACGTCGAATCGATGATGAAGATCCCGCTGTCGTGCTGCATGACGCCGCCGACGCAGATCCCGGTCAGATTCGGAAGCTTGCGGATGGCCATCATGACGTCGATGCAGTGCGAGATGACCGTGACGTTCCTGAGATCCTTCATAAAATGAAGCATCCGGTACGCCGTCGTCCCCGAATCGATGAAGATGACATCGCCGTCTTCGACCAGAGCTGCCGCCAGCTTGCCGATGTATTCCTTCTCCTCGGAATGAGACATCTCTCGTTCATGCAAAGGAGAGACGGAAGACACGGAATCCTTGTTGTCGGAGAAGATGACGCCGCCGTAGACCCTGTCGATCAGTCCCTGATCTTCAAGGATCTTCAGATCCCGGCGCAGTGTCTGGATGGAGATGTTGAACCTCTTGATCAGGTCCTCGTTCTTCACGCTGCCGTTATCCTTGATATAAGATAACATTTCTTTCTGTCGATCGTATTTCATAATAGCTTCACCTTTAAATGTTTCCCTGATTATATTATAGGAAATTCATCAGGATATTATCAATTGTTTGCCAAAAAGGAGTAAGAAAATGAACAAACTTCACGAAATGACTACCAAATTCCCACAGACCGAGCTTTGGAACGATTCCTGTTCCTGCAAGGAACTCAGCTACGCCATCGAAAACGGCGGATGCGGCGCTACGACCAACCCGGTCATCGTCTTCAACGTACTGAAGAACGAACTGCCCGAATGGGAAGACACCATCAACGCGATGGTCGATGACAACCCGACCTGGACGGAAGACGACCTCGCCTGGGCGCTGATCAAAGCGATGGGGACCAAAGCGGCACACCTGCTCGACGACATCTTTGAAAAGACCCACGGTCAAAGAGGAAGGATCTCGTTCCAGACCAACGCCAAATTCTACCGCAACAAAGATCTGATGGTGGAACAGGCACTCGATCTCGCTTCCCAGGTGAAGAATTCACAGATCAAACTCCCGGCATCCAAAGCCGGCGTCGAAGCCATGGAAGAACTCACCTACCGCGGTGTTTCCATCAACGCCACCGTTTCCTTCACCGTTGCGCAAGCCATTGCCGTTGCGGAAGCCGTCGAACGCGGTCTGAAGAGAAGAGAAGCCGAAGGACTCGATTCTTCCTGGATGCATCCGGTCTGCACGATCATGTCCGGCAGAGTCGATGACTATCTCAAGGCTTACTACGGAAAGACCGATACGATCATCTCCTCGGAAGCTTACGAAATGGCCGGCGTTGCCGTCATGAAGAAAGCTTACGGCATCTTCAAGGAAAGAGGCTACCGCACGAAACTCCTCGTTGCCGCTTACCGTAACCTTCACCACTTCGAAGAATTCATCGGCGGCGATCTGATCCTGACCATCCCATACAAATGGCAGAGGAAATACAACGGTGCCGATGTCGATATCGTCGACAATATGTCCAAGCCGGTCGATCAGAAGATCATCGACGAACTCATGAAACACGAGGAATTCCGCAAAGCCTATGACGAGAACTTCCCGGCCGATGAATTCCAGTTCTACGGCGCCTTCAAAAAGACCATCGACCAGTTCCTGAACGGATACGATTCCTTAGTCCAGCTGGTCAGAAAGTACATGGTGAAATAAAATGGCAGCGTCATTCCTGACTCCGAAAACGATCGTTTCCGGCAAAGATGCACTGAAAGCCGCAGAGAGTGAACTCGTCAAGCTTGGCAAGAAAGCCCTCATCGTCACCGGTGAAACGATGGTGAAACTCGGCAACGCAAAACTCCTCGAGGATATCCTGGACGATAACGGCATTCGCTACCACGTCTTCTCCGAAGTCAACTTCGAACCGGACGACATCGTCGTAGCCAAAGGCGCGAAAACCTATAAAGACAACGGCTGCGATCATTTGATCGCCTTAGGCGGCGGTTCTCCGATCGATACCGCCAAAGCCATCTCCTTGCTTCTGAATTCCGATGCACCTTTGAACTCCTATATGGGCAAGATCATCGACATCAAGCGTCCGCCGCTGGCCGCCATCCCGACGACCGCCGGTACCGGCTCGGAAGCCACCAAATTCACGATCATCAACGATACGGCAAACAAAGTCAAGATGCTGCTGACCGGACCGTGCCTGATCCCCGACATCGCGATCATCGATCCCGCTTTCTCGATGACGGCACCGAAGTCCGTCACTTCCCACACCGGCATCGATGCGCTCTGCCACGCTCTGGAATCCTATACTTCAAGAAAATCCCAGCCACTGTCAGACACCTTTGCCTTGAGTGCGATCAAACGCATCTTCGCCAACCTGCCGGCATGTTACGATGAAGGGACCAATGTCGAAGCCAGGATACAGATGTCCCTGGCCGCTCTTGAAGCCGGCATCTCCTTCAACAACTCTTCCGTCACCATCGTCCACGGCATGTCCAGACCCATGGGAGCCCTCTTCCATGTGCCTCACGGACTGTCCAATGCGATGCTGCTCAGAGAATGCATGGATTTTGCCGTCGAAGGGGCTTACGACCGCTTTGCGGATGTCGCCCGTTCCCTTTCTCTTACCGACGAACAGGACGATGAGAAAGCCGCAAGGATCTTCTTAAGCAAACTCGGTGAATTGCTCGATCATCTGAATGTTCCGACGATGTCGGAATTCGGTATCGACAAAGACACCTACTTCGCCAACATCGACAAGATGGCTCACGACGCCTTTGCGTCCGGTTCGCCTTCCAACACGATCCGCGAAGTCAGCGTCGAAGACATGATCGAACTCTACAAAAAGATCTACAGATAAACAAGATCAAAAAAAGGAGACGGCGTCATTATACAGTCCGTCTCCTTTTTCTCTCTTTCAACCAGGATGCATATTCTCATATAATATTGTTTGAATGAATCAAGGAGTCCTTATGAACCATCTGCTTGCGGAAAACAACACATCCAACTTCAATCTGTTCCTCTATGTCATCGCCGGTGCCGCCGCACTGATCTTCCTGTTCCGTGCGGCCGTCGCCTATCCCCGCTACAAGAAATCGATCTTCCCGCACATCTACGACAACTATCTGATCGACTACTTCTACAAGCGCAATGTCCTTCAGGATTCCTCCAGATCGGGACTCCTCAAAAAGATCCTGGGATATCACCGCATCATCTTCGCCAACCTCACCGACAAGGAAGGCAAGCTCTGTGCCCAGATCATGACCATCATCCACTCCAAAGGCCTGCTGGCGATCGCCTACCTGGCATCGAGCGGCAGCGTCTACGGAAACGATACGGGAAGCTGGTATGTGAAACGGACGGAAGACGGTAAGGAAAAGAAATACAAACTGGAAAACCCCGTCATCTACCTGAGGGAATACCTCACACATCTGAGTGATGTCACCGGCGGAAAGAAAGTCCAGTCACTGATCGCCGTCAACAACGACTGCGACATCTCCAACGTCAAGTCGACGGTCCGTGTCAAAAATTATTCCGAAGTCACCAAAGCCATCGAAGAAGCCGACTGCGGCTACGGTCTCAACGACAGTGAGATCGATGAGATCTTCGAGAAACTCGGCGGCAAGATCGACCGCAGATAAGAAAAACAAAAAAAGCGTTCCTCCTGTAAGTTCAGCATACTCACAGTGGAACGCTTTTCTTTTACTCTTCCTTGAGCAGATCCTTCCAGGTACGGATCTCTTCCTCGCTCGCATCCGGACCGAGACGTTTTCCCTCATCGACGTTCACATCACTTCCGACGATGCCTCTGATGTGCTCTGCCGACTTCGTGACACCGCTGCCCCCGGACGTGCAGAACGGGATGAGCGTCTTGCCGGTGAAGTCATACTTCTCTAAGAACGTATCGACGATCGACGGTTCTCTGCCCCACCAGACAGGAAAACCGACGAAGACGATATCGTAAGCTGCGACACTGTCAAGATCATCGACGATCGCCGGACGGCAGGACTCGTCTGCCATCTCCGTGTTGGAACGGGAATCCTTCACCGTATAGTCAAGATCCTGTGCCGTATAAGCTGTTTCCGGCTTGATCTCATAGAGGTCGCCGTTTTCGACCTTGCAGATCTCTTCGGCGACTTTCTTCGTCGTACCAGTCGCCGAAAAATAAGCTACCAATATCTTTTTCATGAACTCTCCTTCTTTCTGTTTTCATTATTCGTTCTTAGGCTGCGGATTTCAATCAAACTGCTCAAAAAAGACCGCGGTTCACCCGAGGTCTTCTTCCATATCTTCCGTTTCGATCGGTTCATCGATGATCTCTTCTTCGCCATAGGCCTTACTCAGATCATAATGCCCGAAGACATAATCATATAAGTCCGTATCTTCGATGCCGATCGAGAAGGCATAGCGGTTCTTCACCGTATTGACCGCATTCTCCAGATAGTTGTTCAGCAGTTCTTCCGAATAATCTTCCGTATCGATCAGCCATTCCGCCTTGCCGGTAGCGGCGTTATACTTCACTTTATCGGTGATGAAGTTCTTGTTGTAGAGCTGCGCGATATGCGTGCCGTTGCCGAAGATATCGGTACCGGCATAAAGCCGGGAATCGTAGGTGATCCCGAAGAGGTTGTAGACTGTCGGGATGATGTCCACGTTGCAGCACGGCGTATCGACTTCAATCTTTTCCTTGAGACCGGCATTGTAGATGATGCAGGAAGAACGGAAGGATTCGAAATCCTCATCGACCGCTTCTCCTTTTAAAGCTTCATAACCGGCATCGGTCAGATAATAAGGATAGTGGTCACCGGCCAGGACGATGACGGTGTTCTCCAGCTTGCCCGCTTCTTCCAGTCTCTGCAGAAGATAAGACATCGCTTCCTCCAGCTCATAGTTGGCCGCCAGATAGCCTTCCGCCGAAGTCGGCAGGTGTTCCGAAAGCTTTGAGGTCACGGTCTTGATGTTCTTGGCGACCATGACGTTGTTCGTCGTATAGTTGCCGTGTCCCGAGAACGTCATGTAATACGTCAGGAAGCGCTCATCATCGATATAGTCATCGACCGACTGTTCCATCATCTCCAGATCGGAAGCCGGCCAGGCCGTCGTGAACTTCATGCCGTCGTTCATAAACTGACAGTCGAAGCCCATGTTCGGCAGCGTCCGGTTCCGTCCGTAGTAATCGCCCAAGTAGTTGTGATAGGCTCTTGGCTGCAGGCCTTCGGACAAAGCGAAGGTGTTGCCTAAAGCCGGCGTCATATCCTTGCCGATGGAACGTCCCATCGTACCGGTGATCTTGCCCATATTGGTAGCTTGTCTCGCCACATCCGGCCACACACCGGTCAATATCGCATACTCACCGTTGGTCGTCGTATTGCGGAACGAGTTGTAGAAATTCTTTAAGACGATGCCGTTATTGGCCATCTTATATAAAGTCGGCGTCACTGTCTCATCGACAGCCAGCGACGAGAACGACTCCGCACAGATGTAGATCAGGTTGTAGCCTTTGAACAATCCCGTATAGTCGTTTCTGACTGTCGAAGCCTGCGATCCCATATAGGAAAGAAGATCTTTGATCTCTTCATCTTCGCAATCCTTTGCCAGTGCATGGAAGTCAAGACCCTCCAGCTTATTGAATTCGACCCTGACTTCTTCCTTCTTTTCCTCTTCTTTGAGCTCGACGACGGAAGCTTCCGCCAGGTCTTCTTTCGGACTGTTTGATCCGAACAGAGAATAACGAAGCTCCACCAGGAAGTTCGGCAGGACGCCCAGCTTCTTAGAAGCCGTGTCGGTATCGACATAGCGGCTGTGATAAGCGCCGTAAGCGGAGAAGTCGCTCTTGCCGGCCAGCGGCAGCGAAACGACCACCAGTGCCCACAGACCCACGGCCAGGAAGGCCGTCAGCAAATGTGCCGGGATCGAGAAACCGTCCTTGCGCTTCTTGTTTTTCAAAGCCAGGAAGATCTCCAGCAGGACCGGCGCTTCAAATAACAGGATGACCAAAGCATTGTCTTTCAAGGTCGTCTTCATCGACCACCAGAAGTTGGTGACCGCGTCTTCCCCGGCACCCAGCATCGATACGGAAACCAGAGAGCCGAAAGTCTTGTAGTAGATCAGATCGCCCAGGTAGAAGACCGATACCGCCAGCAGCAGCACGATCATCAAGATCTCGTTAGCCCGTTCGTGTCTGACCGACCAGCAGGTCAGTGCCGTCAGCATCGCCCCGATCGGCAACAGGAACAATACGTTGTACAAAGCGATCCCCCGTAACGTGGAATGTAACTGATAATATAACATCGCTTCCCAGTATAAAAGGATCATCACCAGCAGGATCATGACCTTTACGGAAGCTTTCATCTCTTCTTTAAAAAACTTTTTCATTTTGCCCTTCTTACCCGGATGATTTTATCACTTTTCTTTTGTAAATTGAAACATTATGAAACGAAGTTCAATGAAAAGACATCGTTTGTTAAGGAGTATTAAGATGTTCGTAAACTGTCCCGCTGCTCTTTCGCAGGCAAAAAAACGCTCCCGACGGGAGCGTCAAAATCATTCTTTGATCTTCTTGCGGTGATTCCGGATATGCATGTAGATCGTGTTCTTGGAGATGCCCATCAGCTCTTCCGCCTTGAGGACGGAATCCTTCAGCTGGAAGATCCCCTTGTCGTAGAGACGTTCGACGATGATCTTGTTCTTGTTGGAAGGAAGGATCGTGTCGTCCGCAAGAACGGCCGCCCTCTCTTCTTCCAGCGTCGAAGCGATCAGTTCTTCCGGATTCTGCGTGTAGGTCTCCGACAGGGAATGGCTGGCCACAGCCGGATTCGCCGTGAAAGAATTGATGATGTCGATGAACGGAGCGTTCAGATACATGTTGATGCAGATGAGTCCGATGGTCTTGTTTCCTTCACCGCGGATGGCGATCGTCGTCGACTTCAGCGGCTCTCCCTTGGTGTTGCGTGAATAGTAGACGAGCGAATCGACGTGACCCTCTTCGATCTGTTCCAGCATCTTCAGTGCCAGGTCGGTGATCGGTGCCCCGACTTTCCTTCCCGTATGCTCGCCGTTGTAGATGCAGATGACGGAATGATCGAAATCCTCCAGCGAATGCAGGACCAGTTCATAGGAAGTTGACAGATAATTCGCCAGGCCGTCGATGACCGGAATATAGGAATTCAGGATCTGACGGTCTGTCTTTGTCAGTTTAACTTGTTTCATCAGCATAATTATCTAAAAATGAATGAAAAAAATCAATGTGAACTGCGGTATTTTTCCAGTGCTGATGCAATCGAGTTCAGTGCATCGACGACTCTTTGATCATCTTTGTAGACACCGAGGATGATGCGCAGGTGCCCTTTGCCGCCTTCCCCGTAATTGGCGCCGTCATTGACGGAGACCTTCGCCTCTTTGACCAGATAAGAAACGATGTCGGAAGAATCGCCCAGTTCGCTGACATCGACCCAGCACATGAAACCCGATTCCGGCAGTGCACAGTGAACGCCTTTCACCCTGTTGAGGATCTCATAGGCCTTATGTCTGCGGTATTCGTAGGCTCTTTCAAAGACATCCATGAATTCCGGATGCTTCAGCGCTTCCATCACGGCCTTCTGCGCCGCAGTCGAAGTTGCGCCGATGACGCCGACCGCATTGGCGAACATCGCATCCATGATCTGATCGTGGGCGACGATATAGCCGACTCTGAGCCCGGAAAGCCCCATGCCCTTGGAGAAAGAGAAGACGCTGACCGTCCGTTCAAACAGACCGTCCATCGCCGCCGGGGTGATCATCTCGTTTTCGAAAGTGAAATCTTCAAACGCCTGATCGACGACCAGGATGAGATCGTTCTCGATGATGAAATCCCTCAATCCTTCCAACGATCTTCTGTTGTAGACCGTCGTCGTCGGATTGTTCGGATGGGTCAGCAGGACCATCTTGGTCTTATCGCTCAGTTTCTCTTTCATCTGTCCGATGTCGAGCTGATAGCCGTCTTTTGCGCTCAGGGCGATCGGCACGACCTTTCCGCCCATGGTCTCGATGTCGAGATAATTGTTCGGATAGGACGGACTCGGGATCATCACTTCGTCACCGTCATTGATGAACGGAACGATCGCGAAATACAGACCGCTGTCCGAACCCGGCGTGATCAATATGTTCCTCTGCGGATCGACTTTGAGATGATTCTGCCGTTCCAGCTTCTCTGCGATCAGGACCTTCAGATCGGGATTGCCGATCGGTGCCGTATAATGCGGCGCCGACTCATCTCTGATCGCCTTGACATAGGCGTCTTCGACAAACTGCGGCATCGAACGGTCAGGCATGAACGGATCCGCCCAGCCCATCAGGGCAATGCCCTGTTTTTCCATTTCCTGGTAGGAAGAGCCGACATCGGCTTTTTCGACTTCCGTAAACAGACCGCCCTGTGCTTTTGCGAAAGCAGGGATCATTTTATCTCTGATGTTCATAATTATCCTCCGATAGACAAGATCGCGGGAAGCCTCAAGTTCCCGCGATCCTCATCATTATCAATATAATACCTTATTCAGCCTCATCCGGATTCCAGAAGAAGTAAGTCAAGACTGCTGCGACGACGAATGCGACGACGAAGCACAACATGACCAGGATACAGTTGGTGACTGCATTCTCACCGCCCAGGAACATACCGAAGTTCAGGAAGGAAGGACCGCCCATTGCGTAAGCCTTCAGTCTGAGGATGCCGGCCAGAGCACCGCCGCAGGCACCGCCGATGGCGGCAAAGAGGAAGGTCTTGCCATTGGGAACGGTGACACCGTAGACGACAGGTTCCGTGATGCCGACACAGGCAGCGATACATGCGGAAGCGGCATTGGCCTTCTTCTGCTGATTCCTGGTCTTGAGCCAGACACCGAAAGCTGCACCGGCCTGACCGATGTTGGCAGAGCCGGAAGTCGGAGAGACATAGTTGAAGCCCTGGTTGGCGATCATCTGTGTCAAAACAGGGACCATACCGTGGTGGATACCGAGGAGGACCATCGAAGAATAGATACCGCCGTAGACCAGACCTGCGATCCAGCCGCCGTGTTCAAACAGCCAGTTCATGCCGTTGGCGATGGCCTGACCGATGGAATACGTGATCGGACCGACGATCCAGAATGTCAGCATCGTGCCGCATAAGATCGTGAACGCCGGAACGATGATGATCTTGAGCGGTCCCTTGACGAGCTTGTTGAGTCCTTTTTCAATATAGGAAGCAACGATGACCGCGAAGACGATCGGAAGGACGGAAGAGCTGTAATCGACGACTCTGAACGGGATACCCAGGAAGTGATAGTATTCGACGCCGCTGGCGATCAGACCGGACCACTTGGAAGCCATCATGGCTGCACAGATCGTTAACGCGACATATTCGTTCATCTTGAAGACTTTTGCCGTCGAAGATGCAAGCAAGAACGGAATGAATGTGAAGACGGCCATGGAGATGGCGACGAATGTTGCGAATGTTTCCGACTGCATGGAAGCGCCGAACGCCATCGCGACCATGATGATGGCTGACAGGAAACCGCAGCCGGCCAGTGCAGGAACGATCGGGTTGAAGATCCTTGCGACGGTCTCGAAGAAGAGCGTCAGTCCGGCACCTTTCTTGCCCTTGAGGTCTTCCTTGAGTGCTTTCTGATCATCGATCGCAGCCTCTTCGGAAACACCTGTGTAATCACAGAACTGTCTGTAGACATCGGCGACTTCGGCACCGATGACGATCTGTGTCTGAGTAGCGCCGTCGACGACACCCATGACACCGTCAAGGCCTTTCAGAGCAGTGAGGTCGACCTTGCTCTTGTCTTTGGTCGTAACTCTGAGACGAGTTGCGCAGTGAGCTGCGGAGACGATGTTGTCAAGGCCGCCCAACTTTTCAACGATTTCTTTTACTGAAGCGTTTGCCATAATTTTCCCCTTTCTTAATTATTTACCGGCGATAACTTCGACTTCGGCCAGTGCGCCTTTCGGCAGGTCCCTTACGGCTACGCAGGAACGCGCAGGCTTACCGGTGAAGTAATTTCCATAAACCGCATTGAAGGCCGCAAAATTGGCGATGTCCGACAGGAAACATGTCGTCTTGATGACGTCTTCAACCGTGTAGCCGGCTTCTTTCAGGACCGCATCGATATTCACCATGATCTGTTCTGCCTGTCTGGTGATATCGCTTTCTACGAGTTCACCGGACTTCGGATCGATCGGCATCATGCCCGAGATATAAAGCATTCCGCCGTACTGAACAGCCTGGGAATAAGGTCCGATCGCAGCCGGAGCATTTTCAGTGCAGATCTTCTTGTTCATATCACACCTCTCCCACTAAAATATTTTTTATCCACATTCATATTAACACCACATTTTTTCATTCGTCAATACAAAAAATAAAAAAGATTTTATTTTTTAAGCGTTTTCAGCGTTTTTTAATAAAAAATATTTTACTTTTCCATATTTATTGCTATAATCAAGACGGAAAGGAACATTACTGTCTCAGTAATCAGGTAAAAACATGAAAGATACGATCAGATCATTCCCGGAAAACTTCTATTGGGGCGGCGCAACGGCAGCCAACCAGATCGAAGGCGCATGGAACGAAGACGGAAAAGGGGCCAACCTTGCCGATGCCATGGCCGCCGGCAGCCACAGCGTCCCTCGCAAGATCACGCTGGACATCGATGAGAACAAATATTATTATCCGAGCCACAAAGCGATCGATCATTATCACCACTTCAAAGAAGATATCGCCCTGATGGCGGAGATGGGGATGAAGATGTACCGCATGTCGATCTCCTGGGCCAGGATCTTCCCCAACGGTGACGATGAAAAGCCCAACGAAGAAGGTCTGAAATTCTATGATGCCGTCTTCGATGAACTGGAAAGATACGGCATCGAACCGCTGGTCACCATCTATCACAACGAGATGCCTTTGCATCTGGTGTCCGCGACCGACGGCTGGGTCTCCCGCAAAGTCATCGACTACTATCTCAATTATGCCCTGACTGTTCTGAGAAGATATAAAGACCGCGTCAGATACTGGATCCCGTTCAACGAGATCAACGATCTCACGACCTCCGTCGGCAACTGGAACCACGGCGGCATCAAAAACCCGGGAACGGAAGACTTCTCCAACCAGAAAGACGATCCCGACAAGCGCTTCGCAGCCCTGCACAACCAGTTCGTCGCCTCCGCCAAGACCGTCATCGAAGGAAAGAAGATCAATCCCGATTTCCGCTTCGGCACGATGATCTGCCACATCACCGTCTATCCGCTCACTCCGAATCCGGAAGACATCCTGGCGACCCAGAAAGAGGACCAGCTGCGGAACCGCTTCTCCGGTGACGTTCAGATCAAAGGCGAATATCCATATTATATGAAGCGCTATTTCGAAAGGAACGACATCCATTTCGAAACGGAAGCGGAAGACTTCGAACTCCTGAAGAAAGGACCCTGCGATTTCTATTCCTTCTCCTATTACATGACCAACTGCATCACGGTGAAGAAAGACGTCGATCAGGTCTCCGGCAACATCATGGGCGGCGCCAAGAATCCCTACCTCAAGGCAACGGAATGGAACTGGCAGATCGACCCGATCGGCTTGAGATATACGCTCAACCACATCTACGACCGCTACCAGGTCCCGGTCATGGTCACCGAGAACGGCATCGGCGCCAGAGACGTCTTTGAAGACGGAAAGATCCACGATGATTACCGTATCGCCTACCTCAAGGAACACATCGAACAGATGCGGCTGGCCATCGACGACGGCGTCGACCTCATCGGCTACACGCCATGGACAGCCATCGATGTCGTCAGCTGCTCCACCGGTGAGATGGCCAAGCGCTACGGTTTCATTTATGTCGATGCGGACGACGAAGGAAACGGCACGTACGACCGCTACCGCAAAGATTCCTTCTACTGGTATAAAAAAGTCATCGCCTCCAACGGCGAAGACCTCGGAGAGTAGACACCGGTATAACAATTATTGATCCTGATACAGCAGGCCTTCACGGTCTGCTGTATTTTTAAAACCTCTCTTCTTCTGCCGATCGTGGTGAGATTCTGTTGTATATCTTTATGAAGAAGCACATATGAAGATCACATTTTTCGGTACGACGACTCTGCTGTTCGATGACGGCAGGGATCAGATCCTGTTCGACTGCCATTTCACCAGGCCGTCATTGTTGAAATACATCGCCGGAAGCGAAGCGACCGACGAAAAACTCGTCGATGAGATGATCGCCAAACATCACATCGACCGCCTGCAGGCGATCTTTGTTTCCCACACCCATCACGACCGCGTCATGGATGCGCCATATATGGCCAAAATGACCGGTGCGAAAGTCTACGGCACGTCTTTCGCCGCCAATGTCTGCAAAGGCGGAAACGTTCCCGAAGATCAGATCGGGATCTTCAAGACCGGTGAGACCCATCAGGTCGGCGATTATCAGATCACGATCCTCAAGTCCTTGCATTCCAAGCCGACCATTCTGAACAACGACCTGGGACAGACCATCGATGCACCGCTCGTGCAGCCGGAAAAACTCAGAAACTATAAGGAAGGCGGTTCCTACGACTTCTATGTCCGGCATAAGGAAAAGACTTATCTGATCCGTCCGTCCTTCAACTATATCGAAAGACAGCTGGACGGCTACAAAGCCGATGTCTTATTCTTAGGCGTCGCCGGACTGGCCAAAGCCGATGAAGCGACGGAAGAGATCTTCTTCAGGCTCGATCAGCCGACGGTCGGCATGCCCTCACTCATCGAAAAGACGCCGGTCGTCTTCTTCAAAATGGCGAAATACTGCGAGGAGCACGGCATCGATTTCCTTGTGCAGATTCCCCGCACTTCGATCACTTTTTAAGATCCTTCGGGATCTTTTTTCATGGATGGATCTCTTTGTACGGACCGCTTTTCGTTTTGAATTTATTAATAATCTTTTAAAATCTTGTTTCGTATCTTCTTATATATTCAATGTATGCGTTTTCGCTTTCCATTCTCTGCTGTTTTCCTGATTTTCCTCAGGTATAATGATGATTATGAAGAACGTGCTAATCCTGACTTCGATCAAGACCGGTTCCGGACACAGATCCTCGTCCAACGCGATCGAAAAGAAACTGATCGACGCCGGCTACAACACCAGACAGCTCGACGTATTCCCTTTGATGGGCAAAATGGGTGACTTTATGGAGAATTCCTACATCCCTTTGACCACCCGGGCGCCGATGCTTTACTACTTCTGCGAACGTGTCTCGGAATACTTTCC
Organism: Erysipelotrichaceae bacterium; assembly: GCA_024684175.1. The sequence continues at coordinate 83,200 of JAIKXJ010000008.1, forward strand.
GAAATTCATCCACACGGAAATGTACTTCCGTTTAAGAAAGAACCTGCTCAAAGAGATCAGCCGCTTCAAACCCGATCTGATCATCTCCGTACAGTGCATGTTCACCCAGGCGATCTCCTACATGCTGAAGCGGAACAAGCTGAAGATCCCCTTCTATGTCGGCGTCATCGACCTGGTCGATCCGCCGAGTGTCTGGCGCGACAAGAACGCCGACATGACCTTCGTGCCGACCGATGCCATCCGCAACGACTACCTCGAACGCGGCTTCAACAAAGACAAAGTCCTGGTCTCCGGCTTCCCGGTCCGTGACGACATCATCGTCTCCTCCGTACCGAAAAAGATCGAAGACAAGATCCGCATCCTGATGGTCAACACATCGACCGACTTAAACAAAAACATCGCCTTCCTGCGGGAAGTCTGCCGCTTACGCAACATCAGCGTCGACTTCATCTGCGGACTGGACGAACATCTGCACAAGAAACTGATGGCCATGGCCCGCAAAGGAGACATCCCCGATTTCGTAAGGATCCACGGATTCATCAACAACATGAACGAATTCATGGCCAAGTCCCACATCATCCTGACCAAAGCCGGACCGAACGTCATCGTCGAATCCGTGCGCAGCGGCACCGCTATCGTCATCACCGGCCACATCCACGGCCAGGAAGACAACAACTACCGCTACGTCGTCGACAACGGCTACGGACTGCGCTGTGAAGATCCGGAAAGGATCTACGATGTCTTAGACGATTTCATCCGTACCGGCCGCTTACAAAAATGCCTGGAGAACATCACCAGGCACGAGATCGGCAACGGCGCGGAATACATCGCCAATTATGTCAAAATGCATATCTGACCGGTACGACCGGTCTTTTTTATTCCATATTTTTAGCGCAGCTGCAGCCCATCGACAAGGCGCATTGCATATTGAAACCGCCGGTCAGACAGTCCACATCCAGGACTTCGCCGATGAAATACAATCCTTCGCAAAGCTTCGATCCGAAGCTCTTGGGATCAACTTCCTTCACGCTGACGCCGCCGGAAGTCACGATGCCTTTATCGATATCATCGAGCCCATCGAACGACAAAGGAAAATGCTTGAGATCCTCGATGAGTTTCCTCCTCGCTTTTTTCGATAAGGAATTCAAAACGACATGCGTGTCCGTTTTCGTGTTTTCAACAAAGAAGGAAATGAACTGCTTGGGCATCAAGACGTTCAGCAGGTGCAGGACATCTTTATTGGGCGCCTCCTCGATCTCCCGCAGGATCCGCCTGTCCAGCGTCTCTTCATCGAGCGCCGGCTTGAGATCCAGGGACAGTTCAATGTCTTCCATCCGGTTGATCAGCGATGAGGCGCTTAAAACGATCGGACCGGTGATCCTTCCCGGCAGAAATTCGAGATCGCCGAAGATCTCCTTTTTATACTTTCCGGAGCGGATACGCAAAGACACGTTCCGCAACGTCAGCTTCAACATCTCGTGTGAGATCTTTTCCTTCACTTTGATCGGACACAAAGCGCTTTTCGGCTCGACGACAGTATGACCGAAACTCTCCGCAAAACGATAGCCGTCCCCTGTCGATCCCGTCGAGGCATAGGACATGCCGCCGGTGGCGATGACGAGCTTATCGCAGGTATAGGTCTTGTCTTCGCAGACGACAAAGAAACGGTCCTCTCTTTTAAAGACCTCTTTCACCTTCTGTTCAAAAAGGATACGGACGCCTTTTCTCTTGCATTCGAAAAACAAGGTATCGATGATATCGGAAGCCTTGTCCGAGACCGGAAAGACTCTGCCGCCCCGCTCCGTCTTCAAAGCACAGTCGCGCTCATTGAAAAAAGCGATCGTATCGGCAGGCTTGAAGGAATTGATCGCCGAATACATGAAACGGGGATTGGTAACGATATTGTTGATGAAGGTCTTGACGTCACAGTCGTTGGTGATGTTGCAGCGGCCCTTGCCGGAGATGTACATCTTGCGTCCGACCTTGGCGTTACGATCCAAGAGGATCACCTCGTGGTCATCATCTGCCCTGTTCAATGCGAAAAACAGTCCCGAAGCTCCGGCACCGATGCAGATGATCTTTTCTTTCTTTGAAGTCCCGTCCATAAAACTGCCTGTTTCTTTTTCTGTCTTTACTCTAACCAAAACAAGGCAAAAAGAAAAGGGGAGGATCTCCCCTTGTGTCCTATAAAAGCACAAGCACTTCGTCGATCTTGGGCATGTCCATGATGTTTTTCGCATAACGGACATATTCGACGACGCCCTCTTCATTGACGATGAACATCGCCGGCAGCTGCTGCTCGTTGCCCTCATAGTCGCCGTGGACGAAACCGGCTTCTCTGGCAGCGGCACCCTTTTCCTTGAGTTCCTCCAGGACGCCGTCGACCATCGCCTCCTTGGAAGGCGCCGCCTCGATGCTCAGCAGATCATAGATCTTCTGCTCGGGATCGGTAACGATCTTGAACGGCAGAACAGTTCCTGTCGATTCCAAGTCTTTTCTGACGTGTTCCTTGTCGCTCTGCATGACTACAAAGACCTGTGCACCCTTCTCTTTGAACTCGTCATAACGTTCGGCGATCTTATGCACATCGTAGCGGCAGACCGTGCAGCCGATGTAGCGAAGGACCCAGAAGATAGTCTTGCCTTTCAATACGCCCAGACTGTTCAGACCGTCTTCATATGCCGTGTCGAATGTAAATTCCGGAAATTTTTCTCCGCATGTGATCTTCATTATTCTTGTCCCCCTTATCTTTTAAAGCCCCTGTTCCTTGACAAAGGCATAGAAATCCTGTTCCTTCTGCCGGTCTTCCTCAGAGACTGTACCGATCGGCATCGCATAGACGATCGACTCCTCTTCGCCGTCCAGTCCGAAGACCTGATCGCAGTATTTTCCGTCCACCGCACCGATCGCACAGCCGCCCAGACCCAGAGCCGTCAGCGCCAGATAAAGGTTCTCAGTGATGTGACCGGCATCGGTCATCAGCCCGCGGTGGGCATAGATGCCATAGCGCCACTCCGAACGGTAGAAGACGATCGAGAAGTAAAAGATGACGTTCCCCTTGTTTGCCCAGACCTGACCCATCAGTGACGTACCGATGAATCCCTTGAGATCTTCCGGCTCTTTCAGCAGCTCGATCTTATGTCCCATCGGCAGATAGTGATACAAGCCGTCTTTGAGACCTTCGACGTTCTGTATCGCCATATATGTCTCAAACGGATGCCTTGCCCCGCCGCAAGGCACGGTACGCAGCGTCGCATACGACTTGCCGCGGATCTCCTTGACGCCCTGTATGCACCAGAGCAGATAGGAGAGCTGCTTCAAAGACATGGTCTGTCCCGTATAGACGCGGTGCGAAGAACGGCGGTTGACGATCGTCAGGAAGTCGGTCTGCGTTTCGATGCCTTCAAAGTCCATCGGCAGGCCGATGACGTTTTCGCTCATCGCCTCTTTGACTAAAGGCGGCTGTTTCTTCTTCAGCTGCTGGTCGGTCTGATAATCCGATAATTCCTGATCCTCTTCACCGTAGCCCGTACGGAGCCAAGCCCTGCCGGTCTCGATCTTCTTTTTGATCAATGTTTCATCCATAAGTTTTTCCTCTTTGAGACCATTCTAACAAAATGTGAGGACATCCTGTCCTCACGTGCTTTGAAAGAAGATCCGATCGAAATTCTCTTCGCAGATCCTCATCAGATCTGCGATCTCCATCTCCCTGATCTGTGCGATCTTCTCATAGATCTTCACGATATCCGCCGGCTCATGACGGTGATCGAGTATCGGCGACTGGTAAGGCGCATCGGTCTCGATCAACAGAGAGTCCAAGGGCATTTTGGAAACGACATCGAGCGGCTTCTTCGCTCCCTTGAACAAGACACTGGCACCGAAAGAAATCGCATAGCCCAGCTTCATATACTGCCTTGCCATCTCGATCGATCCGGAAAAGGAATGGATGATCCCTTTCACCGGATGTGCCTTCAGGATCTCATAGGTGTCGTTGGACGCCTTGCGGCTGTGGATGTCGACCGGCAGACCGGCTTCCCCAGCGATCTTCAGCTGTTCGATGAAAAAGTGTTTCTGCTGATCTTTGGTGTGGGGATGGGAATAATAGTCCAGACCGATCTCACCGATCATGTCCGGCTTTAGCTCCTTCACGGTCTCCCGGAAGCGTTCCAGACGCTCTTGCCCATACTCGTCTTCCAGGTCCTGCGGATGGATACCGATCGCCAGCTTAAAAGAAGGATATCTCTTCCTCAGTTCCAGGCAGCGTTGCAGATCATGATCGCTGCAGCAGATCATGATCGCCTTGTTCACCCTCGCCTTCAGCATCCGTTCGATCATCTCATCGCGGTCAAGGTCGAACTGTCTTGAGCCCAAGTGGCAGTGCGCATCGCAATACGTCATACACCTTCATTTTACAAAAAGAAAGGACCATCACAAAGATGATCCTGTTTCTTTCATGGTCGGAATATCGGGATTCGAACCCGAGACCTCTTGAACCCCATTCAAGCGCGCTACCAAACTGCGCTATATCCCGAACTTACGCCCTTATTTTAACACGGGCGCAGTTCGAATGGAATTCCTAAACGTCTCAGTCTTCTTCGACCGGTGAGATGGCCGGCTTGCCGTTCTCGTCCATCAGGACCGTCAGTCCTCCGGCATAGCCGCTGTGACGGAAGAGATAGTTCACACCGGTCTCCCGGTCGACCCAGATCTCCACCGACTCCATCATGTTGGTCTGTGAGTAGACCTTTTCAAAACGATCTTCTCTTGCCATTTTAACCCTCCAGATAGAATAGATGACCGTTGCCTGACATGCACAGATCGGTCTTCAGTTTCAATGTTTTTTCATCGACGATCTTGAAGACGATCTCCTTGACATCCTGTCCGGCGAAACCCTGCATCGCACTGTTATCGGTGATCGTGCAGTAATAACGTCCGTCTTCGATCTTATACGTGCCCTTGATCTTGACCATGCCGGCATAGACGTTTTCCGTGAAGACGAAGCTTCCCGACGGATCGAAGGAGACGCTCGGCTGGAAGATGTCGTTGACATCAGAGATCTTTGCTTTGTAGGAAGCCGCGGTCGCCGGAACGCCTTTGACGCGGACTTCATAGTTGACGGTCAGTTTCTTGTCGCCGCAGACCGCTTCGATCACGGCCTTGCCCGGAGCGACGGCTGTCGCCCTTCCTTTTTCATCGATCTTGACGACCTTTTCATCCGAAGACTTGAAGCTGATCTTATCGGTCGTGTTTTCCGGTACCGGACGGATCTCCAGATCCCAGTCTTTCTCGTTCTCATAAGACCAGTAATTGCGGTACAGCGAAGTGATGCCCGTGCACGGGATCTTCTCGGACGGCGTGACGGCCGTATCCTCTTTCTTCGTGTCGTCCTTCTTCTCTTCCTCTTTCTTCGTTTCTTCCGGCTTGGTCTCTTCTTTCTTCTCTTCTTCCTTGGTGTCGGTCTTGGTCTCTTCCGGTACCGCCGGTGTCGTTTCTTCCTTCTTCGGTTCGACGGAAGAACCCTTGACTTCGATCGTCGAGAACAGGTCGTCGGACTTCGAACCCGACAGTGATGTTCTCAGTTTCAAGGTATCTTTATCCAGAACTTCCAGGATGAGCTTGGAGACGCTCTCCTTTCCGCCGTCTTCGACATCCAGTGTCACGACGTTTTCGTTGAGCGTCCACTTGCCGGACAGCTCATTGTAGCCGTCGGTGAAGGAATCGGTGAAGACGAACGATCCGTCTTTGCCGAACCACAGTTTGGAATGATCTTCGTGGCCATAGTTGTCCACGCTGTTGTAATAAGTATTGCCGCCCAGTTCATAGGCCGCTTTTTCTTCTTTGTCGTCTTTCTTTCCGCATGCGCTTAAGCACAGGATCAAGATCAGTACGAGCAGCAGTTTCTTTTTCATGTTAAACTCCTTTCTTGAAGCAAAAGTGTTTTCGAAGGACCCCTTCCTTCGCCTTTATTGTAATATAGACGCACTTTCTTTTCCTCTTCCGCCCTGATCAACTATACATTCAAAGGCATTCCGTCACACTTAGGAGAGCTTTTCTTTCAGTCTGCCGACTTCTTCTTCGCTCAGACCGATCTTTTCCAGATACGCTTCCGCACAAGACCGCAGGTCTTCCTTGAACAGATCTTCGCTTTGAAAAGCTCTTCCCAGGTCCTTCAGCAAGTTCCTCTTTACGGTGCGGTCATAGACAAAGGTGCCCAGCTTGATGCCGTAATAGTTTTCATAAGTCTTCATATAGTCCGCGACCACTTCTTCAACCGATGCGCCTGTCAGACATTCCAGTATCGCACAGACGAAACCGGTGCGGTCCTTCCCCTCCGTGCAATGGATCAGATACGGTCCTTCCTGTTCCATCAGGAAACGCAGTCCTTTGACCAGTCCTTTTTCAAATTCTTCCGTCGCATAAAACGTCGAAAGATCCAGAAGGATGAGGTCACAGCTGCTCGCATACCTTTCTTTCACACCTTCGTGCAAGGAATAGATGTAAGGGTGGTCCGCAAGGTCGATGACTGTCCGCACTCCTGCTTTCTTTGCCGCGGCATCGGCATAAGCGTTCCGTTTGATCTTGGGATCGAATGGCGAAGACGAGCGGTACAAGATGCCTTCCCTCATCCCGGAAGTCTGCACCATCCGGAAGTTGGCATAGTCTTCATCTTGCAGCTGCGGATAGTCTTCCCGGACGCTGCTCCTTCGGTAGACGGCTTCATCCTTGGGATAGGCTTGCGCATGCCCCTGTTTCTCTTGCAGATCGATGAAGACGGAGCCGGTGTCCTCAACTGTTTCCTCAAGATACAGAGCGACCAGATCTTTGTTCCGCTCTCCCTCCACAAAAAGACAGAACGGCTTTTCTGCTTCTTCTGCCAGTACGATCGGCATGACAAACGTCTTTTCTTTGATCGCGACCTCGATCATATCGCCCGTATGATAGCCATGATGATTCATCCGCTGCGGTGAGATGTTCAAAATGAGCGTTTCATCTTCCGCAGAGCGGACTTCGGCACTCAAGGCTTCGTGTTCGTCGCTGACGCTGACGGGACGTTCGGCGACCGTCTCCTGCGCTGAAGAACTGCAGTCATTCAAAAAGAACAGCGATGCGCTCAGACACAGGATCAATGATGCATAAAGGAAGGTCTTCATCTTTCAACTACATCATATCGCAAACGCCATGATGTCATATAGTCTAACAGCTCTTTACGTTTCGCTCACGCAAAGGATCGTCACTCATGAGATAATATAACTGTAAAAAAGATAAGGAGGATCTACGATGTCGATCGATTTAAGCAAGATGCCGAAACTCGGTTTCGGCCTGATGCGTCTTCCGGAGAAAGACGGAGTCATCGACCACGAACAGGTATGCCAGATGGTCGATCTGTATATGAATGCCGGACTGACCTATTTTGATACCGCCTATGTCTACCATCACGGTCTTTCGGAAGCGGAAGTCAAGGAAGCCATCGTCAAGCGCTACCCGCGTGAAAGCTTCACCGTCGCCACCAAACTGCCGGAATGGGAGATCAAGTGCGACGAAGACAAGGAACGCATCTTCAACGAACAGCTCGAAAGGACCGGTGCCGGCTACTTCGACTTCTATCTGATGCATGCGGTGGACGATGACAACTTCGCCAACTATGAAAAATACGACTGCTTCAATTTCGGCTTCGAAAAGAAGAAACAGGGTCTGATCAAACATCTGGGTTTCTCGTTCCACGGGACACCGGAGATGCTGGTGAAGATCCTGGACAAGTACCCTGACATCGAATTCGTGCAGATACAGCTCAACTATCTCGACTGGGATTCCGAAAAAGTCTGTTCCGGAAAACTCTATGAGATCCTGAGTGGACGTCATATCCCGATCGTCGTCATGGAACCGGTCAAGGGCGGCTACCTTGCTTCCCTGAGGGAAGACCTCGAAAACAAGTTCAAAGCGGTCGATCCGGACAATTCCGTCGCTTCCTGGGCACTTCGCTATGTCGGATCTTTACCCGGCGTCATGACGCTGCTTTCCGGCATGTCCCTGCTCTGTCAGATGGAAGACAACGTGAAGACCTTCACGGACTTCAAGCCGCTGAACGAAGAAGAAAGAAAGACGATACAGGATGTCGTCGATACGATGAAAAAGACACCGCAGATCGGCTGCACCGGCTGCAGCTACTGCACGGACGGCTGCCCGATGAACGTCGGTATCCCGAACATCTTCAAGATCATCAACACCGTCAACATGTACGGGAAGTCGGAAAAGACCGATAAGATGTATGCACAGATGCTGGAAAAGAAATCCGGACCGGCCGACTGTATCCAGTGCGGACAGTGCGAATCCGTCTGTCCTCAGCACCTTCCGATCATCGAACTGCTGCAGGATGCCGCCAAGACGCTCGGATAAAACGATACGTATCATATAAAGATCAGCTTCACGCTGATCTTTTCTTTTGGTTCATTTCAGATCCGGGCAACGCCGCTGTCTCTGGCAGCCTGCGCCACAGCGTTTGCGACCGTTTTGCCGACCCGCGGATCGAAGGCCTTCGGAAGGATGTATTCCTCGTTGAGCTCTTCCTCGCTGACCAGCTCCGATAAAGCTTTCGCTGCCGCCATCTTCATCTGTTCGTTGATGTCGGATGCCCGCACGTCGAACGTCCCGCGGAAGACACCGGGGAACGCCAGAACGTTGTTGACCTGATTGGGATAGTCGCTGCGTCCGGTCGCGATGATCCTGGCTCCGCCTTCTTTGGCCTCTTCCGGAGAGATCTCCGGCATCGGGTTGGCGCAGGCAAAGACGATGGCGTCCTTGTTCATGGTCCGGACCATGTCCGCCGTGAGCGTGCCGGGTGCCGAGACACCGATGAAGATGTCCGCCCCCTGGATCACGTCTTTCAGACTGCCGGCCTCTTTGTTGGGATTGGTGCACTTCGCCATCTCTTCCTTGATCCAGTTGAGTCCTTCTCTTCCTTCGACGATCGCCCCTTTGCGGTCGGTCATGACGATGTTCTTAAAACCCGCCGACAGCAAGAGCTTCACGATCGAGATCGCCGCCGCTCCGGCACCGGAAGTCACGACTTTGACTTCCTCTTTTTTCTTTTTGACGATCTTCAGGGCATTGGTCAGTCCGGCCAGCGTGATGATCGCCGTACCGTGCTGATCATCATGGAAGATCGGGATGTCACATTTTTCTTTCAGCTTCCGTTCGATCTCGAAACAGCGCGGCGACGCGATATCTTCCAGGTTGATGCCGCCGAAGGATCCCGAGATCAGATAGACGGTATTGACGATCTCATCGACGTCTTTCGACTTGATGCAGATGGGGAAGGCATCGACGCCGCCGAAGGATTTGAACAGGACGCACTTGCCTTCCATGACCGGCATGCCCGCCTCCGGACCGATATCGCCCAGTCCCAGGACGGCGGTGCCGTCTGTGACGACTGCACACAGGTTGTGCCTTCTGGTCAGCTCATAGCTTTGATCGACATCTTTTTCGATCTCCAGGCAGGCCTGCGCAACGCCCGGCGTATAGGCCATCGTCAAAGCTTCTTTTGTGTCGACCGGGACCCGGGAAACAACTTCGATCTTGCCCTTCCATTCCTTGTGTTTTTGAAGGGACTTCTCCATGACATCCATATCAGACCTCCTCGAACGGGAACTTGTACGGCAGCTTGTGCTCGTCCCGCAGAGCGATCAGCTCCTTCTGCACGGCATCATTGACCGGAACGCCTTTGTCTTTTCTTTCCAGCCAGACCAGATGTTCCTTTTCGCCGGCCGTATAGATGCGCTCATAGCCCGGTGCTTTCGCCGAAGCCCTTAACTGACGGCAGATCTCTCCCGCCGTCTTCTTGAACGTTTCCAGTCCCATGAAGGCTTCCGGATCCATCACGAAGAAGAAGTGTCCGAGATGATACATCTGCGGCTTGCCTTCCTTCGAGACGCCGCTGAGCGCCTTCATGAATTCTCCGCCGGCTAACGCGGAAGAAAGGATCTCGACGACCGTCGCATAGCCATAACCTTTATAGCCGCACATCTCATCGCCCGGTCCGCCGCCCAAAGGCGCCAGGGCAGCCGTACCTTCACTCAGCATCTTCAAGATCGCCGCGGAATCGGTGACCGTCTTGCCGTCATGGGTGACGACCATGCCGGCCGGCGTCTCCTTGCCCGATCTGGCGTAGTATTCGATCTTTCCCCGCTGTACGATCGATGTCGCGCAGTCCAGACAGAACGGGAAGTCCTCATCGGTCGGCAAAGAGACCGTCAAAGGGTTGGTCCCCAGCATGTTTTCCACACCGAAGGTCGGTGCGATCGAAGGTCTGGCGTTGGTTCCGGTGATCCCGATCAGCCCTTCCTTGGCTGCCATATCCGTCCAGTAACCGGCGATGCCGTAGTGTGTCGAATTGCGGATCGCGCCGCCGGCCATGCCGAATTCTTTGGCCTTTTTGATGAGCTTTTCCATCATCGCGTGCGCTGCCACCATGCCCATGCCGTCATGGGCGTCCATGACGACCGTGGTCGCCGTCTCTTTGACGATTTCCAGATCCGTGTGCGGCAGCAAGGTGCCCTTGACAATACGGTCGATGTAGATCGGTTTGAAACGGTTGCAGCCGTGGGACTCGATGCCTCTTCTATCCGATTCCAGCAAGACATCGGCACAGATCGCCGCATCTTCCTGCGATACGCCGTAAGCTTTGAAGACGTCGATCATGAAATCATTCATCAGTTTCCAGTCGACATAAGGTCTCGTTTCCATAATTTCCTCCTAAAGATCTGTTCAGATCAGATGATGCCCAGCGGGATGAGAGTGACCAGTAAGACGGCCACCGTTCCCCAGACGATGCCTAAAAAAGTGATCTGTTCCTTCTGCTTCCAGTAAGGAACGAAATTGCATGCAAGAAAAAACGGGATATACGTCGTCACGAAGACCGGCAAAACGCCCCACCATCTATAGACCCAGATGAAGGAGTGGTTCTCCGTGCCTGCCAGAAACGACTCGAACAAGGCAAACAGCAGCGCCATCGATAAGGCACCGACGATCTTTCTTTTCCGGTCCGGCTTTTTCGGCAGCATCTTGTAAGAGATGATGCCGGCCAGCGAGAACATCATCGACAGTTCCCAGCATACCCCGATCAGCAGGATGAAGGTCGTGGATGCGTTGGAGACCGACCACAGCGGATAGCCGGCAAAGTGGCCGATGACCGCATTGCCGATCTCATAGAGCCAGTGTACCCCGTACAAGGAAAAACCGGCGACGATCGCCTTGAAGTCTTTGTTCTTATATTCGCTCCAGTAAACGTAAAACACGACCGCAAGGATGAAGATGAAGGTCCAGTTGAAATTCGCAGTGCTCCGTACGAGGATCGCATCGACCAGATCCTTTGCCTCCGCAGAACCGTCTCCCCAGAAGACAAACATATTATGATCACCTCTCTTTTGTTGATTTCATTATGACACAGGTCAGCAAAACAGAAAACAGTCCCGCCATTCAGCGGGGCCGGATCGTACCTTCTTTCAAAAAGATCTTTTCGTGCAAATAAAAAGAGGGTCTTGCCCTCTCATTCCTGGTAAAGGATATCCAGATCGACATCGCCGTCGACACCGTCGATCCTGCCCCAGGCACAGGTCTGCCACATCGCATACTTTCCCCGGTAGCTTGAATGATCGGTGTAGTGCGCCAGCCAGATCTTGCGCTCATCGGTACGCTTCCAGATGTTTTCCAGATAGTACTTGCTGCCGTAAAGCATCGCCTCATAGCCGAGCTTTTCCGCCTCTTCTTCAAAGACCGTATAGAAACGGTCGAGGTCCTTGAAACTGATGCCGTAGTCCTGAAAATCCGGGAAGTTCTCAAAGTCGAACACGATCGGTAATTCCAGATGGGCATCGCCGAGTTCCGCGACTATCTGCCGCAAAACGTCTTTCACTTCCTGTTCGCTCTTGTCATTGGAATAATAATAGACGCCTGCCGGGATACCGACGCGGTTGGCACCGGCCAGGTTTTCTTTGAAACTGTCATCAAGATACAAGATCCCGTTGCGCGAGAAACCGATGCGGATCATGATGAATTCACATCCTGCTTTCTTCAAAGCGTCAAAATCGATATCGCCCTGCCATTCGGAAACATCGATACCGAAATGCAGACCCTTTTCTTTGTATTCATTGACGAAATCGGCAAAAGCGATTCTCTCTTCTTCCTCTTCGTCATCATAGCTGATCCTGTTGACGACACTGACCGTCAGATCCCACTTCGTCTCGTTGCCCGAAGCATCCCGCAGCGTGACATGTAAAGGATAATCACCCACTCTGCTTGTATTGACCTTGCCCTCGACCTCCAGGATCGGATCACGGTCCGCATTGTCACCGTAACCGATGTGATCGTAGATATTGAACGTCGAACCTCTTTTGATCATCGTACCGTCGCCATACGCAAAAATAAACGGCGCTTCCTCATCATCGACGATCAGTTCATAAGAATCCGTTGACGCATTGCCATACTCGTCTTTCGCTGTGACCTTCACCGTATAGTTTCCCGGATAACAGACATCGAGGTCGGTCTCAAATTCGATACCGCCCTCGTTGAAACTGACGTTCTGCAAGACCTCTTGTTTTCCATACGGAAGATCGGTCTTGATATGCAAGACCTTCTCTTTGATCTTGAGATCCGGCGGCGTGGTATCGACGACCTCATACCGCAAGACCACATCCTTGGAGAAGAAGAGACGCTTGACGGTATAGGTGAACTCAAAACGTCCGACCTCATCGGTCTTCAGATATTCCTGTTCAGGCGTGACCTCTCCGCCGGCTTTGGCGATCAGATCGGCCGCCTTGTATGTTTCGCCTTTTTCTAGGATCAACCTCTCTTTTTCAAACGTGACATAAGGCATCAGAAAAGCCAGCAGCAGTGCTGCCGCGATCAGAAATAAGAGGATGGATCTTCGCATCCTTTTTCCCGCCAATGCCTTATCTTTGATCATCCTTTATGCGTTCCAGATCTCCCTGATGTAATCCTGCAGGATCTTTTTGTCCTGTTCCACATCGCTCAGATCCTTACTGTCGGTGCGGATGCTGTTGAGGATCTTGTCGGTATCGGCAAGCACATCCTCGATCTTCGCTCTTCCTTCTTCGTTGCGGCTGTAGAAATTCTTATATGCCAGGACCGACATCTTGACGATCATCTGCCAGTCGTCTTTCAATTTGCCGCCGCTGACGGCTTCCGCGATCTCGTCGGGAAGCTCGAATCTTTTCTTTTCTTCCATGTTCGTTTCCTCTTTTCCTATTGTGACAGAAAACAGGTATCCCCGCAATTCTTCCGCTGTACACAAAAACTCCCTTGCGGGAGTCTTGTTTTATTCCAGTTCGAATGCACCGGTATACAGCTGATAATACGTTCCTTTCAGATCCAGAAGCTGCTGATGCGTACCTCTCTCGATGATACGCCCATGGTCGAGGACCATGATCGCATCGGAATTGCGGACCGTGCTCAGCCTGTGAGCGATGACGAAGACCGTCCTTCCCTTCATCAGGTTGTCCATGCCTTTCTGCACCAGAGCTTCGGTACGGGTATCGATGGAGGACGTCGCCTCGTCCAGGATCATGACCGGCGGATCGGCGACCGCTGCTCTGGCGATCGACAATAACTGTCTTTGCCCCTGCGACAATTGCGAACCGTTGCCCGTCAGCATCGTCTGGTAGCCCTGCGGCAGCCTCGTGATGAAATCGTCCGCATTGGCCAGCTTCGCTGCCTCGATGCACTCTTCGTCTGTAGCATCGAGCTTGCCGTAACGGATGTTGTCCATGACCGTACCGGTAAACAGGTTGACATCCTGCAAGACCATGCCCAGTGACCGTCTCAGGTCGGCCTTCTTGATCTTGTTGATGTTGATGCCGTCATAACGGATCTTGCCGTCCGGAATATCATAGAACCGGTTGATCAGATTGGTGATCGTCGTCTTGCCGGCACCGGTCGCGCCGACAAAGGCGATCTTCTGTCCCGGATGGGCATAGAGTGAGACATCGAAGAGGACCTGCTTTCCTTTCTCGTATTCGAAGTCGACATCGACCATCTGGATGTCGCCTTTCAGTTCTACATAAGTCGTGGAATGATCGGATTGCGCATGGTAATGTTTCCATGCCCAAAGATCCGTCTTTTCTTCGCACTCGTGCAGCTCGCCGTTCTCGTCTTTATATGCATTGACCAAAGTGACGTAGCCCTCGTCTTCTTCGCTCTTTTCATCGATCAGAGCAAAGACGCGGTCGCTTCCCGCCAGAGCCATGGCGACGGTCGAGACTTGCATGGAGATCTGCGAAACGGTCTGTGACAGCTGCCTGGATAAGGCAAGGAAGGAGATGATGACACCGATCGAGATCGGCTCGAGCCCTCTCAACGAGAAGTTCGGCACACTCATGACCACCAGGAGCCCGCCGACGATCGCCAGCAGGACATACATGATGTTGCCGACATTGGCCAGGATCGGCATCAGCATGTTGGCGTTGGAGTTGGCCTTGTTGGAATCTTCGAAAAGCTGAATGTTGACCTCGTCGAATTTTTTCTTTGCCTCTTCTTCATGCGTGAAGACCTTGACGACCTTCATGCCTTCCATCATCTCTTCGATGAAACCTTCTTCTTTTGCCAGAGACTTCTGCTGGGCGACCATGTAACGGGCGCTGCGTCCACCGAACGATCCCGTGATCCTGAACATCACGCCGATCACCAGGGCAACCACGAGCGTCAGCCACAGCGAATAGCGCAACATCGAAAACAGGATCGCCGAGATCGACATGATCGACTGCAGCAGCGAAGGCAGGCTCTGTCCCACCAGCATGCGGATCGTATCGACGTCATTGGTGTAAGCCGACATGATCTCACCGTGGGTATGGGAATCGAAGTAACGGATCGGCAGCGTCTCCATGTTGTCGAACATGTCATCTCTCAATGATTTGATCGTTCCCTGACCGACTCTGGCCATGATCTGCGGATAGATCGCTGTCGATAAAAGCCCCAGAACATCCAGAGCGATCATGATCGCAATGATCCTAAGCAGATCCTTATAGACGCTCTGTAATCCCTGACTCATGCCCGGGAGGATGATCTTGTCGATCAGATCGGCCATGAAGGCATTGACGACGACGTTGGAGACCGCCGAAAGGATGATGCATACGGCGACGATGAACAGACGGAAAGAGAAGAGCTTATAGACATACTGCAGCAGTCTTCGCAAAGACTTCATGTCGATCTTCTTGTTGGTGACGACTCTGTTGTGCGGCGGCATCCTAGTCTTCCTCCTTTCCCTTGGTCTGGGAATCATAGATCTCTCTGTAGATCCCCTTGTACTTCATCAGCGTTTCGTGATCGCCCTTTTCAACGATCTTGCCGGAATCCAGAACGATGATCTGATCGGCATCCTCGATCGAAGAGACGCGCTGGGCGATGATGATCTTGGTGGTCTCGGGGATCTCTTCCCGGAAAGCCTTGCGGATCAGGGCATCGGTCCTCGTATCGACAGCGGAAGTCGAATCATCCAGAATGAGGACCTTCGGCTTCTTTAACAATGCCCGGGCAATACATAACCTCTGTTTCTGTCCGCCCGAGACGTTGGTCGCACCCTGCGTAAGGATGGTATCGTATTTATCCGGCATCTGTTCAATGAACTCATCGGCCTGTGCCAGCTTGCAGACACGGACGATCTCTTCATCGCTCGCTTCTTTGTTTCCCCATCTCAGGTTCTCCTTGATGGAACCGGAGAACAGAACGTTCTTCTGCAGAACGACGGCGACTTCGTTGCGCAAAGCTTCCAGGTCGTAGTCCCGGACATCGACGCCGCCCACTTTGACGGAGCCTTCCGAGACATCGTAGAGCCTGGAGATCAGCTGGATCAGCGTCGTCTTGGAAGAACCGGTCGAACCGATGATGCCGACCGTCTCTCCGGACTTGATGTCCAGATCGATCTCCGCCAGTGCCCTGCGTTTGGAATGCGGATCGTAACGGAACGTGACATGATCGAAGACGATGCTTCCGTCCTTGACTTCCTTGATGCCGTTTTCCGGCGAGACGAGCTTGGGCTCGTGGGTCAGGACTTCGCAGATACGGCTGGCCGCTTCGGAGGCAAAGCTGATCTGAATGAAGACCATCGACAGCATCATCATCGCCACCAGGATCTGCACGCCGTAGCTGATCAAAGAAGACAGCTGCCCGGTGCTCAGCGCCGAACCGGCCGTATTGATGATCATCAGCGCACCGAAGTAACAGATCAGTTCCTTGGCCGTCTTGATGCATAAGATCTGCAAAGGGTTGTTGAGAGCCAGGACCCGTTCCGCTCTGGTGAAGTCGCTGCGGACTTCTTCAGATGCTTTGTTGAACTTTTCGATCTCGTAATCTTCTCTGACGAACGACTTGACGACACGGATGCCGGCAACGTTCTCCTGTACGGAGTTGTTGAGCGCATCGTATTTCTTGAAGATCCTCCGGAAGATCGGATGGGCGATCTGGAAGATCACATAAAGTCCGATACCGAGTACCGGGATGATCGCAAAGAAGATCATCGCCATCCTCGTATTGATGCGGAGCGCCATGATGACCGAGAAGATCAGCATCAGCGGCGTACGCACCGCCATTCGGATCAACATCTGAAAAGCCATCTGGATCTGCGAGACATCGTTGGTCATGCGGGTCACCAGCGAAGACGTGGAAAAATGATCGATGTCTTCGAAGGAGAAATCCTGGACCTTGTAGAACATGTCCCTTCTCAGATTTTTGGCAAAACCGGTCGATGCCGTGGCACCGTGCCTTGCGGAACTGGCACCGCACAATAATGACAGCATCGCCAAGGCCAGCAGGATGGAACCGTACTTGATGACCGGTGTCAGACTCTCTCCGCTCATCTCGTCGATCAGCATCGCCATGACACTCGGAATGATGCATTCCAAAGCGACCTCGCCAACCATGAACAGCGGCGTGAGGACCGTCTCCTTCCTGTATTCTCCGATCTTATCCATCAGTATTCTGATCATTGTTTTTCCTCCAGATTCTTATAGACTGTCTCGAGGAATGACAGAAGCATCTTCTCTTCCTCTTTGTTCAGCCCCTTCAGCATATCCTTGTTGTTCTGCTTCCGGGAACGCTCCATATCCATATGGAACTCTTTCGCTTTCTTCGTCGCCTTGACGATCTTGTTTCGTTTGTCCTTCTCATCCAGGCATGTCTCCACGTAGCCGTTGGCCTCCAGCCGCTTGATCAGACCGACCATCGTCGGATGCGAGACATTGAGCAGCTCCTGCAGCCGTCTCTGACTCAGACAGTCCTCATGTTTCTTCAGCTGAAACAGGACCTGAGACTGGGAGAAGGTGAGATCATGGATCCTGAACTGCGCATCGATCGACGCTTTCATCCGGTTTTCGATCTTGTGGATCAGAAAACCGACACTGACATCTTTGGGCATTTCCGTTCTCCTCCTGTTCTGTAGCATACTACACGTAGCATGCTACATTTTAATACGTTTCGGGACTTCTGTCAAATATCATTCTCTGTCACACAAAAACCGGGCAGAACGCCCGGTCTTTCAAAATATCTTCTAGTGTTTTTTATTTATCGTTGGAAGCTTTTTCCAGTGCCTCGGCCGTTTCACAGAGCCAGGCACCGTAATGATCGTAGGGCAGGTCGGTCCACCAGGAAAGCAGATCACAGAACTTTTCCTTGTCTTCACCGATATCCGTGCACGTATACTGCTGAGGATCCCGGTTCACCGTGACTTTGATCTTTCCCTTATCGCTGAAATCCGCGATGTAGATGCAGAAGCCCGTCCAGCTGCGATGGGCATAAAGGACATCGCCTTCCATATACCAGAACCACTTGTCTTCCATCTCCCTTGGCAAATGTCCGTGCCGCAAAACGTTCAGCTTGTCTTCCGGCAGGGAAGCTTCGATCTCAAAACGGTCATTCGCTTCAGGCATCGCACAGGTCTGCCAGTCTTCTTTTTTGACCAGCAGAAGACCTTGCGCATATTCACCGAAGACTCCTTTGCCTATATCCAGAACATCGTTATCGATCACTGCGAAGATGATGCGGATGTCATAGTCCTTATTCTCTTTTGTCCAATCCGCTGTCGCTTTGGCGGCTTGCTGCCAGGCGCCGTAGACCGGATATCCGTAGATCCCGGCGGAGATCAAAGGGAAACCGATCGACCGACACTCGTACTCCATAGCCAGATCCAGCGCCTTTCTGTAACAGCTGTAAAGCTGCTCCGCTTCCTTGTGTTTTCCGTCGATGTACTGCGGTCCCACCGCATGAACGATGTACTTACAAAGCCGGAAGCCGGGCGTGATGACCGCAGAGCCGGTCGGGCAGCCGCCGATCTTGTCGCAGGTATCCTGCAGTTCTTTATAGCCTGCGGCTTTGAAAATATATCCGCAGACACCGCCTCCTGCCTGAAGATGACGGTTGGCGGCATTGACGACGATCTCGGTATCGAGTTCCGTGATACTTTTTCTGATGATCTCTGCTGTCTGCATCGCAGCTCCTTTCGCATGATCCTTTTCGGTCATTTCTTTCCTGTCTCCATGATAGCACGCCGGCGCACCTTCTTCAGGCATTCAAAAACCGCAGTGTCTGCTGCGGTTTTATGTTTTCTGTCCTGACTAGTCGAGACCCGGGTCGGCAGCACAGGAACCGATCCCTTCGTAAGCGATGGAAGCGACCTTCCAGTCTTTGATCACTTCTTCGATATCCATATCCGGATCGTTCTTCGATCCGCCTTCAAATTTGATGTTATAGGAATAATAACCGTGATCCATCCGGGCATCCATCGTTTCCGAATTCACAAAACTCAGCTGCCAGCCTTCATCGAGAAGCTCCTGTCCGCTCTTGCCCTTATACTGCTCAAGGTCGGCTTCCGTCGGGATCTTTTCCGTCAGATCGACGATGTGATCGATCGCAAGCGGAGCGACAAGGGCTGCGTAATCGCTGTCATAGTTCGGATCCAGGATATCCAGGCCGAGGATCGCTGCCGCCTGATCACTGTCGATCTTGGCCACAGCACGGTAGACCCGGTCGTTGAGTTCAAAGACCTCGATCACTTCCTCTTCCGAGCAGGTGCTGCTGTAGTTGGGCAGGGCAAGGATGTCGCCCATCGTCTTTGCATCTTCGATCTTGTCGACGCTTGGCCCGTCATAGCCTCCGGACATCATGAACACGGCGATGTATTCCGCGTCTTCATCGACCGTGACGGTGAGCTGTTCCTCTCTTGAGACTGTCCCGCCGTCCTTCGTCCATTTGACGAAATCCCAATCGCCCTCGATCTTGTATGCAAGCAAAGTCACCACGCTTCCTTTCGGAAGACTGAGCGCATGAAAAGTCGTCGGGAATCCCGGATCGATCTGAGGTGTCTGATCCCCTTCCGCGGCTGCGACATGGCCGATGCCCTCGACACTGACCTGCAGCGCGACATAATCCTCTGCCGCCGGCACGTCCTGTTCTGCACAGCCGCATAAAGCAGTCAAAAACAATAGGACTGCGAGTAATTTTTTCATTCATCTACCTCCCGATCTTCTCATCCTGAAGATCTTTTTTATTTTTCCGTTCATGCTTACTTATGCATGTTCACGGTGAAAGACTGCATATCGCTGCGGATATTGGAGATGGAATGGGCGATGACTTCGTTCTTCTCGTTGAAGAAATCGCATTCCAGCAGAAAGACCGCCACGCCTTCCGGCACGTTCAAAGCCTTTCGTACCTTCGCCGAACCTTTGATGATCCACAGGGACTGTTTCATTTTCTCCAGCTTGATGCCGTAGAAAGACAGGATATCGCGGAAGGTGAAAACGGAAGAATTGATCGAATCCAGAGAAGGCAGGATCTTCTTCGGGATGAAGAACTCTTCGATCGATGTCTCGGTCCCGTTCATCGAATGCATCTGCCGGATATAGTAGATCTCATCCTCCAGCTCCAGGCCGAAAAGATTGGCATACTTGTTGCCGGCCTCCCGTTCGGACTTCTGCAGCTCCTTGACGGAAACACGCGTGTCGTTGCGGAACGAATCCCCGACGAAGCCCGCATGTTCCTCGATGGACAGTTCATTCTTCTTGCCGATGACGAACACGCCCTTGCCCTGGACCCTCCTCAAAAGACCTTCATTGACTAAGGCATCGACGGCGTTGCGGATGGTGATCCTGTTGATCCCGAACGTCTCCGCCAGCTTGTTCTCGGAAGGGATGGCCGTACCCGGCATATATTCGCCGTCTTCGATCTTGTTTCGTATGATCTCCCTTAACTGCAGGTAGATCGGCATCTTGTAATCGGTCCTTGTCATATCAGCTGTCCACCTCGGCAACGAAAACAAATTTATCGGAACGGATCAGCTGTTTATAAAACATGACCACTTCCCCGTTCTGATCCAAGACGACACCGGACGCATAAAACAGCGGCGTCCCGTTTTCGATCTCCAGGATCTCGGCCTCATCCTGCGTCGCATAAGTGACATTGATGTGCTCGGTCCCCGAAGTCTGATACGTATCGTAGTGTTCCTCAAAGATCGGTGCCATCAAAGTATCTTCGTTGTAATAGTCGATGAAACCCGGATAACGTTCCGCATCGATGTATGTCGTCTCGATCGTGCAAGGAACGCCGTTGACTTTACGGCATTTGACGATCTCATAGACCTTGGTCCCCAAACGGACTTTGAGTTTCCTGGCGATCTGCTTGTTGGCCTCGATCTGTTCGTTCGTCAGGATGTGCTTGCTTAAAGTGTTGCCCTGATCGACCAGGTCACGGACCATCGCCTCGACGCCTGCCATATCCCTCGGGTATCTGGGCTCCGCCACATAGACGCCTTTGTTTAAGACACGGTATAAGATCCCGTTCTCCACGAGCTCATCCACTGCCTGACGCAGCGTCGAACGGCTGACGCCCCAAAGATCGCACAGATCCTTCTCACAGGGGATCCTGGTGTGCGGCTTAAGGCGGTTGACCTTGATGAAATCCTCGAGCTTTTCGATGGCTTCCATGCCGGGCTGTACTTTTGTTACTGAAGTATTCATATTCCTTGTCGTCTCTTTTTCTGTCTTTTATTATAGTATTAAGGAATCATTTACAAAAGGTAACGATAATGAGAAAGATCACACTGAACGACTTCGCTGTCATGACGCCGTCCTATCAGCAATATTCTTTTGACTATGTCCTGGACTCGATCCAGAAGATCGGACTGCGCAACATCGATTTCTGGGGCGGCATCCCGCATTTCTACCGTTTCGACTATTCCGAAAACGAAGCACAGGCTTATCTAAAGGAACTGCGGAAGAAAGCCGAAGACAAGGGGATGCGTTTCGTCATCTATACGCCGGAGACCCTCGCTTATCCCTACAGCATCGCCGATCCCAACAAGAAGACCGTGCAAAGGACCATCGACTTCTTCCGCCTGTCGATGGACGATGCTCTGACGCTGGGGACCGACCGCCTGTTCATCAACACGGGTACCGGACTCAGAGACCTGCCGGTCGAAGAGTCGATGGACATCTGCATCGATGCGATCGCAAAGATCTGCGAAGATGCCGAAGCCAAAGGCATCACGATGATGCTGGAACAGCTGCAGCCCTACGAATCCAATCTGTGCTATGACATCCATGGCATCAAAAAGGTCATGGATGCCGTCGATTCGAAGAACCTGAAGATCTGTGTCGACCTGGTCGCCATGGACGTGGCAGGGGAGGACCTCGAGCTTTACTACCGGACCTTCGGCGAAGACAAGATCGGTTTCATCCACTTCTCCGATGCCCACCACGAGATCTGCGGTACCGGCGACCTTCCGTTGAAGGAATACATCGAAACGTTGGAAAAGCATAACTATTCTTCGATCGTCGACCTGGAGATCAACGACTCCATCTACTGGTTCGATCCTCACGACGCCCACAAAAGAACGGTCGACTACCTCAAGACCTTCATCCCCGAAAACTAAAGAGTCCCGGAACGATCCGGGACCTTTTTATTCTGTTCCTTCGATGATGATGTTGACTGTCCTTTGCGAAGGTCCGTCAAATTCACAGAACCAGATGTCCTGCGCCGAACCTCTGACCATCTTTCCGTCGATGAGCGGAAAATGACAGTGATTGCCGGTCAGCAGGGCTTTGAGGTGTCCGGTCGGATTTCCTCCCGTGCTGCCGTAATCCTGCAGCATGTGGCAATGGGAGTAGGGGGCATCCTCCGGGATCAGGCGTTTGAGGAAGACGTCGACATCGCTCTGAAGACACTCCAAAGATTCGTTGACGGTGATGCCGGTCGTCGTGTGTTTCGTTTCGACCGTGACCATGCCTTCCCGGATCCCGGAAGCGGCAATGGCTTTTTCCACATCGCCGGTGATGATGAAATACTGGTTGTAGCGATCGGTCATGATCTCTAAGGGAATGATCTTGATCATCTATCGCACCTCCGGATCATAATGCATGAATTCCACCGCGTTTCTTCCTTTGATCAGCTCCAACGTCGATTCCCGAAGACCCAGTTCCTCGATCGCTTTGGACATCCGGATCATCTCGAAACGCGGATCGTTGGTACCGAACATCACCTGGTGACGCAGACTGCGGTCGATCCAGGTCATCGGCACATCTCTTGTCAGCATCTGCGTATAAAACTCCTTTGCGCTGTCGAAATACAAGGCGCCGGTATCGGTATAGACATTGGGATACTTCAGCATCAACATCGCCGTCTCCCGGCACCACGGCCAGCCGAAGTGCGCCAGACAGATCCGAAGATCTTTGCGCCTTTCCGCCAGCTCTTCAAAATCCAAAGGACGGCAATTCTTCGTGGTCGTATGCGGTTCAAAGGACAGTCCCGCATGAAACAGGATCGGCTTATCATACTTTTCGCAGACATCGTAGATCGCATCCATCCGTTTATCAGCCGGATGGAAATCCTGTCTGGAAGGGTGGAGCTTGAGACCCTTGAGGTCCAGCTTCGAAAAGGCATATTCGAGCTTTTCCGCCGCCTGTTCATCGTGCGGATCGACGCTCGCAAAACCGATGAAACGCTCCGGCGCAAGATCGACGAGCCTTCTGATCTCCTCGTTGCTGACGAGGACCTCGCCGTTCATCGACGTATGATAGTCCTCTGGAAGCAAGACCGCATAGTCGATCCCGGCACAGTTCATCTTGTTGAAGAAATGCTTCAAAGGCGCCGTGCCGTTTTTATGCAGGTTGAGCTCGTCGTGACGCAGCTCTTCCTTTTTTTCATCTTCATTGATCGGTTCAAAGAAGGCCGGATGGACATGGATATCGATGACCATCAGAAACCCGCTTCCTTCATCATCGCCCGGACATTGTCGACCGCTCTTCTCGCATAGAAACGCGGTTCATTGATGTAGCCGGTGACCAGCTCGATCGTCGCCGTCCGGTCATAATCGATCTCCTTGAGCTCCTTGATCAGTTCCCTCAGCGGGATCATGCCTTCGCCTGGCATCACGTGATCATCGGAATCTTTGACGCCGTCGATCAGATGCAGGTGATACATCTTGTCTCCGAGCTTGTCGAAGTAATCCATGATGCTTTCATACTGTGTGAACGGCGGGACCAGATCGCACATGCCGACGAGGTTGGGCGAATCGATGATCTTGAACAGTTTCTGCAAGTCGTTGGCCGATTTGATGACGTTGGACTCATAGACGGTCAAAGCCTCCATAACGATCTTCATGCCGATCTTTTCCGCATGATCGGTCAGTTCCCGGACGCTCTTGGTCAGCCGGTCCCAGATCTCGTCATAGGTCGCGCCGTAGCCGGCGTGGGCAGCGGAGATCAAAGTGTAATCGGCACCCATCTCCTTGGCCATATCGAAACACAGTTTGAGATAATCGATCGCATCCTGACGCATCGCCTCGGAACCGATCATGTAATTGTAAGGGTAGGCGTTGTGCTCCGGGCAGTAGCCGCGGATCTCGATCTCATACTTGTCCCGCAGACGTTTGATCTCATCGATCTGTCCGGCTTTGAGATCCGGCGCATAGGCGTGCGGTCTGCCGCCCCACAGTTCGATGTAGTCGTAGCCGAAACGCTTCGCATCCATGAAAATGTGTTCAAGATCGTTGCGCTGGTAACCGCTGGTAAACATTCCCAGTTTCATACTCGTCCTCTTTCTATTTCACCCAAGGTTCAAAAACTTCCACGACGGAAGAAGCGACTTTTGCACCTTCGTGCAGACACTCTTCGACCGTCCGGCCATTCAATACTCCATAAAGGAATCCGGCGATGAAACTGTCCCCGGCACCGACGGTATTGACGACCCTTCTTGCCGGGACGATGTACCCGACATGATAACCGTCTTTGTCGTAAGCCAGTGATCCTTCTTCGCCGAAAGTCGCGACCGCGATCTTCATGCCCCGGTCGACCTTGTCTTTCAGATATTCTTCAATGTAGGCATCTCTGCCGTTGTGATAGGAATAAAAACCGTAGCTCACATAAGGAAGGGTCTCTTCGACCAGTTTGTGATCGAGACGGTCGGCATAGTCAAAAGCGATCGGCGTCCCGCTTTCCGCGATCTTCGGCAGAGCCTTCTCCGCCATGCCCCAGAGCGCGGAATGGACCAGGTCATGTTCGCAAGCGAAACGGATGTCTTCCTCATCGAAGACCATGTCCGCCAGTACGCCTTCCTCATAGTCTCCGTGGATCCGGTCGTTGCCGTCCATATCCATGTAGGTGACCGCCGTCTTTCCTTCCGCGACCTTCAGATGACTGATGTCGAGGCCTTCCTCTTTCAGCGACTCGATCATCCACCTGCCGTTTTCATCCGAACCGGTGGTCGAAATGATCGATACGTCCACGCCCAGTTTCTTCAGATTGACACCGGTATCCACGACGTTCCCCGTCGGGTACTTGCGTCCGATCCGCTCGTACAGATCGATACAGTTGTCACCGATCTCAGCGACTCTCATTTTGTCTGTCCTCCGTTTTACAGTTTTTCCCGCACTCTGTAAACTTCGTTCATAAACTCTTTCACTCGGTCCACATCAACGTGATTTTCCAGTTTTCCGTCATATTTGAACGTCGTACCCACGACGGCCGCATCCGCATAACGCAGCTTGCGCTCGATCGTGTCGACCCGGCAGCCCGTGTTGCATAAGACGACGACTTCCGGATTGTACTCCTTGACCGAAAGGATCAGTTCATCATCGACATCCTGTCCGGCGGCATCTGCCGAGATGCACAAACCGTCCGGCGCCGCCTTGGCGATCGTCGTTTTGGCGATGTCTTTTAACGGTCTGAGGTCCAAAGAAGAATCGGATTCCGGATTGATGAAATACAACATCTTCAGATCATCCAGATGCAAGGCGTACTTGCGGCGGATGACTTGCGAAAAATCGTTGTTGTAGAAACCGCCGTCACCGACATAGACGCCCGAGAACGTACCTCTTACGAAATCGGCATCGACACCGGCCGCCAGTTCCAGGCAAGCGATGCCGTCGGAGATCGCATCGACACCAAGCGGCACCTTGATCAGCGGCTTGAGGTTGCCGATGACATAAGCCATAGCCGCAACGGTGTTCCTGTCCATATCACGCTGGTAGGGGAACGAGAACTCGTTGGAAACGATGATCCCGTCGACGCCGCCTTCCTGCAAAGCGATGAGGTCTTTTCTGGCATCTTCCACCACATCCTCCATCGTCATGCCGTATTTCCACATCGGATCGCCCGGCAGCGGGTCGAGGTGCAGCATGGCGATGATCGGTTTTTCAACTTTGAACATATCCTGGATCCACATAACTTCTTCTCCTCCTTTTAAGAAAACGGCTCAAACAGTGAGCCGTCCTATCAGTAATCAAACTGTCTGTAATATCTTCTGACCGATAACGGATGCCGCAGGAACAGTTCCATGTAGGCATCGACTCTGGCGTTGACCGCCCGCATGACATGATGGGAGATGCTTCCCCTGTATCCTTCGGAAATGCCCTTGAGTTCGAACTCCTTCGTATCGATGACCGTATAATTGCCGCAGACTTTCGGCAGGAATCTGGCGACACGTTCCGCCAGCGGACGCTGCTCGTCTTCCCCGATGAACAGGGTGACCGGCGTATCTTCGACGATGATCTCCTGCATGCCGTGGAAAAATTCCGGTGCGCTGATCGACTTGGTGCGGATCCACATCTGTTCCTCCCAGTAGCACATCGCATAGGAATACGTCGCTCCGTACTGGTTGCCGCAGCCGACGAAGTAATGCGGAAGATCCGGATGTTCCTTTAAGAAAGCAACTTTCTTTTCGGCATAGTCATAAGCCCAGGCATCCGCCTCTTTCTCAACGGTGATCAAAGCCTCCGCGAGATAGGTCTCCATCTCTTTGTTGTAGCGGTCATAATCTTCAAACTCACCGTTCTTGTACATCAGATAATTGGCGACCATATAGAACTTGAGCTGTTCGTTCATCTTGTAGACGACCAGATAATCCTGCTTGTCCGCTTTGGTCAGAACGGAACCCGGCGTATCGATGAACGCGAAGACGCGGGCACCGATGCCCTTGACTTTATCCACGAGTTCCACCATCTCCTTGGTGTTGCCGGAAACGGAAGAATAGATCAGCACAGAATCTTTCGTGAAACGCTTGTTGCCGGTCGTCAGGAATTCCGCGGCGTTCTCCACATAGACGGGCAGCGAAGATCTGCCGCGCATGTAGACTTCCACCTGCAAGGCGCTTGCCCAGGTGCCGCCGATGCCCATGAAAAAGATGCTGTCGAAACCGTTTTTCCAGATCTCGTCGATGATCGCTTCGATCTGCGGACGCAGTGCCAAGGCACCGTTGATGCTCGATCTTGTGAAGTCCTCGTCAAAATTCCTCAGGCAGGGACCCTTTTTCTCTTTCCATTTTTCTGCTGAATACATATCTGCTCTCCTTTCAGTACAGTCTGCTTTCTTCGATATCCAGTCTGCGGAAGAACATGAAGGCATACTGGACGGCTTTGTCCCAGTACGGCCATTCGTGATCGCCCGGACCCTCTTTATATAGGTGATCATAACCCATTTCCTTTAATTCTTTTGAAAAGCGGCGATTGTCTTCCAGAAGGAAGTCCTCCGTTCCGCACTGTAAGATCAGCCGCGGACGCTCTTCTTTCTCAACGAGCCCGTTTGCCAGAGCCTTGAGGCTCACATCATCCTGCAACAGATCGAGCTCGGAGATCTCCATCTCTTCAAATGTTCCTTTTTCTATCTGCGTCTTGAAACTCTCATAATCCACGACACCGCTCAGCGATGCGGCAGCCGCAAAGCGTTCCGGCTTTGACAGCGCGATCTTCAAGGCGCCGTAGCCGCCCATGCTTTCACCGGCGATGAAAGTATCGTTCTTATCTGTACTTATCTTAAACCATTTACCGACGATGGCGGGCAGTTCATCGGATACAAAATCGAAATAACGGATGCCTTGCTTGGTGTTGCAGTAAAAACTCCGCCCGACGCCCGGCATGATGATCGCGAAATTGTACTTCTTGGCGTAATATTCGATCTTTGAGAAACGCGTCCACTCATCTTCATTTCCGCCCAGACCGTGAAGAAGATAGAGGACTTTCGGCTCGTCTTCGTATAAAGGATCGACGTCGTTGGAACGATCGGGAAAAAGGATGTTGAGCGTGACGTTGCGCTTCAGACAGGAAGAATAGATGTTTCCTTTGAAATGACCCATCTTACCACGCTCCGAAATACTTCAAGGTCTCGGTCGCCGTCATCGCACCCTTGTGCATGCATTCTTCGATGCTGAGACCTTCAACGATCCCGCAGAGGAAACCGGCGATGTAGGAATCTCCGGCACCCATCGAATCGACGACGTTATCGCATTCCACGATCCCGTAAGGATGATACTTCTCTCCGTCATAACAAAGACTTCCCGCCGTCCCCAGCATCGCGATGACGAGCTTCGGTCCTTTGTCGTGATATTCCTTCATCTGTTTCCTCAAGCCTTCGCTGTCTCCCTCATCGCTGGAGAAGAAGAGGTAGTCGGTGTAAGGCATCGCCGTCTGCGCTTCCTTGTCTTCCGGACGCGTCGCGCAGTCGAACGCCGTCGTCATGCCGCGTTCCTTCAGGTCTTTGTACTGGCCTTCCACCTTGCCCCAGAGGTCGCAGACGACCACATCGTGTTCACAGATGAAATCCAGGTCCTCGTCCGACAGGACATAATCGGCCAGAACGCCTTCGTCATAATCTCCGAAGACCCGCTCGCCGTCGATCAGTTCGACCTGCGTGACCGCGGTGCTCCCCTGTTTGATATGCATATGGGAGACATCGACGCCTTTGGCCTTGACGGCATCGTACATGATCTTGCCGAATCCGTCCGTTCCGATCGGACCGATGTAGGAAGCCTGTCCTCCCAGTCTTACGGTATAAACGGCCATGTTGACCGGACCGCCACCGGGATACGAGGTCCCGCCGTTGAGATTGTTGTAATGATCGATACAGTTGCTTCCGACTGCTGCCAGTTTCATATCCTTACCTCGTGATGTTTGTTTTATTGTATATCCGTTTTTTTCAGATACGGGCGATCTCTCGCCGATATTTGAAAAAGAAGATCGATTTTAGAGAAGGGAAGATCTGCCGATGCAGGACTTTCATTACGAAAGTCCTGCATCTTGATTATTCGATGATTCTTTGACCGGTATTATTTATCCGCTTTTGCCTGCTTCTCGAAGAAGAGATATGCAGGAATGCCGGTAATGAAGGTGAGTGCCGCACAGATCAGGCTCGGGATCGGTGCATAAGTGATCTCACCGTAGATCAGCGTGCAGGTCATGAAGATCGCGATGATCGGCATGAGCAGGCCGCCCGGGCACTTGTAAGTCGGGTTGTAACCGCCGGCAGCGCCTTTCTTGCGAAGGACGAAGATCGTACCGAAGGTCAGCGCGTTCTTGGTCAGAGCGATCATTGTGAAGTATCCCAATAATCCGGCGATGTCCGTCGCGAAGATCAAAGCGATACCGATCGCACACTGAACGATGATCGAGAAGTAAGGCGTCTCCCACTTCGGATGGACCAGACCGAACTGCTTGAAGAACAAGCCGTCCTTTGCCATGGCGTATTCGATACGCGGCTGGAACAGGATGCAGGATGACAGCGAACCTAAGACGACGATGATGGCCATGATCGCAACGACGACACCGGCGACATTGCCGATGACCGGAAGCTTCGAAGCCATCAGAGCGATCGGCGCATCGGAAGCCGCGATCTCATCGACCGTCAGCAGACCGGAAGCGACGAAGGTCAGACCGCCGTAGAGTGCTAAGACGATGATCGCCGTCAGGATCAGGCCTCTCGGCATGTTCTTGTGCGGATCTCTGATCTCACCGGACATGTAGCAGGCAGCGCCCATGCCGTCATACGACCAGGTCGTACCGGCAACGCCGGCGATCAGTGCCGTGATACCCAGGCCGCCGGTGAATCCGGCTAAGGTCTTGGTCGAAAGAAGCAGACTGGAGTTCAAGTTGAACAGACCGATACCGATGATCAGTGCGAACGGAATGATCTTGAACGCCGTGATGACCGTCTGGAATGCACCGCCGCCTTCAACGGAACGAAGGTGCAGGAACATGAAGATCAAAACGAATGCGACAGCCAGCAGCTTCAGCACGATGTTGGACATCGGAACGAAGAATGCCAGGTGGTTGACGATCGCCAAAGCCATGATCGAGATGGAAGGCGGGTCGGTCGCTAAGATCGAGATCCATCCGCAAAGGAATGCCAGCAAGCGGGATCCCGCTTCACGGAAGTAGACGTACTGTCCGCCGTCTTCGGGATACGCAGAGGCAAGCTCCGAATAACAGAAGTTTGCCGGGATCTGCAGAAGACCGCCGATGATGAATGCCAGGAACAGGAACAACATGCTTCCTGAGGCATTGGCGACTTCTGAAAGAGACGAGAAAATACCTGAACCGACGGTCGTGCCGACACCAAGGGCGATAACTGCGCCAAGGCCTAGCTTCCTGCCTAGTTCATTGTTCTTTTTGGTTTCCATTTAACCCCTCCTATATGTGATTGTTGGATCATGCAGGAAAATCACATCTGCCCCATTTCCCCGCAATCTTCCCTGCTCTTTAATTTCATCATAGTACGTTATCCGATAATATGCAAGTTTATTATTTTTCAAACAAAATATGTACTTAAAATAACAGCTCTGTATATTCAAACTATATGTATTGTGATACGAAAAGGGCTGTTTTGTATCAAAAATCGGTGATTTGTTTCTATATTATTGAATAAACCTGTTACATCTTGATTGATATCGAAACATATCTATGGTACTTTTAACTTGTCTTATATACATAAGGAGTAAACAATATGAAGGAAAAGACAGATCTCATCTTAAAGGCAGATCATATCTTTACAGCGGAATCCGACGCACCGTTTTCCGGCTACGTCGCCGTGTCCGGTGATCGCATCACCGCAGTCGGGGAAGGGGAAATTCCCGAAGAATTCCTACAAAACGAGGTCCGCTGTATCGACCTCGGGAACAGGACCCTGTGTCCGGGCTTCACCGATGTCCATTGTTTCTTTTCCGGCTATGTCATGCGCTTCGTCGGGGCCGACTTGAGTGAATGCATCAGCGACCATCAGGCAAGGAACGTCCTTAAAGACTATGCCGTGACCAAAACACAGGGACCGCTGCTCGGCCACGGCTTGCGCGTCCGCATTGCCCAAAGCGACCTCGATGCGGACTTTCCGGACCGTTGCGTCATCGCCTTCATGGAAGGCTGCGAGACCTGCTGCATGAATACAAAAGCGATCGAAGAATTCGGCTTCACGCCCGACCGCTGCTATCCGGAAGCCTATGTCGGACTCTTTCCTTATGTCCTGGGCGACAAAGACTTCATCAAGCCGCAGTTCATCGACTATATGAAGATGATGAACTCCCGCGGCATCACCTCGATCAAGGAGATGGGTTTCGATGACTACTATGGCTTTACCGATATCCTGGACGAACTGCGGAAAAACGACGGGCTCACTCTGCGCGTCAGTTTCATGTCGCAGCCCGTCGCCAGAGACATCGACTTTGCCTATGGGGAAGCGATGCGTGAGAAGTTTCAGGGAGACAAAGTCAGCTTTTCCGGCTACAATCAGATGACCGACGGCTCGGTCTCCGAATACAACGCCGAACTCAAGGAACTTTATAACGGCAAAGACTTCACCTGTGCCATGACGATCGACTGGGACAAGCTCTGCAAAGATGCCGTCGAAGCCGACAAACGAGGTTTCCGCTTCTCTTTACATGCCCAAGGCGACGGAGCGATCGGAAAAACTCTGGACATCTTTGAAAAATGCCAGAGAGACGAAAACGGGAAAGTCGTTCACCGTCAGGCGATCACCGACCTGGAATTCTCCGATCCGGAAGATCTCGAACGGATGGGAAGGCTCGGCGTCACTGCCGAGATCTACCCGCAGATCCAGTCCATCGCCGACCGCGAAAACAAAACGGCGATGATCAGGGAAAAGATCGGTGAGAAACGCGGACGCTTCTACTGGAACCGGCGCAAGATGGCCGACAGCGGCGTTACGATCAGCTGCGGGACGGACCTGCCTTTACTGATCGATGACATCCCGGAATCGGTCTATCATGCCGTCGGCGGCTTCTTCCCGGAAGGCGGCGAACCCTTCAACAAAGAAAACATGCTGAAACTTCCCGAACTGTTGAAAGCCTGGACCTATGGAGGAGCCTATGACCTTGGCAAAGAGGAGATTTCAGGTACACTGAAGGTAGGGAAGAAAGCGGACATCGCCGTGATCGACGGCGACCTGTTCCATACGCCGATCGACAAAGTCAGAGACCTAAAAGTCTGTCTGACGCTCTGCGACGGCAAGATCGTCTATCAAGGAGAATGATATGAAAAAAGCCTACTTTATGGGTATCGATACCGGTACCAATTCCAGTAAAGGCGTACTGATCGATGACGAAGGAAGGATCATCGCCCAATATTCCACGACCCACGCCATGACCAATCCCGCACCGGGACACTTTGAACACGATGCGGAAAAAGACTGGTGGGGCGACTTCTGCATCATCTCCAAAAAGCTGATCGAGATCTCCGCTGTCGATCCGCAGGACATCAAAGCCCTGGGGACTTCCGCCCTGGGTGCCGACTGCCTGCCGGTCGATGAAGACTGCAAGCCGTTACGCAAAGCGATCCTCTACGGCATCGACGCCCGAGCGGTCGACGAGATGAAACAGCTCACGGAAATGTACGGAGAGGAACAGATCCGCAAATGGTACGGACGCCCCCTGTGCTCCAGCGACGTCATGCCGAAGATCCTCTGGATCAAAAACAAGGAACCGGAAGTCTATGCGAAAGCCTATAAATTTATCACCGCTTCGACCTATCTCACCGCCAAACTGACGGGAAACTATGTCGTCGATAAATTCCTGGGTCTGGCAAGCTTCAATCCGCTCTACGGTCCGGATCACAAGCCGGTCGAAGAATACTGCAAGCCGATCTGCCGCCCCGATCAGCTCGCCGAGATCCACGAAGCCACCGACATCGTCGGCTACGTCACGGAAAAAGCCTCGAAAGAGACCGGTCTGGCCAAGGGCACACCGGTATTGACCGGGACCGATGATTCCGGTGCCGAAGCGATCAGCGTCGGCGTCGTCTCACCGGGCAAGATGATGGTGCAGCTGGGCTCTTCGGTCTACATGATCCTGGGGACCGAAAAACTCATCGATGACGAACGCCTGTGGCGGGAAGAATTCATCGTTCCGGGACTTTGCGATATCTCCGCCGGCACCAACACCGCCGGTTCTTTGACCAAGTGGTATCGTGACACGCTCTTCCCCGATGCCTTGAAGACCGAAAAAGAGACCGGCAGGGATGCCTACATCGAAATGATGAACGGCGTCGATGCCATCCCGCCCGGAAGCGACGGTCTCATCACGCTGCCGTATTTCGCCGGGGAACGTACGCCGATCAACGACCCGCAGGCCAAAGGCATCCTCTTCGGTCTGACACTTGCCCATACCCGGGCTCACATGTACCGCAGCGCCCTGGAAGGTGTCGCCTATTCCATCAACCAGCAGCTGAAACTGATGAAAGCCCACAACATCCCGATCGATCAGATCTTCGTGACCGGCGGCGGGACTTTGAATGAGGTATGGATGCAGATCATTGCCGACGTCTTAGGCATGGAGATCTCTTCGCCGGCCGTGACCATCGGCGCCAGCTTCGGCGATGCCCTGATGGCCGCATCGGCAGTCTCCTATCCGGGTTTTGAGACTTACGACAGTCTGCTCAAATTCATCAAACCGGGAAAGACCTACGTGCCTGATATGGAGAAACATTGCATCTATGAGCGCTGCCAGGCGATCTACGACGCCTTGTACGAGTCGACCAAAGACCTCATGCATGAGGTCGACGACATCCTCAGCTGATAAAAAACGGCCTGACACTGTCAGGTCGTTTTCATTCTTATCAACGGATCGCAAGATCCGTTTTTCTATGGCTGGCCATAATAGCCCCGCGGGGCATCTTCCGCATCCGCTTCTTCCCGGCTGAGCACGGCGATCTCTCTTCCAGTGGCTAAGGCTTGTAAGTAAACATCACAGCTTTCTTCCAGATAGACTGCTGCACACAAAGCCTGGTCCAGGTCTTTTCCGTACGCCATGACGCCATGATTCTTCAAGATCACACACAAGGCTTTGCCGGCATATTCCACTGTCTCTATGCCCATGCCTTCATCCGAAGAGATGGTGAACGGTGCGACCTTCACTTCGTCTTTCACCTCATCGATCAATGTCGTCGAGATCAAAGGTAGCTTATCTGCCACCAGAGACAAGGCGACGGCTTTGGGCTGGTGGGTGTGGATGACCGCTTTGACGTCCATATGATCCAGGATATAGAGGATCGCCTTGAGATCGGACGTCGGCCGCCGTGTTCCTTCGACGATATTACCTTCAAGATCCGTGATGACGATATCTTCCGGCTTCATCGTCTCATACGCCATCGCGGTCGGCGTGACCAAGACAAGATCATCGACCCGCAAAGAGACGTTTCCTCCCGACATGCGGATGAGACCGTACCTTTCCATCGTCAACGCCGTATCGATCAGTTTCTGACGCAGCTGTTCATGTAACATCTTCACACCTCCCTGCTGAAATACTTGTTTTCATAGCCTCTTCCCAGTTCGAGGAAGCGGTCATAAGCTTTCTTGAAATCTTCGGCCTGAAAGACCGCCCGGCCGATCACCGCACCGTCGGCACCGGCCTTGATGATGTCTTCCAGATTGAACTCATTGACCCCGCCGTCGATCCAGATCATCAGATCTCTTCCGAAAAGCCTTCTTGCCTCTTCGATCTTTTTCAGGACCGCCTTTCGAAACGGCAGGCCGTCTTCATCCGCTTCCACCGAAACAAGCAGAAGCAGATCGATCTGATCGGCGTAAGGCTCGATGAACTTGACCGGTGTCTTGAGGTTGAGTGCCAGTCCGGCCTTCTTTCCCAGATGACGGACCTTGCTTAAAAACAAGCTCGGGTAGGGCAGGACTTCGATGTGAGCGGAGATCATCTCCACCCCGGCCTCAGCCAGATCGTCCACATGATCCAGCGGATTCAGGACTTCCAGATGGGCATCCAAAGGGACGTCGGTATACGAGGCGATCTGTCCGGCCAGCCCGCTTCCGAAACTGATCCCCCGGACGAAGTTTCCGTCATCGATGTCCAGATGGATGTGTTCGAATCCTTTTGCCCGGTCCAGCACACTTTTCAGATCCAGCAGATCCGCCGAATAGATCGAAGGAGATATCGTAAACATAGTTTCACCTGCACTTTCCTGCCAGCAGATCGACCGCCGCGATCGCTGCGATATAATTTTCATATTTCAAACGATAGATCTTCGCATACTCTTCTCTCGGAAGATAGAGCCTTCCCATATGGACCATCTGCTTCACACCTTCCTTCAGGTCTTTGAACAGCCCGCAGGCGACAGCTGCGCCGATCGCCGCACCCTTGGCGCCGATCTGGCTTCCTTCCAGCGTCTGTATCGGCATCCCCAGGGCATCGGCCATCATCTGCGACCAGACTTCCGAGTTGGTGATCCCGCCGGAAAGTCTGGCCGACTTGTAGGAACTTAAGGGTCTTTGAAGATTATATACATGACGGACGCCGGAGAAAACGACACCTTCATAGATCGCCCGGATCAGGGAAGCCGCATTGTCTTCTGCCGACAGATTCAGGAACGCGCCTTTGGCTTGCGCCTCACTTGCGCTGGCAAAGACATACGGGACAAAGATCGCGCGGCTCTTTTCCGGCGGACATCCTTCGGCCATCCTGTCACAGAGCTCATAGATCTCTTTTTTGGAAAGATCTTCAGCATATGTCCGGATGATCTTTTCGATATACCAGTTGAAGTTTCCGGCAGAGGTCGGTGAAGAATCTTCCATCAGATAGTGATCCTTCAGATAAGAGACCGTCGCCGTGTTGGTCCGCCGGTCGTAATCCTTCGTTGCATTCTTCGTCAGAAATTCGTTGATCGACCAGGTCCCGGCGATCAGACACAGTTCCTCATCCGAGAGGATCCCGCTGGCCAGCGCATTGGCATCGATGTCAAAGAGACCTGCACTGACCGGTGTCCCTTCCTTGAGCCCTGTCTGCAAGGCTGCTTCTTTCGTGACGTATCCGGCGATGTCGAAACTGTCTAAGACCTTCGGCATCTTATCGAAACAGTCTTCGATCCCCAGTATGGCAAACAGCTCTCTGCCGTAGTCTTTTGTATCCTGATCGAACAGGCTCGTCGAAGAAGCTTCCGTGATCTCGCCGTTGAGCGCTCCGGTCAGCCGATAACGGAGATAGTCTTTCAGTGACAGGATCCAGCGGCAGCGGTCGAGCACATCCGGATCGTTGTTTCTGAACCACGGCAGCAGGACTGCCGGCTGGGCAGACCACAGGGTCTGTCTCGTATAAGGAAACAGCCTCCTCTCCGTTCCGTCAGCTTTGAATTCCTGCACCAGTTTTCCTGCCCGGTCATCCGTGGAGACGATGGCCGGATAGACCGGCTCGATCCGTTCGTCGACAAGGACCAGCCCGTTGCCATAGGCAGTGATGCCGATCGCTGCGATGTCAGCCGCATCGACGGAAGATCTTTCGATACAGTCGCGGATCACCTGCACATTGGCCTTCCAGACATCTCCTGCATCGCGTTCCGTAAAACCCGGTCCCGGTGTTTGGATCGGTACCTGTGCCGCCGAAACGGCGATCTGCTTTCCTTTCACATCAAAAAGAGCGCACTTGATATCGCTGCCGCCGTTATCGATCCCCAAGAGATATTTACTCATCGCCGTGAGCCTCCTTCTTCCTGTCGATGATCCGTAATGTTTACCCGGTTTAAATATATCATCGTCGCAAGACTCTCCACAACTTAACTTCTTTTCCGGCTTTCTTATCCTTTTGTTTTTTTCCTGTTACCATTGAGATAGAAAGACAAACGATGGAATCAAAGATCTGCATCTATCCTTTGAAAGGAAACAAGATCCTGCGTGCGCAGATCGTCAAAGCCGATTCGTTCGGCTCTCTTCATTTCGCAAGACCGGACCATGATCCCTTTTCGTTTCAGCAGGTCGCATCCTTATACAAAAACTTCATCGTCAAAAAATATGCTCCGGTCTTCGGAAAGACCGTCATCTTTGATGCATCTTCGAGCTTCGATACCTCCGCTTCCTTGAACAAAGCCTTCCGTGAAGACGGCTTTCTGCGAAACGGACAGATTGCGTTCCGTAAGAAGGAGACCGAAGAGATCTTTGCGTCATTAAAGAAAGAGGATAAGCTTCTGATCGCCGCAGGAAAATGCAAGACGCTGACCTTCCTGCCGGTCGGAGACCGCCTGGGCTTTCTTTCCGAAAGCTTTTCCGATGCATCGCTTGCGGTCAACACCTCCTTTTTCCTGATGGACAAATGGGACTGTGCTTCCGTCTTCGATCAGATCGGCATTCCCATCGGTCTGATGAAAGAAAACGAGACCATACTCAATCCGCCGCAGTATGACCGGGAAGCCTTTTTATTGAAAAAAGACGGATCGGTACGGATACGGAAAGTCTCTTTGAAACAGATCAAAGTAAAGATCGGTGCCCGAGTGTTTCAGCACGGCAGAAACTGCCGCTTCTATGAACGGACCGACTGCGGCAAAACGCCTTCCGGCAAGACCGATCTGCTCATCTGCGGCAACAGGCTCTGTGCGATAAGTCCGGGCAATACCGTGGTCCCCTCCGGCGGCTTCGTCATCAAGACCGACGAAGACGTGAGCGACCTGAAAGACAAAGAGGTCACCTATGAAGGGCTTGAAGATGTGATCTTCGCCCTGCAGGCAGGAAACAGTGTCCTGATCGACGGTGTGCCGACGAAAAGGTTTATCTCCCCGTTCAACCGCTTCTACGATCCGTTTACCGCTCCTTATCCGCCGTCCGTATATCCTTTGAGTTTCAATAAGGCAAGAGCACCGCGGATCTTGTTCGGAGCCGACGAAAACCAAAGACCGGTCTTCGTCTGGATCGAAGGTGCCGGCAAGTTCGGTCATGTTGCAGGACAGGAGAGCGAAGGGGCGACGATGGCCGATGCGGTGAAGATCGCCGCCGACGCCGGTATGCGCGACGCCATCCATCTCGACGGGGGAGGCTCCGCCCAGATCCTGCTGAAAGGCGAAAGGGCACTTCGTCTTTCCGACCGCGATCCGGTCGATCATCACGAGATCGAACGGGCAGTGCCGATGGCTCTGATCATCCGTTGAAACAAAAAAAAGATCTCTCTGAAGCTCAGGGAGATCTTTTCATATCGTTCTATCAGATATCGGTCAGCTTGAGATCCTTGACCTTGCGAAGTGCTGTCTGCACGATCACAAAGGAGAAGAACGCCGTGACCCCGGCGGCGATCAGACCGCCGAGATAATAAATGTTCCGGTCGAAACAGCTGGTGTTTTCCAGCAGCAGGATGATCCTGTAGCCCATGAAGGCGCCTAACGGCAGACCGATGAGGATGCCGATCGCTGTCGTTAAGACGAGCTCTCTTCCGACATAATCCTTGACTTCCTTCACCGTGAAGCCGTTGACCCGCATGATCGTCAGTTCCCGTTTCTTCTGGTTGATGAACATGCTGACGAGGTTGAGCAGGATGAAATACGCCATCGCAAACGCCATCACCGTCAGCAACATCACCATGGCCCGGGCAACGGAGACGAAAGAATCGAAGTCTGCCTTGTCGTTGTCCGATGAAAGGATATTGTTGACGCCGTCGAGCTTCAGCAGCGTCTGCTTCATCTCTTCCGCTTTGGCTTCATCGATCCTGACCAGATACTGGCTGTTGACCGGTTCGGTATCGTAGATCTTGCGATAGGTCTCTCTTGACATCAGGAAGATTCTGGCGGCATACAACATGTAGTCGTCCGCCACATCGGCATCGTAGGAATTCATGACCTTGTCAAAGACCGTGATCTTTCCTTTTTCCGTATAATGCGCCGTCTCGTTGGCCTTGATCGGCACATAGATGCCTTCCTTGTCCAGAGCCATCGGCTGCTTAGTCTTAGTGTCGGTGATCAGCAGGAAGTCTTTGACCTCGTTGAGATCGCCGATCAGGAAACGGCAGGAATCAAGTTCATCGCCGTTCATGAAGGTATGGTTGCGAATGATGACCTTGGTATATTCCGCGCCGTTTTTATTCAGGATGTTCTCGATCTGTTCCTCGGCCTTCTCGTTGATGCTGCTGTCATAATCGATCTGATAGTCATAGCGGTTGATGTGGTTGAACTGTAAGTCGACCGCCGAAGAGATCGAATGCAGGATCGTCAGTCCGATGAAGATCAAAGCGCAGGATCCGGCGATCGAAGCGATCGTCACCAGGACGCGTTTCGGATCGGAGATCATGTTGCGCAAGATCAGCCGGGAATATAGCGAACCGGAAGACGCTTTCGCATTCTTCTTCTTGATGGCCGGCGGTGCGCTTTCCTGCATCAGGATCCTGGCCGGCTGTTTGACCAGACGGTGGCAGGCAAGATACACGGCAGCGACCGTCAAGACTAACGAAGCCGCCCCGACGATGATGACCGGCACGGCCTCAAAGCACGGTTTCAGTTCGCCCAGATGGAAGTAGGAAGTCTGTGAAGAAAGGGTATACCTCAACAGCACGAAATAGGACAGAAGCAGTCCGGCGATGACGCCGATGAGGGAAGCTGAAAGGGCAAAGACCATGTATTTCGCCATGATCTCCGAATTGAAGAAGCCCAGGGCTTTGGTCGTACCGACCTGCGTGCGCTGTTCATCGATCGTCTTGCCCAAGGTCGCATAGATGACTAAGGCACCGACCACGAC
Organism: Erysipelotrichaceae bacterium; assembly: GCA_024684175.1. Next base: position 122,454 of record JAIKXJ010000008.1, read on the forward strand.
AAACAGCAGTGAGAAGGTGATCGAGATGCCGGAGGTGTTTTCCGTCAGGCTCTTGGCAAAGACGTAAGAGGCATTGCCTTTGATGTTGAAGAAGATCCAGCGGTTTTCGGGAACTTCACCGATGCGTTTCTTTGCCTCTTCGATCGCCTTGACGCCGTCTTCGTATTCTTTCAGTTTGGCCTGGTATTCTTCTTCTTTTTCTTTGATCTGCTGCTTGGCGGTATCCAAGGCGCTGACGCCTTTGCGGTATGCCGCCATGCCGTTCTCATAATCTTTCAGACCCTTTTCGTATTCTTCCAGCCCCTCAAGGTAACTGCGGTAAGCGCCTTTGAAGGTGCCGTAGGCATCGTTGTATTCCTTCTTGCCCTTAAGATACTTCAAATGTCCTTCTTCCCATTTTTGGGCTTCGGGAACACCGGACTTCTCTTTGATGTAATCGACCGCCTCATCGATCTGTTCGGCGGTGATATGGTCATTGAATCTTTGCAGCCAGTTCCTGACACTTTCGAAATAATCGTCTCTGGTCCAGTCGAAGCTGAAGTCCTGCGTGAATGGGAAGGTCTTCATGCTGAGAGAGGAACTGTCGACGTTGAAAGTGTCGCTTTCCAGCCAGTCGATCCTCTCATAAAGCGCCGGGACCTTTTCATTCACCCATTCTTTTAAGGTGATGCGGATGTCGACGAAGTGCCGGTAGCCTTCGGTCAGCTGTTTTCTGCCGTCGATCAGTTTTTTCTCCGCTTCCTGCAGTTCATTCTCTGCACCGGCGAGCTGGCCGCCGACCTGATCGAGGGTCTGCTTTCCGGCATCGAGCTGTGCCTTGCCGGCTTTCAGCTGCTGATTGGTCGAAGCGAGCTTCTTCTCGTTCTTTTCGATCTCCGCCTGATTCTCATCCAGGAGTCTTCTCGCTTCGTCGAGCTGTCCTTTCGCCTCATCGAGCTTGGCCTGATTCTCATCGATAACACTTTGCAACTTTGAGACGATCTGTTCGTAGCGGATCTTCGCCCGCTCATCAGCGATATTTTCGACCGATCCCTGTTTGTCTTTGATGTCTTCAAAATAAGACTTCGAAAAAGCATCGCGTTCTTTCTGATCCTTGAAACGGACCTCGATGCTGCTGTAGCTGTGATCGAAGCCGTCTTCTCCTTCATTGAACGCCGACTTACGGATCAGCACATAGTTGTTTCCGGCATTGTCCATGATCTTGGCGATATGATCGGGGTGGATGCAGATACCGGTGATCGTGAAGATGTTCTGTTTCAGATAGGGGCTCTGGTCGGTATAGACGATGTCACCGATCGACAGCTCCATCTTGTCGGCGAGCCCTTGTTCAACGAGGCATTCGTTGTCTTTTGCCGGGAAGGAACCTTCCAAAAGGCGGGGAACATTGACCGTCTCATCCAGACTCAAAAGAGCCGCGTTCCTTGAACCGTCTCCGTCTTTGACGACTGTCGTATAGTTATAGGTACCGACAGCTTCTTCCACGCCGTCGAGCGTTTTGATCTTTGCAAGATCGTCTTCCGAAAACCGCAGCATCGACAGGATCTCCAGATCCCGATACCCGCTTTCCTCATAGAAACCGTTGATGTTCTCCCTGAGCGAACCGGCCGTGAAGCGGATGCCCAGATAAGCGACCACCGCCAGCATCGCAATGATGATGATGGAAAGCCAGGAGACGAACTGCTTGCCGATATTCCGCAGATGGTCCTTGACCTGTGTCGTTTTCATATTACCAGGACAGCTCCTTGGCATCTAACGGATGCAGGTTGCGCTTGATGGAAGCGATACGGCCGTTGGAGACCCGGACGACCCGGTCGGCCATCTTGCCGATCTCCGGGTTGTGCGTGACCATCATGACCGTCGTATTGTTGTTTTTGACGATCTCCTGAATGACGGACAAGACTTCTCTTGAAGTGTTGAGATCCAGGGCAGCCGTCGGTTCATCCGCCAGGATGAGACGCGGGTTCTTAACTAATGCCCGGGCAATAGATACGCGCTGCTGCTGACCGCCGGAAAGCTGAGAAGGGTAGTTGTCCGCCCGCTCGCTGAGTCCGACTTTGGCGATCGCATCTTCCGGTGAGATCGGATCTTTGGCGATCTCGGAAATGAAGCGTACGTTTTCGATGGCCGAAAGATTGGGCATCAGATTGTAAGACTGGAATATGAAACCGACATACTCCCTGCGGAACGCCGTCAGCTGCGCGTCGCTGGGGTGGGAGTAGTCTCTTCCTTCGATGGTCAGTGTTCCGGAAGTCAGATAATCCATGCCGCCGATGATGTTCATCATCGTCGACTTGCCGCAGCCCGACTCGCCCAAAACGACGACGAACTCATGTTCAAAGACATCCAGATTGATCCCCTTGAGCACCTGCAGGAAACCATCCCCGGAAGGGTACTCCTTGGTGATGTCGCGCAGACTCAACAAGACCTTCTTGTCTTCGTCAAGAACGACATCGAGACCTTTTTCATCGATGGTGAACGCCGCCAGATTGGCCATGTGTTCGCACAGTTCGACTTCTCTTTCTTCAAACGGCTTGCCGTCGCTGCTGTTGATGATCTCGATGCAGCCTATCGTTTCTTTGGAATTGTTCAAAGGCACGCAGACCATCGTCTTCGTCTTGAAACCCTGATCGTCAAAGACGGTCGGTGAAAAACGCGGATCGTTCTCCGCATCGGCGATCGCGATCGTCTTACCGGTTTCCGTGACCACACCTTCGATGCCCATACCTTTTTCGATACTGGTATTGGAAATGTCGCCCGGACCGATATGGAACACGCTGTGCAAACGTTCGCTCTTCTTGTCCAGGTACCAGACCACGCCGGCCTTGGCATCCAGAGTGTTGACGATCGTCTGTAAAGCTAAAGTGAGGGCTTCATCGATATCTTCCACATTGAGCAGATGCTCCATGATCTCATAGGTCGCTTTGGTATATCTTTTATCGTTTTCCATATCCTGTTTCCTTTGAATACTTATCAATACAATTATAATCTTTTGAACGGTCCGATTCCGCATATCTATTTCCCGTTGGACAGGACCGTCCTATCCGTCTATGCATCTGCGCCGTTACCGAAATAGATCTTCTTCAATGTCTCCGGCATCGAAGCGAACATGAACTTCACGATCGTTTCCGCCGGCGTGACGTTGTCCTTCAGGATCCACTCCCTGGCCAAAGAAGAAGCCCCGTGGCAGTACAAGCGGATGGAGAACAGCAGCTGAGGATCGCTGATCTTTTCCCCGAGCAGCTCTTCCGCCTCTTTCGTATATCTCCGGGTGAAGTATTCGGGAAGATATCGCCACAAAGAGTTCTGCGAAACATCTTCGAATGCCCGCTTGTAGAAGATGAAGTCTTCTTTCATCTTCTTCATACTGAAGGCGGCAGACTCCGTTGAGATGACATCTGTCGCGAAAGCGTTCTGAAAGAAGATCCAGGCGATCAGATCGTACTTGTCTTTGAAATGATAATAGAAGGTCGGTCGGCCGATCCCTGCTTCTTTGCAAATCTCGGAGACTCTGATCTTGTCGATGTTTTTATTCACCATCAGCCTCTTCATCGTTTCGGCGATCCATTCTTTTGTCAGCTCTGTTTTCACTTGTTTCTCCATTCCTTACAATTTCCATATATTGTATGGTTTTCTTACATAATTACATTTTTGTATCTTTCATCGTTTCCGTCAAGCTTTCAAAATAAAAAAGTAAGATACCTGAAGAATACAGGCTACAAATAATAAAGGAGAATATTATGACTGATTTCAGAAGTGTAGAAGGAAAGATCGCTGTCATTACCGGCGCGACCAGCGGCATCGGCAGAGAGATCGCCAAGACGTTTGCGGCCAACGGCATGAAAGTCGTCATCGGCGGCAGAAATCCGGAACGCGGCGCCAAAGTCGTTGACGATATCGTTAAAAACGGCGGCGAAGCTACGTTCGTACAGGGCGACGTCCGTAATGAAGAAGACGTCAAAAAGCTCGTTGCGACAGCTGTCGAAAAATACGGCAAGTTACATGTCATGGTCAACAACGCAGGCGTCACGCCGGCATTGAAAGCCTTACACGAATATGATCTGGCGGAATTCAACCGCATCACCGAAAGCAACTATACCGCTGTCTTCACCGGCACGAAATACGCCGTTCAGGCGATGCTTGAGACCGGTTCGCGAGACTGCTCGATCATCAATATCGCTTCCGCATCCGGACTGAAAGCCACGGAATGCTTCGGCTTATACGACGGTTCCAAACATGCGGTCGTCGGTCTGACGAAGTCCTGTGCCCTTGACTATGCGAAACACGACATCACCGTCAATGCGGTCTGTCCGGGCGTCATCGACACCGAGATCTTCGCCAACGCACCGAAAGAAGTCCGTGAGATCAACATGAAGGCTGTTCCGATCGGCCGTTTCGGAAGACCGGAAGAGATCTCTTACATGGCACTGTTCCTGGCGAGCGACCTGGCCCGTTTCATGACCGGTTCCATCGTCACCGTCGACGGAGGTTACACCGGCGGCGATCAGAACAACATGCCTTGGCAGACACCGGATCCCCGCGATCTGAGCGATCTCAAAGCAGAGTAGTTATGAGATCTTCCTATTTCCTGCAGAATAGTTTTATAGATCTACAGAAAAAGCCGTCCGTTCCCGGGCGGCTTTTTCGATATCCTCATAAGATCATTTTTTCTTTTTGGCTTTTTCTTTTTTCGGACCTTTATATTCGAAACACATCATCGTCAGATCGTCGAACTGTTCCGCATCTTTGACGAAACGGTCGACCGCCTTCTGTACATCGCTCATCAGCTGCTGCGGATGACCGTCCGGCTTCTCGTTTAAGGCCTTGACCAGTCGCTCCATGCCGAAGAGCTTGTTGTCTTTGTCGGTCGCTTCCGGAATGCCGTCCGTATACAGGAAGAGCTTGCTTCCGGGTTCCAGATCCATGTCGTATTCCTGATAGACGAAATCGTCCATTGCACCGATGACCAGACCGTGGCTGTCCTTGATGATCTCGAAGTTTCCACCCGGTTTCTTCAGTATCGGGTACTCGTGTCCGGCGTTGGCCGCTTTCATCTTTCCGGTCGATACCTCCAGGATGCCCAGCCAGACCGTGACGAACATCTTCGCCTGGTTGTTGGCACAGATCGCTTCGTTGGCCATCGTCAGGATCTTGGCCGGTGACTTGTTGAACATCGCCGTATTGTTCAAGATCGCTTTCGAGATCATCATGAACAAGGCACCCGGGATGCCTTTGCCGGAAACATCGGCGATCAACATACACAGATGATCCTCGTCGATGAAGAAGAAATCGTAGAAATCACCGCCGACTTCTTTAGCCGGATCCGCCGAAGCGTAAAGTTCGAATTCGCTGCGGTCCGGGAACGGCGGGAAGACGTGCGGCAGGGTCGCCTGCTGTATGCTGCTGCCGAGCTTAAGCTCGTTGTTGATCCGTTGTTTCTCGCTCTCTTCCCTGTGTTTCTTCTCCAGCTTTTTTTCGCGGTAGTCGGCATACCTGCTGAATGCGGCAAACAGCAGAAGCAGGAAGTCCGCACCTGCATAGAGATAGAACCACAGCTGTTCATAGAAGGCTTTTTCCTTGTTGATCACCACCATCGTACCGACGCTGTTGCCGTAGATTGAGTTGTGCAGTTCCATGAAGAAATGATAGGTCCCGCCCGGTAAGTTCGTATAGTAGATCGGGAAGATCTCGTTGGCATAGCCGACCGTATTGACCTCATCAAAGCCGTCCAGGCGGCAGGAGATCAAAGGCGCTGTCAGAGAGTAGGTATAGACTCTTCCGGCGACCGCGATCCTGTTGGTGTCGTGCGGCACAGTGAAATATCCTCTCTCATCCGGATAGATCGTCTCGCCATCCGCCTCGATATAAGGGACACCGAACAAAAGATCATCGATGTTTTCAAATTCGCTTTCGATGTTGACTTTGGCAACACCGGCATTTCCGGCGAGATATAAGTCGCCGTCTTCCGTGAGCTCGCTGTAGGAGTTGGCGGTCGTGATATAGGGCAAGCCGTCCGACATACCGAAGTGGATCGGATCGAGCCGTTCTCCGGACAGGACATCTTCCGCTTTGCATACATAGATGCCGTTGCTCGAAAGGATCCAGAGTTCGTTCTTGCTGTTTTTATAAAGATCGAAGTTGTTGGAATAAGGGAACTTGTCGACATTCGTCAGCTCATAGTCCCTGTCAAGATAACACAAAGAGTTTCCGGTGATGACCCAGTAGACGTCGTTTTCCGGATCGGGTTTGATGCGCATGACGTTTCCGGAACTCAGACCGTTGCTGTGGTCGATGTGGCGCATCCCGTCTTCGTTGATGATGAAGATGCCGTCACCGTCCGTTCCGAGGATGACATCGCCGTTTTCTCCTTCGCAGATGGTCAGAACGTCGGTATTGATGACTCTGTCGTTTTCCGAATAGATCGAATGGACTTCCCCATCCACGATCATGGCGGCACCGCCGTTGCCGGCGACCAGGATCTTTCCGTCCTTGCATTCATAGACGATCCTAAGGTTGTTGCCGGCCAGGCCGTCCCGGTCAGTGTAAGAGGTCAGCGTGCCGTGATCATAGCACAACAGACCGTAACGCCGCCAGGTCGAGATCCATAAGCGGTCTTTGGAATCTTTGATGATCGAACGGATACGGGAGCTGTGCAGAAGATCGATCAGATCGTTCGTCCTGCGCCGTTCCCCATAGACGTAGGCTTCTTGATCCAGCGGGACTCTGTCCGCAAGTCCGTCTTCGCCGATCACGACCAAGCCGGAATCCGTACCGACGAACAGTTCATCTTCATACATGCAGGTCGTGTTCACGACCCGGCCGGAAAGCTCATAGCGTTCGAAAAGATCGCTGAAACGGTTCTTGACGATCTTCATGACACCTTCTCTGGTCGAAGTGAACCAGAGGTTTCCCGAATAGTCCGTCATGACGTGACCGATGGAGTTCTTCATCTTGACGTTCTTCAGTTCGCGGAAGCCTTGATCGTTCAAAACGCCGGCACCGTTCCTTGCACAGATCCAGATATCGCCGTCGATACATTCGAATTTCTCCACCTGATCCAGCGGAGCGATATCGATCGGTTCACTGTCAACGAAGCCGCTGTCGAGTGAATCGTGATAGACCTGACCGTCCTGTGTCTCCACATAGACCAGATCGGGATCGTTCGGATCCGGCAGGATGCAGTTGATGCCTTTGAATTCGCTTTGTGAAAAACGGTAGAAATGATCGATGCGCTGATCTTTCAATACATAGATGTCGCCGGAGTTGCTGAGGGCATAGATACGGTCGTCCGCGCCGATGCGCAGTTCATGCAGGAAGGCATCACGCAGACGCAGATCCGCCACATAGGACAGCGTCATGTCTTCGTTGACGACGACCATGCCTTCGGTCGTTGCGACATACATCTTCCCGTCGCTTCCTTCGATGATCGAACGTACCGACAGGGACTTCAGTCCGTCTTCCAGGCCCCAGCGGGTGATGTTCCCGTTATCCAGCAGGATGAGGCCGTTGTCGTTGGACCCCGCCCATAAACGTCCTGCGGTATCGACGAACAAGCATTTGATGTTGGTTAGGCCGTCGGTCACGTACATCCTCTCAAAGCGGCTGCCGTCATAGCGGATGAGACCGGCATAGCTGCCGATCCAGATGAAGCCGTCGTAGGTCTGTACGATATCGTTGGCTTCCGAAGTCGGAAGTCCGTTGAGATTGTTATAAAGGACGGAAGAATATCCTTCATCCTGAGAGATCGGATGAACGCCGAGTTCTCCGTTGTGTTTCCCGCCGATCTGTGTATAGTCGATCTCGTCATCTCCGTCACCGGCTACCCTTTGCGGACACAGTGCGGTCACGCCAAGCAAAAAGACCAGGACCAGGCACAGAGATGAAAGGTATTTGAAAAGATCTTTCTTCATTACCTTTATTATATATTGACTGCGCAACAAGAGCGCACAGCATCGCTTCTTATGAGATGCCCGGTCTTTACCTGACGAAGGGACGTGAGTTTTGTTCGTGATCCTGCCGTTTCGAGATCGATGCAGCTGTGATCTTTTCTTTTTCAGATCTTATTATTTTTATTTCATCAAATCTTACAAATTCTTTAAAAGACTCATTGCGTTGGGATTGTATAATTGAAATGCTGCACCGAAGCTTTATTGACCGGTGCAGGACGATCCGATGAAGATACTGATCTCAACTGACTTTTATATGCACAATCTCGGCGGCGTGACTACCTCCGTTCTGGCCTTGACCAAAGGCCTTCGTTGTCTGGGACACGAAGTGAAGATCCTGACGATGTCCGAAAACAACAGTTCCTATTCACAGGGAGATGTTTTTGCCATACGGTCCTTTCCGGCCTATTATGCACCGGACATGCGCTTTTCCCTGGCGGTGAACGATCCGCTGATCGAACGCCTGATACAGTGGAGACCCGACATCATCCACGTCCAGTCGGAAGGTTCTGCCTTACTGTTTGCCAGAAAGATACAGAGACGCTGCAAGATCCCTTTGATCATGACCTGTCATACCGACTACGCCTACTTCGTCTTCGGCGAAGCCAGGAAGCGTCCTTTGATCAAAGCCTTCACCGTCGTATCGGCAGCCGCCGTCTATTATCCGGCTTCCCGGATCATCGTCCCTTCCAAAAAAGCTCTGCACTTCCCGTTCCTGCAGACCTTCAAAGACCGCCTGCTGGGCCTGCCTAACGGCATCGATATCAAGCACCCGGACCGCGTCCTGTCTTCCCACGAGAAAACGGTCATGAAAGGGGCTCTGGGGATCCGTTACGGTCAGAAAGTCCTGGCTGCCGTCACCCGCCTGAGCAAAGAAAAGAACATCCAGGAACTCATCGGATTCCTGCCGGCACTTCTTGAAAAAGAACCGGAAACAGTCCTGATGGTCGTCGGCGACGGCCCTTATGAGAAAAAACTGAAGGAACTCGTCAGAAAGCTCTCTCTCGGGCAGCACGTCATCTTTGCCGGTCGCATCGATGCCGATGAAGTCTGGCGCTACTATGCGATCTCCGATGTCTTTGTGTCCGCTTCGCTCTTTGAGCTCCACTCCATGAGCTATCTGGAAGCTTTGAGTCTCGGGCTTCCGCTGCTTTGTCGTGACGACGAAGCCCTTGACGGCGTCCTGATCGACGGATACAACGGGATGCGTTACCGGACCCGGAAAGAATTCGTCGAAAAAGCACGGAAGATCTTGAGAAATGACGGTCTCAGAAACAAGATGTCGCAGGCTTCATTAAAGAAAGCAAAAGGCTTCACCTGTGAGAGTTTCGCAGCGAACGCTTTGAAGATCTACGAAGACACCATCCGTGACCGGGAAAAGGTGAAGCTCTCTTCTTTTTGATACAGTTCCGCAAAGGAATTTTTCTTTTTCTTCCTTCTAAGGTTAGCAATTGCTAACTGTTTGCGGTATAATTACCTGGTCAAGCAGGGGGGAAGGGAAGATGTTTCTTCAGCTGCAGGATATCAGAAAAAGTTACGGTAAAGACGACTACAAGATCGAAGTTCTGAAAGGGATCGATCTTCAGATCGAAAAAGGAGAATTCGCCGTCATGTTGGGACCATCCGGATCGGGCAAATCGACACTGCTGAACATCATCGGCGGGATCGACACTGCCGATTCCGACAAGATCCTCATCGAAGGACAGGCGCTTGACGCCCGCTCCGGGAAACAGATGGAGAAGTACCGCCGCTGACACCTCGGCTATATTTTTCAGATGTATAATCTCATCCCCAATCTCACGGTCCGTGAAAACATCGAGACCGGCGCCTATCTTTCGGCAAGACCGCTGCCGATCGATCCGCTGATCGAAGTCCTCGGTCTCAAAGACCACGAACACAAACTCAACGGACTCATCTTGGAACTCAAGACCGGCTTGGCCGAACTGAGTTCTTTCAAATTCGATGAACTGAGCGGCCTTGTCTCGTCTTTGACAGGAACCGGTCCTTTGAAGAGAATCCGGCTTCCGGACCGAAGCTTTTCTTTCTCATGCCGAAGAAGAATCTCGGAACGATCCTGTACAGGCCCGGGATCCTGAAGACTCCTTTGATCACCGGTACCAGCGATCCGGAATGCCACTTGTAATACGCAACGAGAAAATCTGCCGTTTCTTTTCGGTCTATCCCTTCCGAGATCATCGCATCAAAGCAGGCGATCGCCGGATAGATCCTCTCTAGAGTATGTATATGATAAGCCTTCGGTTCCTCCTTGTTTTCTTCAAGCAGTTCGTCGTATCTTCTCAGTGCCTTGTCCATGACTGCCCGCATCTTTGTTTCCCCGTATCTTTCTTTCAGATGTGCAGGGATCTGCCTCAGATATCTTGCCTGTTTTGCCATCTTCCTTTCCTGGTTAGCAATATCTAACTTTATTGTTATAAGTATAACCGTTGAAACAATCGTCTTCAAGTCTGATGACGTCAGGTACTGTCTTCCTGTAAAATGGGGTCAAAGATATCTCTTGTTTTTCTCTTGAAAAACGGAAAGGATGAAACCATGGTCGATTTTGACTGCCTCTTGTGCCACCACGGCAAGTGTTCAAAAGCCTGCGGCATCATTGAGCCGCATAAGATCCTGCGGAATCTGTATTTTGAAAACAGACACGTTGCGGAAAACAAGCTCAGCGGAACACTTCCCTGCCTGAACTGCAACGCAAGATGCGAAGATGCCTGTCCGGAACACATCCGCATCAAAGACATCATGACTTCACTGAACAAAAAAGATGAAGAAAAGATCGTTTTGGATTACGACTGTCTGAAGACCGACTTCTGCGGCATTCCTTTGGAAAACCCGTTCCTTCTGTCTTCCTCCATCGTCGCCTCCAATTATGAGACCTGTGCCCGCGGCTTTTATATGGGCTGGGCGGGTGCCGCCTTCAAGACCATCTGTCTGATGGATATCGTAGAAGCGTCTCCGCGTTTTTCTGCAGTTCGCGGCGACAACCACCGGATCATCGGTTTCAAAAACATCGAACAGCTTTCCGATTATGAGCTGAAGGAAAACATCAAAACGTTGAAGCGTCTGAAAAAAGACTACCCGGACAAGTTCCTGATGGTCTCGATCATGGGCAGGAACGATGAAGAGTGGGCGTATCTGACCGACATCATGAACGACGCCGGTGTCGATGCCCTGGAACTCAACTTCTCCTGTCCGAATATGACCGCCGAAAACACCGGCAGCGACGTCGGCCAGATCCCGGAGCTCGTTGAAAGATATACCCGCGTCGTCAAAAAGCGCAGCAGGATCCCGGTCATCGCCAAACTGACACCGAACGTCACCCACATCGAAGAAAGCGCCGATGCGGCCATCCGCGGCGGTGCAGACGGTGTCGCGGCGATCAACACGATCAAAAGCCTGATCGAAGTCCAGGTCGATCCGAAGAAAGAATCATTCCACGCGGCGATCGGCGGTTATTCCGGAAAAGCCGTCAAGCCGATCGCGATGCGCTTCATCGCTGAACTGGGCAAAGACGAAAACCTCAAAGGCCGTCACATCTCCGCCATGGGCGGTGTCGAAAACTGGAAGGATGCCCTGGAGTTCATCGCCCTGGGTGCCGGAACGGTGCAGGTCACCACGGCCGTCATGCAGTTCGGCTACCGGCTGATCGACGAGCTGAAAGACGGAGCCGCCTTGTACATGATGAAAAAAGGCATCCGCTCGATCAACGATCTGCGTTCCACCTCGCTTGACGATGTGGTCTCCGTAGAGGAACTTGACCGTTCCTATATCATCTATCCGAAGTTCTTACGAGAAAAATGTGTCGGCTGCGAGCGCTGTTATGTCTCCTGTATGGACGGAGGACATCAGGCGATCCGTTTCGCCGACGGATATCCGCTGCTCGATCCGTCGCGCTGTGTCGGCTGTCATCTCTGCATCCTGGTCTGCCCGAAAGAAGCCATCGTCTCTTCCGACATCCGCGTCCCGAAGAAAGATCCCAAAATACACTGACATCAAAAAAGCCCCGAAAGATCATCCTTCCGTATCGATGATCCCAAGGGGCTTTTCTTATCGTTATAGATTTGTTTTCTGTCCTTGTTCCTTAATTTGATGAAGATGCCGAAGATGAAGAAGAGGAACCTGAGGAAGAGGACCTTCTTCGATCCTGCAGCATGTGGATCAACGTGATGAGGATCGCAACGACCTCTTTTTCATACAGCGGCTGATAGATATCGATGCAGAACTTATCGTGCAGTGACAATACTTTTTCGCCGACGACGCCGATGACATTGCCCTTTTCATCACTGATATAGTAGTTCATCTGCAGGATGTGACCGTTGATCGTCCAGCCCAGTTCTTCGATGCGGATGACGTCTTTGGCGATGTGCCAGAACTCCGAAGCGATCGTGAAGTCCTTCCCGTCCGCCATCTCGATGAAATGCCGCTCATGCAGGCTGATCAGCTTGCTGTGCATATCGGCAACGAGCGTTCCGTCCGCCGCAGTGATCTTCGTGCGGTCATGCAGAGTCAGGAACTTCGATCTTGACTGATAAACGATATTTTCGTTCTCATCGGTGATATCGATGTGGTTGTGCAGGGTCAGGATCTTGGAGCTGGTATACAGCGTTTTTACCGGTGTGCCGAAATCCATGAGGTTGCGCTCATCTGAAGCGCTTCCCGTTTCGTGATATCTCGATGACCTCACGCGTCTGATGATCATGTAGATCAAAAAGACAAAAAGAACGAACACAACAAAAAGGATCCCGAGAGTGAAAAAATCATCAAATTCCAATTCCATGAACTGCTCCTTTCAAAACCGATTCTTATTTTAATGCTTATTATATCAGCGCATAGCATCGAACAGAAGAAAGGGCGGTGCTTTATTGCCGCCATTTGCGGTATGCGTTCCTGTAACGGGATACCGCTTCTTTGAATCTGCGGTCCGTTTCACTTGTTTTAAAACGGCCGATCAGAGCTTCCATGGCCTCATTCATCCGTTCTGCCGGACCCGAACACGCAAAGAAGACATATGCACCGCCGTCTTTCTGCCCTTCGGTGCGGCCGGCCATGTTTTCAATGATCAGCGTCGTCTGAAACAGATCGAGGCAGGTCATCTTTTCCATCTCCTCCGACAGTCTGTTCAGATATCTTTCAGTGTCGCAATGTTTTCTGCGAATGATCTGCAAGATATGGTTCTGTCTTGTCCAGATGCGTTCCGGTTCTTCCCATAATCTTGAAAACAGGCTTTCCAGAAGTTCTTCATCCCATTGCTTCAATGTCTCTTCATCGATCTCAAGCATCCTGAACCGGTCATATCTTTCCGGTTCTTCCCTCCCCATATGAAAGGCATATCCCTTATATTCGAAATAGAACTCTCTTGCTTCTTCAAGCTTCATGACATCCCCCGCTTTCCGGTCTTTCTCCCTATTTCATTATAGTATTTCATCTGTTGACGGCTGCCGAAGTCAAAACCATATATAATGAAATAGTACAGTTCTATGAAGCACTTCTGGACACATAAAGATAATATCCCCGAAGGATTGGGATACGGACAGTTCACATCGGGCCATTTCCTGTGGCTTTCCTTCACTTTTCTTATGGTCGTCGGCTACAGCCTGGCGTATCAGCATGCCGGTCTTTCTTCAAGGATCTTTCTGTTGAGATCGACGGGTGCCTTGTTGATCATAAGCGACATCATCAAAATGTTCGTCCTGACCCGATCCGATGTGAAGCTCACCGATTATCTGCCGCTGGAGATCTGCAGCTTTGCCGCTTATTTCATCGTTCTGGATTCGATCTGGTACGATCATCGGTTCTTTTTACAGATGCTGCTGATCCTCTTTCTGCCGGCAGCCATCATGGCGGTCATCTTTCCGACCTCGACACCGCTGCCTTTATGGAACTTCTATACGATCCACCAGTTCCTTTTCCACGGACTGATCATCGCCTATATCACCGCCCGCTTCATCTGCGGCGAGATCCCGCTCGATTATCTCAACGTCCTGGCCTCCATCGCCAAGATCCTGGTCCTGGTCGGGATCATGTATGTCGTGGATACGGTCTTCGACAAAGACTTCATGTTCCTTCGCGATCCTTACGGAAATCCGCTCTTGCAGTTCATCTGGGATAAAACGAAAGGCGGCTTTGCCTATACTGCCGGCCTGATCTGCTTCAGTATCTTCATCGTTCATGTCTTTTATCTGCTGTTCAAGCTCCTGGCAGCGCTGTTCATCCATCCGATGTAAAAAGCCTTTTTCTTCAAAGGCTTTTCTTTTTCCGATGAACTTCATCGGTTTTTCATTTCACGTATGAAAGATACACTCTGTTCCTGCTGCCGTATGACAACAGTCTCATCCTACAGCATCGAAGAACCGCCGGTGACGATCCAGCAGGCCAGGATGGCGATGATGAAAGCGCCGGTAAAGACGTTGTGGGTCTTGCGGTAACAGAACGTCCCGATCAAAGAGAAGAACAACACCTGCGGAACGAACAGTATCAGCAAAGACATGAACGGTCCGCCGAAGGTGCTTCCGAACAGGAGGTCGGCACCCGGCGAGATATCTAGGAAGAACGGGATATATTCCAGCAGGACGATGATTAGTACGCCGCCTGCCATCAGGAAGAAATTCTTGAACCATTCGCCCAGGAAAGCAAAGAGGCCTCTGCGGTAGCTGGCCTTCGTCTTGAAAACCGCAAAGATCTTGGAATTGTTCATCATATAGAACAGGACGAAGACCGGGATGTAGACGAGGAACTGCAGGAAGCGGGCAAACGTGAACGGACGGAAAAACGGCCAGATGATCCTTAAGTCAAGATGGAAGACCAGCGTAAAGATCCGGTTGACCAGATAGACCATTCCCGTCAGAAGGAACGAAAGGATGAGGGCCTTGCAGAAAAGGACCCAGTCGATATGCGTCTGTTCGTAAGCTCCGGCAAATCCTTTGATGAAGGCGTTTTTGCCCAGACCTTTCCTCTTTCTTGAGATCGCCGAAATGAGATTGGAAACGGCCATGACCAGGATCAGGAAACCGTACCAGCTCAGGAAACCGTTGCCGACCGTCATGCGGAAGATGTTTTCAGGTAACGGCAGCAGTCCGTGGCCCAACTGGGTCATGAACGGGAACGAAAGTCCGGCGATGAATACGGTGAACAAGGCACCGCCCCACCAGGCTTTCCTGCTCATGAGGGTCTTTTCTTCCGGGATCGGCTGGACGAGGTCGATGAACATATCCTTTTCCAAAAGGAAAGACATGAGCGGGAACATCGCCAGCAGAGTCAGCAGCATCGCCCCCAAGGTCAGCCACTCTTTGTTCATCGCCGTCAGATCGTCATAAGGCAAAGAAGAACGGTGACCGCAAGCCTGATCGAACCAGTCGAGCGCAACGCTCAGACCCTTTGCGTTATGGGTCGTCAGACGGTGGTTGGTATATAAAAGCTCCATCCTTCTTGCCGATCCGTCGGCAAAGTTTCCGTACGTCGTGTTCCAGGCGGCCTTGTCGGCACTCGTTCCGAGGAACTCGCAGCGAAGCGGCGTCTTCAATAAAGCATCCGATACGACCGGTGCATAATCACGGAAATAGGAAAATTCATCGTACTTTGCCTGCAGCAAAAGCACATTATTGAAACGGATCGAAGGATCATAGACACTGTCGCGGAACAGTTCTCCGCATTGTAAGACGGTCGCGACCGGCTGTATCGGTGTGCCCGCATAAGCGGCAGCCACGCTCCAGCTCGACCAGGTCCCCATAGAGTGTCCGCTCAAAGCCATCTTTTTATTGTCGACATAAGGGAGCTCCGAGAGATATTTATAGGCATCGATACCGCCGCAGCTGGAATCGATGATCGCATTCCCGTGACTGTCTTTGGAATAATGATCGTCAAAGAACGAGAGATTGGAGAAGTTCATCATCAGTTTGTAACGTCCGGGCCCCGTGATATCCACAAAAGTCCCGTCCGCTGCCGAATCATTGCCGTAGTTGACCGTGACCTTGTGGTCGACGTATCCGCGATTGAAAAGACCGGCCTTTGAAGATCCGTGTCCGTATTCATCCAGCGCCAATACGACATAGCCTCTTCTGGAGAGTTCGATCGAATAAGCGGCACAGGTCTCGTGATCGTTCTGGTAGCCGTGCAGCAGCAAGACCGCGGGTGCCTTGTCGGTCTCGGATACGCCGTTTGGTCTGTAGAGCTTGTAGCTGAGCTTTCCCGCCCGGGTAGAAAGCTTTCCTTCGCTGACCGTCACGGTATTTTCGCCTGTCTGAACGACATTGGCCATAAACATGCAGGCACATGCCGCCCCAAGCATGAGTACCAGCAGAATGAGTTTGAAAATCCCCTTGGCTTTCATGTTTGCCTCCTATGATATTTTTTGTATGTTGATCTACTATAACTATATCTTATCTGTTTCTCTTTTGACAAAACACCAAACGAAAAGAAGCCGGATGCCTCTTTGTCTGTTTTATGCTCTGTCGTTGGCTTCGCTTGCGGTCCCGGAGACCGATGATCTCCTGTCTCTTTATCTTGCGGATGAGGAAGAAGCCATACAGACACAGCACGAATTCAAGGCCTGCGATATATGCGGTGATCCGGTCCGAGACCTCACCGATCTCCGCCGCACTGATCGCGGCAACACCCATAAAGGCAGGGACATCGTGAATGAAGCGGAAAAGGATCTTATGCTTTTCCGATAAGTGTATTCCGTTTTGAAAGAAGCTTCCACATATTCAAAATACTTTTCGAAAGATATCTTCTACAATGACATTGAATGAACAGAAATAAGATCTTTACGCTTCCCTTCATCATGGTCCTCTTCATGAGCGTCATCAGCGGAGCGGCATCCTACATGGTCAACCCGATCCTGCCGGCTTTCCTGGTCTCAAAAGGCGCGCCGATGGAACTCACCGGGATCATCTCATCCCTGATGAGTCTCGTAGCCCTTTTCGGCCGACCGTTTTCCGGAGCGGCCAGTGACCGCTTCAATAAAAAACATCTGATGATCCTCTCCTATGTCATGTCGATCTTCTGTCTTTTTCTCTATTCAAAGGCAGACAGCGTGCCGATGATCATCTTCGTCAGGATCCTCAACGGCATCGCCTTCTCCCTGAGCGGAACGGTATCGATGGCCTTCGGAGCGGACTTCCTGCCTTTGGACAGGCTGGGGGAGGGCCTCAGCTACATCGGCATCGGAACAGTCGTTTCAACGATGATCGGACCGCAGCTGGGCGACATCATCGATGCCCGTTTCGGAATGGAACAGATCTTCGTCTGGGCAAGCGTGCTGAACTTTCTTTGTGCGGTCCTGACCTATCTGATCCCCTACAAACCGAGAAATACGGAAAACAGGGGACGCTTCGTCTTCCGTTTCAGTGACTTCTTCGCTTCCCAACTGACGATGTATGTCTTTCTGATCGGCATGCTGTCGGTAGGAAACGGCATCCTGCTTTACTATCTGAAAGATTTCGGAAGCAGCCGCAACATTGCCGGCATCGGTCTCTTCTATACCGTCAGTTCGATCGCAACGGTGCTGACCAAACCTTTTACCGGAAAGTGGCTCGACCGGAAAGGCATGGCCTATACTATCTATCCGGCTTTTCTGATCTCCATCGCCTTTGCCTTATGCTTCGGTCATGCGCATTCCTTGCCCCTGGTACTGGTCGCTGCCGTCCTGAAAGCGATCGGTCAGGGCAGCGGATCCTCGGCCATCCAGGTCGATTCCGTCAGGATGCTGGGGCTTGAGCGGAGCGGCGTCGCTTCCAGCAGCTGTTATATCGGCATGGATCTGGGCAACGTCCTGGGACCGGCCATCGGGGCTTTCGTCATCTCGAATTCCGGTTACGGAACACTCTTCGATATCTACGCGATCCTGCTGGCGTTATGCATCCCGGTCTATTGCTTCTATTCCCGGAAAAGATCCTGAGACGGCGGCAGCGAGATTATTGCCATACCGTAAAACAAAAAGCCTTATATTGAACTAGTCAACGAAAGTAGACAGTTTGTAAAAAGGGCTGTTTCAATTTGGGACAAGTATCATCCGTATCGCTTGATTTACGGTTTTGCCGTTGTTTTGATGCGATGGCTTTTCGCGATCTTTTGATCTTGGTATTCAGCGCGCCTGTGCGTGATACCAGAACAGGACGAGCGGCGTTTCTTCGCTTTCGGACTTCAAGGCGTGCTTCGTACCTGCGGGAACGAAGAAAGACACCTGATCGTCGATCGGAAACTCTTCTTCGGCAACTCTGGCATAGCCTTTCCCCGAAAGGACCATGAACCCCTCGTCAAAGTCATGGACCGCCGGCGGTGTGAACTCGCGTGCCGTATAGTAGCTGATGCCGGTCGCGCAGTTTTCGCCGCAGCCGTTGGACTCATCAAGAAGCGGATAAGAATAGTGTCCGTTTCCCGAATCCTGTTTTTTGCTTTCTTTCAGTGTGGCATAGTATTTCATGATCTCGGCCTTCCTTTGCTTCGTTGTTACCTTGTTCTTCTCCTATTATAGTGATTTTTCCGCTACCATTCTTCCCTGATCTTGCGATAGTCGATCTTTTTCCCGATCCTGCGGTAGATCATCCAGAAAATGAACAATTCGATCGCGGTGATCAACGGGTGTTTTTTCAAAAACAAGATATATCTTTTTAACATATTTGTAAGCTCTTGATAACATTATTATAATCAATGCCGTCCTATCGGAGCCCGGACAATATCGGATCAAAAAGACAAAAGTCTCCGCAAGAGGGGATGCTTTGTTTCCTTACCGGCCTGTTCTCTGCAGACGGTGTTGTTTATGCCTGCACCGGATTCAGGTATAATGATTTTATATAAGGACTAACAAAATAATGATAAAGAAACTTAGAGATCAGATCAATTCTTATTTCGTAGGAAAAGAAGGAGTCGTGGATGATCTTTTGATCTGTCTTCTTTCCAAAGGCCATGTCCTACTTGAAGATGTGCCCGGTGTCGGCAAGACCACGCTGGCACGTATCCTTTCTTCCAGCATCGACTGCAGTTTCGGCCGGATCCAGTTTACTCCGGATACCTTGCCGTCGGATGTGACCGGTGTCTCGATCTACAACATGATGAGCGGAGAATTTACCTATAAGGAAGGCGCCGTCATGCGTCAATTGATCCTGGCTGACGAGATCAACCGGACCTCACCGAAGACCCAGGCCGCCTTACTGGAAGCTATGGCTGAGGGACAAGTCAGCGTCGACGGTCAGAAACATCAGCTTCCGCAGCCCTTTATGGTCATCGCGACCCAGAACCCGATCGAATTCCTCGGGACCTATCCTTTACCGGAAGCGCAGCTGGACCGTTTCATGATGAAGCTTTCGATCGGTTATCTCGACAAGGACGAAGAGATACGATTAGGCAGAGATTTTCTTAACGGAAAGACTGTTGAGGTCCCGCCGGCCGTCTGCAAGAGCGAAGACATCATCGCTTTACAGAAAAAGGTCGAAGAGATCCATGTCAGTGACTGTCTTTTGAAATATGTTCAAAACATCATCGCCGCAAGCAGGGAAGATGAAAACTTCGTCTTAGGCGCCAGTCCCCGGGCGATGATGATGCTGATACGAGCCGCACAGGCCAGCGCGCTGATCGAAGGAAGGGACTTCGTCAAACCGGACGACGTCCGAAGAGTGGCAGTCAATATCCTGCACCACCGGCTGGTCCTGAGCTCCGAAGCCCGGATCCTCAAAAAGAACGTCGATTCCCTTCTTAAAAAGCTTATATCCTCTATAGAGATCCCGATGGAGTGAGGAATGCGCAGAAACCGGATCATCTTATTGATTTTGTGGAGCCTTTCCCTGATCTTTATCACCGTTTCCGGTACACAGGCCGCTTATGGTTTTTTTATATTGCTTACGATGATCCCTTTTCTGTCGCTTTTCTATATATTTCTGGTCAACCATTATTTCAGGATCTATCAGCACATCAACGGTCACGATCTGATCGCCAATCATCGCTCCGATTATAAATTCGTCCTGCAGAACGACAGCTTCATTCCCTTTTCCGGCATCCGTGTCCTTTTCTTCCCGGATTTTTCTTCCGTCAGCGAACGGGATATGCAAAGCGAATACGAACTCTTCTTCGGCGGCCGTATCGTCAAACAGAACTCTCTGATCTGCCGCTACCGCGGCGAATACCACATCGGCATCAAAGCCGTTGTGATCCAGGACTTCTTCCGGCTCTTCAGCTTTACCCGCGATTTGAAACGGCCGCTCTTCGTCAGAGTGCGACCGGATATCATCCGGCTCGATGATCTCAGATCGAACAAGGAGACCTTGAATACCTTAAGAGAAAACAGGTACAAGCGCAATGTCGCCGACCTGCTGCTGAGAGACTACATCCCCGGTGACGATCTCAAACTCATCAACTGGAAAGTATCTGCCGCTTTGCAGAAACTGATGGTCAGACAGATGAGCGGCGAAGAGCGTCAGGGTATCGCTTTGATCATGGACTCCTGCCGCTATACGGAAGACCCAAAAGAATATCTGCCCGTGGAAAACAAGATCCTGGAGACCGTCATTGCCCTGGACCTTTTCTTCCTGCAGAAAGCGATCCCGGTGAGCATTTATCTTGAAGAAGAGTCAGTGGAAGAATTGAGCGGCGATTCCCTGCAAAGTTTTGAGGCTAACTATGAAAGGCTTTCGGCTTTTCACTTCAGCGGCGCCAAAAGACCGGCCGTCCTGTGTGAGAAGATCCTATCCTCAAATACGCTCTTTGATAAAACGATGGTCTTTCTGATCGTCAGCCGGATGGATCCGTCCTATTCCTCTTTGACAGAACATCTGCAGCAGCACGATATACCGCTGACTCTCATCGTGGTCAACGATCAGCCCGATGCTGGCGTGAGTCAAATTCAAAACAACGAAAATTCCGGTCTCATCTTCATCAAAACGGACGCCGATCTAAGAGAGGTCCAATGATCTTCGATCTTTTGCGCGACCTCATCCATCTGCTGCCTCTGAGCCTGGCGCTCTGCCTGGGTCTTTTTTCCGATCCGAAGATCGCTGTCGCACTGTTTTGCCTCGGTTCGGACTTCCTCTTTCTTTTCCTGCTTTATCAAAAAAAACAAAGACGGCTGCTCATAAGCATATCGCTTGCCGTCGTCTTCCTTCTCTATTTTCTGATCAACGGCTTGCCGGCAGCTGCTATTCGTTATCTGCTGATCGGCATCCTCTGTTTATCCTGCCTTCTGGTCATCAAAGCGATCGAGCGCCATATCTTCGGCCGCTATCTGCTGATCGGCATTTGTCTGTTTTTGATCTTTCTGTTCCTCATCAGCAAAACAAAAACAGACAAGATCATCTTCCTGCCGTTCTTCTTCTTTCTGCTGATCAACATCATCGAGATCATTCAGATCCGCTGGCCCAAACAGGGGAATACCGATCTGAATATGCACACTCTGTATCTGGCTCCTTTTGTCTTGTTGACGATCCTGCTGCTCGGCCGTTTTCAGCTCCCGGACAAGCCTTACGAATGGACTTTCCTCAAAAATACCGGCTGGTGGATCAGAGCCCAGTGGGAAAATCTTGCCAATAGATACGGCTTTTCTTCATCTTCAAGCGACAGCGACAGTCTCTTTACCGGATTTTCGGATGTCATATCTATGGGAAACGGCATCTATAAAAGTTCCCGCAGGATCATGAACGTCAGTTCCAGCTATTACGGAAAAGATCCCATCAAACTCGGCGGCAAGACCTTCGATACCTTTGAAGACCTGCGTTGGATCAAGACCGATGAAAGCAGTCTCGACTATAGGACCTACGACGTTCTTGAAAGCCTCTGTGCCGTTCTTTCCTCAGACAAAGATATTTATTTCGATCATCTGCGAAACGTCTATCTCGATATCGACTGCAGCGGCATCGTGACTGCCCACGTCTTTCATCCGCTCAAGTCCCTGCCTCATATCGAAAAAACAACGCTCCGTCAGTCCGGCGGCGATCTCTTTTTTGACGAAGCGATAAAACAGGACTACAAGATCCGCTTTTACCACTTCTTCCGCAATGACGAAGATCTCGGAAACACGATCGCCGAACGGAAGCCCGTCGATGCCGGTACCTTCAATGAGGCTTTGAAGATCGTCGCTTCGGCCGATCCGAAGATCTTCACCTTTGAGGGTTATAAAGACTACCAAAAAACGGTCTATGACATCTATGGCCAAAGACCGCAGCTGTCGGAAAAGACCCTCGGTCTTCTTGAAGAAACGATCGCAGATGCCGGCAGCGACTATGAAAAACTGCTGGCCATCGAAGGACTTCTCCGTTCCCTGCAATATGACCTGGAACCCGGTGAACTGCCGGAAAAAGTGGACAGCGACGCTGATTTTCTTGACTATCTGCTTTTTGAAAATCAGAAAGGCTATTGCGTGCACTATGCGACGGCTTTTGTCCTCTTAGCCAGAGCCCAGGGCTTACCTGCCCGCTTTGTTCAGGGTTATACCTTTTCCTTAAGAAACGGCAAGGCCGATGTCCGCTCTTACATGGCCCACGCCTGGCCGGAAGTCTATCTTGACGGTTTCGGCTGGCTCGACTTTGAACCGACCCCTTCATCCCGTTCGGCAGCAAACACGCAGGAGACCGACCTGGCCGAAGAGATGACGGATAGCGGAAACGACCCTGTTCAGAATAATACAAATAAAGTCGATCTTGTACCGATGCTTCTTGCCGGTGCCGCTTTCCTGTTCATCCTGACTCTAGTCTTCAAAGCGATCAATATGATCCGTTTTGACCGGCTGCCTTCAAAACAGAAAGTCGGGATCCTGTTCAAACAAAACCTCAGACTGCTTAAACGGATGGGAACGGGCCTCAGAAAAAACGAGACCTTAAGCGAGTTTGCCTCAAGACTTAAGAATACCCGTTATTCCCGGACGGCAGATATCCTCTCGGTCTATGAAGAACTGATCTACGGCAGCAGGCTTGCTGATGAAAATGATGTCGTTTTATTTAAAGAAAACAAAAAGCTGCTGATCAAACTTTTCTTTGACCGGCTCTTCAGCAGGATCCGGATCCGGAAGCCTGTTTAGATCCGGTCTCTCCGGTGACCGTGCACTTTGTGACCTGTGCAATTTATAAAACGAAAAAGCCTTTGAAGGCTTTTTAAAACAGCGTCTTTCACCCGATGGTACTATGTCTGTTAAATTATTGTTTTTCAGACACAGTCTCCATCGCGCAGAATTCCTGGGTCTTTTTCTTAAGTCTTATGATCATCCAATAAATGTATACGGCAAAGCCGGCAAAAGCCGTGACCATCAACGCAGAACCGATCCAGAATCCTGCTCCGGTATCGCCGCTTGCAACAGAGTTCAATAAAAGTCTGTTGTTGGAAGCAAACGCATCAAATAATGTATGTATCACTGCCGGAGCAATAAACGCAAAGATATATTTTGAGGTCTGTGATCCTTTGCCGTTTAATCTGTTATATTTTGCTCTGCCGAAGAGTTCTCCCATCAACATATTCAATGACATATGTGCAGGAAGATGTAATGCCCTCGTTGCAACCGTAGTTAATTCGGGAGTATCCATATAGGCGAATTCTTCCATGATCGTAAAGCCAAGACCGACGGCTGCGCCTATCAGACAGTACTCATATACTTTCTTAGGTTTAAAGATAAGTATCGCAGCAATAAGAACGATCCCCTTATAGATCTCTTCCGGTAGACCTGCACCTAAAAATGCACCCAATAATGATTCAAGTACGGCAGGAAGCTTAGCCAAAGCTTCATGTACTGTAGCGTTACCCAAATACAGCTTTATTCCTGTAAAACCGGAAATATCAAAAGTGGCCATGCCAAGGGCGATCGGAACCAAAGCCATAAGCCAGCCGATCGGTTTGGGGATCTCTCTTCTGATCATTCTGTAATAGATAGATCCAAGATATAAAATCACAAACAGAACATACGCAACAGTCATGATATTAATACTCATCATTCACTCCTCCTGACCGGAACCTAAAAGCCAACAAACCCATCAACTCTTTCTGTTTTGGAAAGAATTGATAACAGCGCGATATTTCCAAACGTTAAAACCTTTGATCTGTTGCCGATCGTTACTTTAATTTTACTCAACAAAAAATAAAATATAAACTATCAAAAAAGCCTTTAAATAAAGGCTTTTTGAATGTTCGCGTTTATTCCCGCTCGATTGTGGAGACGGGCCTGAACTGCTCGATATTTATTCCTGTTCAATTGTGCAGCTTTGCGTAATGAACGCCTGTCCAGGCTTTATTCTACCGTTACTGATTTGGCAAGATTGCGCGGTTTATCGATGTCGCGTTTTTTGTTTACTGCCGTATAGTAGGCCAGCAGCTGCAGAAGCACGACTGATACGATCGGATATAAGGTATCGTTCATGTCCGGCAGGCGGATCACGTGTCTGAATTTATCGGCTTCGGTTTCTCTTTTGGTGATAAGGACGACTTCTGCGCCTCTGGCGATCGTCTCCTCGATGTTGGAGATCGTTTTCTGAGCCACTTCGCTCTGGCTGGCAAGAGCGATAACCATGGTCTTCTTTTCGATCAGCGCGATCGGTCCGTGCTTCAGTTCTCCGGCATAATAGGCGTCTGCATGAACATAGGAGATCTCCTTCATTTTCAAAGCGCCTTCCAGAGCCGTCGGATAATCAAGCAGGCGGCCAATGAAATAGGCGTCGCTTTGTTCGTCGAGCAGATGGGACAGTTCCTCGATCTGCTTCTCTTCCTTCAGCGTTTCCCTGATAAGATCCGGAAGCCTGTTCAGATCATCAGGCAGTGAAGTATCCGGCACAAAACCATCGATCTTTTCGCTTAGGAAAATATTCAGGCAGGTCAGAAGCGTAAGCTGCGTCGTGTAAGCCTTGGTGGAAGCAACCGAAATCTCCGGACCGGCGCAGGTGTAGATCGTCGCATCGGCGATCCTGGTCATCGATGAACCCAGGGCGTTGATTACCGCGATGGTCTTGGCGCTTTTCTGCTTGGCCAGCTTCATGGCTGCCATCGTGTCGGCGGTTTCACCGGACTGGGAAACAAAAACGCATAAGGTGTTTTCGTCAAGATAAGGGCTCCCGTATCTAAATTCGCTTGCCGGCAGATGGCTGACCATGACCTTTGTGTTTCTCTGCAGGGTCAAAGCGGCAAAGATACAGGCATGATACGCCGTGCCGCAGGCGACAAAATGTATCCTGTTGATCTTCTTCCATTCAATATCGAGTTCATCAAGTTCCCTGAAGACGATCTTTCCGTTTGTCAGAACGCCTCTGAGCGTCTCCCTGATGGCTGTCGGCTGTTCGTGGATCTCCTTCAGCATGAAGGAATCATAGCCGCCCTTCTGGGCCGCTTCGATATCATAGGGGATATCGATCCACTTCTCTTCGGCTTTCTTTCCTTCAAAGTCAAAAACCTCGATCCCGTCTTTTTTCAGGATTGCGATCTGTCCGTCTTCCAGAGG
Organism: Erysipelotrichaceae bacterium; assembly: GCA_024684175.1. Next base: position 147,804 of record JAIKXJ010000008.1, read on the forward strand.
CAGGATCCTCTTGGTGTAGGCCAGCAAAGCCGGGGCATCCGAGGCGCAGAAAGCGGCGTCCTTTGTCCTTCCCAGAACCATCGGACTTTCCTTCTTCGCCACATAGATCGTGTCGGGTTCGATCGTCGATACGATACACAGGGCGAAGTTGCCCTCAAGTCCCTTCAGCATCTTTTTCAGGGCCTCAAACAGATCGCGGGTATCGTTGTAGTAATAATCGTCCAGCAGATTGACAGCGATCTCGGTGTCCGTTTCGGATTGAAAACTGTAGCCCTTCTTAATCAGCGTTTCCTTTAAAGAAGCGTAGTTTTCAATGATGCCGTTGTGTACCAGCGAAATCGTGTTCTTCCGGTTGCTGTGAGGATGGGAGTTCAACTGCGAAGGGACACCGTGAGTCGCCCAGCGCGTATGACCGATCCCGCAGATCTGGGGACAGTCCTTGTCCTCCAGCATCTTCTCAAGCTCACTCAATCTTCCTTTTGTTTTGTAGGTTAAAAGGCCTTTCTCATCGACCAGCGTCACCCCGGCCGAATCATAGCCGCGGTATTCAAGTTTTTCCAGTCCCTGCATGACGAAAGCAAGTGCAGGGTCTTTACCGATATAACCGGTAATTCCGCACATAACAAAAACCTCCTTAATGTCATGAAGGATACCGAATGGATCTGTTCAATCCTCACGAATTGTTTTTTCCCATCGTTCAGGCCGTATCAGGCCTCTGGACCATCCGCCGAATCTTTCGATAAGCCCAGCCCTCGTCAACTTATTCTTAATAAGTCCTGGCGCTATAGTGTTTAA
>JAIKXJ010000014.1 GCA_024684175.1 Erysipelotrichaceae bacterium
ATCTCTCCGGCAAATGCCGCATCCGGGATCTGCGAAGCCGGAATGACTTTGCCGTTGACCGGAGCCGTGATGCTTCCCTTTTCCGTTGAGATGACGACTTCTTCCGGAGCGCCTTTTTCAACGGCTTTCTCTTCCTTCTTGCCTTCTTCATTCCAGAATAAGAAGGTCAGTGCGAAGGCAACGCCGCCCGCGATCGCCAGTAAGATCGTGTAAGCCAGCGGCTTGTTGATGATCAGATAACCCGGGATGCCGGTGACGCCGTAAGAGGTCGCACCCAGGCCCATCCAGGAACCGAACATCGCGCCTAAGGCACCGCCGATCATACCGAAGATGAACGGTTTCATGAAACGGAAGTTGACACCGAAGATCGCCGGTTCCGTGATGCCCAAAGCGGCAGACAGGGAAGACGGGACAGCGACCGCTTTGGTCTTTCTGTTTTTCGTCTTGAGACCGACGGCCAGGCAGGCGCCGAACTGTGCGAAGTTCGCTGCGGAAGCGATCGGCATCCAGATATTGAGGTTATTGAATTCCTGCGATGAGAGCAAGCCTGCTTCGATCGCATTGTACATATGGTGAAGACCCATGACGACGGTCCACGGATAGACGGCACCCATCAGTAAGGAACCGATGCCGAAACCGACCGTGATCAGCCAGGATGCAAAACGTAAGACATAGGATTCCGCCGTCGAGAAGATCGGGCCGATGATCGTGAAGGTCAGGAAAGAAGTCGCCAGGACCGTGACCAGCGGCGTGACGAACAAGTCGATCATCTCCGGCACATGCTTGTGCAGCCACTTCTCGATCGTGCACATCACAAAGACGGCGATGATGACCGGGATGACATGTCCCTGATAGCCGACCTGCGGAACGTTGAAGAATAAGAGCTTCCAGCTTGGCAGGACTTCATAACTGCCGGCGTTCCAGGCGTTGATCAGACCCGGATGGATCATCAGCAAGCCGATGACCGCGCCGAGATACACGTTGCCGCCGAAGACTCTGGCGGCCGACATCGCGATGATGCCCGGCAAGAAGACGAAGGCTGCGTTGGCGATCATATCCAGATAAGAGAACCAGTCGGATGCGCCGAAGCTCGGGATCGCCTTTGCCAGAGATTCGACCAGACCCATCATCAGACCGGAAGCGACGATCGCCGGCAGGATCGGAACGAAGACATCGCCCAGCGCTTTGACCATCTGTTTGATCAGAGGCTGCTTGGCAGCGGCCGCTGCCTTGACTTCTTCCTTGGTCGCCGCCGAAACACCGGAAACGGCTAAGAATTCATCATAGACTTTGTTGACGGTACCCGTACCGATGATCAGCTGCAGCTGACCGTTGGAATCGAACATCCCCTGTACGCCTTCGACATCTTCCAGAGTCTTGGTATCGACCTTGGAATTGTCGGCGATGACCAGACGCAGACGCGTTGCACAATGTGCCGCACTGATGATGTTGTCCTTACCGCCCAAACAGGCAAAGATCTCTTCAGCGCATTTACGATAATCAAGTGCCATTTTATTACCCCCTATTGATCTTTCTTGCACTCATATCAGTTCCAGCAATGCAAAACCGTAAGCCAGACCGTCCTCTTTGAGGTCCGGCAGGACGTGATCGCTGATCTGTTTCAAAGCTTTAGCTCCGTTGCCCATGCAGCAGGAGACACCCGCCGTCTGAATGGCGGTCAGGTCGTTCATCGAATCGCCGAAGCTGACGGTATCCTGCAACGGAACACCGTAGTGCTTTGCGACGATCTTGATCGCCTTTCCTTTATCAAAACTGCGGTGGATCAGTTCGCCATTGAGGCAGTTGCCGTGTTCCTTGACTTCCTGAATGACGAAATCATAATCCTTTTCATATTTTTCTTTCGCTCTTTGTAACTGGCTCGCTTTCGTACACATGATGACGATCTTGTATGCGGGAGCCCCGTCGTAATTACGCATCGGTTCGATGCCCAGTTCCCCTTTCAGAGCCTGGCGCCAGCGTTCGATCTCCGAGTTGTCGCCGTCGGCATCCTCCAGGAAATCGGAAAGGTTCTCATCTCCGTAGGTACGGTCCTTCGTTTCGACCGTACAGAAGACACCGTCTTCATGCAGGATCCGTATCAGATCTTCCAGATCCTCCTTTTTCATCGGCTGATCGTAGATCGCCTCATCGCCCGCCAGTACATAGCCCCCGGCCAGAGCGATGATGCCGTCAAAACCCAGTTGATAGACCGGTGCCGCCATGCCCATATTGCGGCCGGTACATAAGAAGACCTTATTGCCCTTGGCCTGGGCTTTGCGTATGGCGCTCAAAGCGGAAGCGGGCGGTTCATTCCTGCCGGCTTCCACCAGCGTGCCGTCGATATCCAGAAAGATCAGTTTCATTTTTTCTTCGGACCTCTCTTTTTCTTTTTATAGTCGTGATAGAGCCAGCGGAAGCTGTGGCCGTCCATCTTCAGCGATTTCGCTTCGACTTTCTCTCCGCTCAGCAGATCGACATAGTCTTCTTCTTCCGAGATCCAGGCCGTCTGTTCGTATTCCGAGAAGTTGAACAGAGCCAATAATTTCTCTTCCTTGAAATAACGGCCGATCCCCAGGATGTGGTCGTTGTAGGTCTCCAGAAGCCAGGTATCGGCTTCCGATTCGAACAGAGGATGGCGTTCACGGATCTTCTTGAGTTCAAGGATCGCATCGAAGATCCTCTCTTCCGTCGTTCCTTTCTCGTGACGCTTTTCCGCGTTCTCCCAGCTGAACTTACCGCGGTGCAGATAGCGGGAATCCGCTGCTTTGTGCGGATCATCATGATACGTATAGTCGTTGAGCTGGCCGATCTCATCGCCGGAATACAAGACCGGGATTCCCGACTGGCTCAGCAGAAAGGCGTGCAGCATGATATCCAGACGGATCGCATGTTCCCTCTTCCATTCGTTCTTCTCATATAAGGCCGCTTCCAGGCCGCATAAGGATGCGGTCGTGCCGCAGAGTCTGGCATCGCCCAGACGCGGATCGTCATTGTACAGTTCGCCCCGGGCTTCCGAGCCCCACTCATGTCCCCGCAGAAAGGAATTGAGATACTTCTTGTGTGCGACCTCCTCGATGCCGAATTGCTTCAGGAATTCATAATCCAAGCCCCAGCCGATGTCGTCGTGGCAGCGCAGATAATTCAGGAACGTGTATTCTTTCGGCAAAGCGAAGACGCTCGCCAGCTGGTGCTTCAGAAGCCGGACATCTCTGGTCGCCACGGTGTGCCAGGTCGTTGCCATCGTCGTGACGTTGTACAACATGTGACATTCCGGATAATCCAGAGTGCCGAAATACGGAACGACCTTCGAAGGTTCCATGACCACTTCGCCCAATAACAGGACGCTCGGGCAGACGATCTGCGAAGCGATGCGCATCATGCGCACGAGTTTATGGACTTCCGGTAGATTGCGGCAATTGGTCCCCAGAGTCTTCCAGATATACGGAACGGCATCCAGTCGGATGATGTCCACGCCCCGGTTGCACAGATACAACATGTTTTCCGTCATATCGTTAAAGACGGTCGGATTGCGGTAATTGAGATCCCACTGGTAAGGATAGAACGTCGTCATGACGACCTTGTTGACAGCCTCACACCAGGAGAAATTGCCCGGTGCCGTCGTCGGGAAGACCTGCGGGACGCTCTTCTCGAATTCGTTCGGGATGGTCCAGTTGTCAAAGAAGAAGTAGCGGTCCTGGTATTCTTTTTCGCCTTTCCGTGCCCGGATCGCCCATTCGTGGTCTTCCGAAGTGTGGTTCATGACGAAGTCCAGACACAAGGACATCCCGCGATCATGACACTTTTTTGCCAGATCGGCCAGGTCGTCCATCGTACCGAGCTTCGGTTCGACGGCACGGAAGTCCGCCACGGCATAACCGCCGTCCGACTTTCCTTCCACCGATTGTAACAGCGGCATCAGATGCAGGTAATTGATCCCGCCTTCTTCAAGATAATCGAGCTTTTCTTCGATGCCGGCGATCGTCTCATTGAAACAGTCGACATACATCAATGTGCCCAGGACATCGCTGCCCTTGAACCAGTCGTTGGTCTTTGTGCGCTTCTTGTCCCATTTCTTCAGTTCCCTGCTTCGCTCTTCATACATCCTTCGAAGCATCGAAACGAAATAGGCATAGGCATTTTCGTCGTGATAGAGCTCCTGATAAAGATAGTGAAGTTCTTCACTGTTTTTCTCATAGCGCTCTTCAAATTCATTCACTTTTTCTTTTTTCATTCCGCTTCCTTTAAGAACGCTTCGACCTCTTCCTTTTCCGGCATGACGCGCAAAGCGCCTTTCTTCCGGGTGATCAGCGAGGCTGCCGCATTGCCGAAGCGCAGCATTTCTTTTAATCCGTCTTCCTTCAGATCCTCGAGACCGTGCTCGAGCACATAGTTCAGCATGCAGGCACAGAACGTGTCGCCGGCACCGGTCGTTTCGACCGTCTTGTCAGAAATGAACGCAGGAACATCGACCTTCAGATCCTTATAGTAGGCGCGGCTGCCGTCTTTGCCCATGGACAGGCAGATCAGTTTGAGATTCGGATAGGTTTCACGGATCCTGGCGATCCCGGCATCGTAGTCCTCTTCGCCGGTAAACCAGACGACCTCGTTGTCGGAGATCTTCATGATATCGGCCTTGCCCATGACGAAGGCGATCTCTCGTTTCGCGTCCTCCAGAGAATCCCACAGCGGTTCCCGCAGGTTCGGGTCGAAGGAAACGATACAGCCGTATTTGTCGGCTAGTGACAGAGCCTTCAGCGTCGCATCCTTGACCGGCTGATCGGTCAGAGACAGAGAACCCAGATGGAAGATCTTCGCATCGAAGAATTCCTCTTTGACTTCTTCCGCCTTCAGATCGATGTCGGCTCCCGGCTTGCGGTAGAAGGAGAAGTCGCGGTCGCCGTTGGCCAGTTTGTGGACCAGTGCCAGAGTCGTATGGACTTCCTCGTCTTTGTACAGGCCTTTTGTGGAAATACCCTGTTCCTTCAGTGCCTCTTCCAGCTGCTTGCCGAAACCGTCGTTGCCGACCTTGCCGATGAACATCGTCTTCTTGCCGAGCTTATTGAGCATCGATAAGACGTTGGCCGGCGCGCCGCCCGGATTCGCTTCAAAGACCGGGTTACCCTGATCGGAGACACCGTACTGGGTGAAATCGATCAGCAGTTCGCCCAGAGAAACAACATCATAGATTGAATTATTCATGTTTAAACCTCGTTGTTTGACAATATCATTATAAGCGATAGGCCTCCTACATTGAACCTCAAATCCCAAATCCCGGCTTCTTTCCGCAGAAAAAAACTCCCGCAGGAGTTTTTCATATTTTTTCGATGAGACCGAGCTTTTCGTAAAGACCGAAAAGGATCAGTACCGCTTCCTTCACATCTTTCCTTTTGATCACAGAAGTCGTCTTTATGATCTGTCCGAGACTGCGTTTTCCGTCGATCAGATTGGTCACCAGGTCCTGTATGCCGAACATCGCAAACGGATCCTTCTTCGTCTTTTCCTGATATTCATCCAAGGCTTCCCCAAATCCCAAAGCACGGTAATCGGAGACCTGGTGGACCGGACCAACGAACTTGCGTCTGTAGATCTGTTTCAGATCCTCATCGCAAGGATAATCGTCCTGAAGATCATAGAAAGCGATCCATTCGTCAAACATCTTTGTCACGTGGTCCTTCTGTTTTTTGACATCGCAGTCCCCCGTGAGCTTACAGGCGGAGTCCAGACAATCCAGATAATAGTCTTTGAGATAGAACATCAGGGAACCGAACATATCTTTGCCGATCTTACCGTCAAGATATTCCAAAGTATAACGGTTCTTGTCTTCCAGAAGGACTTCTTCCTGCTTCGTGAACAGATACGGCAGATCTTCCTTCTTCAGTGTCGCCAGGTCATAAGCGAAATTAACCGCCGTCAGACAAGAGAACTTTAAGACGGCCGGATCGATGACATCCAGCGTATCGGTCGCCGTATGGTAGTTGAGGTCCGGCCACTGCCCCAGCATGCAGCAAGGGATGCCGATGCTCGGATCGCAATAGACCGTATGATCGCTGCCGCCGGAATGCGGCTCGACGCGGTGGTTGGTCAAAGCCACCGGATCATCGGACAGGGAATACGCTTCCTCAGAAGCCTTGTCCATCGCGATCATGCACAGCTCATTGTTGAGCGAAGGCAGCTGGTACGGGGTCTTGGTCAACGTGATCGGACCGTAGAAACGCGTCTGTCTGCCGCCGACCATATCGAGGTTCATGGCACCCAGACCGTTCTTGTAGTCGTTATGATCGCTCAGATAAGCGAAGGTCCCCGTGAATTCCGGGATCAGCGTCAGCACGATGTTGTGCTCGGGCGCTTCGATCTTCCCTTCCTGTACGAGTTTATTGATGACGTTCATTGCCTCGATGCCGGCAGAAACGCCGGAGGCATTGTCGTTGCAGGAAGACTTCGGATGGCACAGATGCGCGGAAAGATAGACCGTCTTGTCGTCCTTTCCCTTGATCCTGACCTCCACGATCTCGATGTGTCCGTTATAGAAAGAAGAGTCGATATACGGCTTCACCTTCAGGTAAGATCCGTCGTTTTCCTGTTTTTCCCTGCACAGTTTTTCCAGCAGGTCACCGGTCTTCGGCGAGAGGACGAAACCGCGTCTCTCCTTTTCTCCCTCCGTATGGCTCGGCCAGAAAGACGTATAGGTCAAAGACTCGTAGAGATCGGAACGCTTGCGGCTCTTGGTCTCCATGATGAAATCCGTGACGACGCCTAAGGCACCTTCATCAAAGACCCAGTCATAACGGCGGATGTGACCGCGTATGAAGACGAACTTGCCCTTCAGGTCAAGGCCTTCGCACGACTCTCTGGTCGCATCTTTTTCCAGCATCACCAGGTCGATTGGATCTTCCCTTCGGTCGATCGGCGCACTCTTCTGAATGACCGAGATCGGCTCGGCGGAAAAATCGGCCAGACAGATCTGCGGATCGGCGAGTTCGAGTACGGCCTTTTTGATCGACCACTCCTTGAACATCTTGGACTGCAGATACCAGACGTCCGGATCGGCTTGATAAGAGAGGATCTTTGCCTCCAGGCCGTAGTCCTTACAGATCTTCAGCACATGTTCCGCTGCTTCCCGATACATCGGCGAAGCCTGGATACGGTGATGGCAGGATACTTCCTTGACGACATTCAATAATCTTTTCTCTGAGACTGCTTCTTTGAAAACGGATGCTTGCAACATATTGGTCTTCCTTTCTGTTTTTGAAATGGATGTTTCAGACAAACAGATACTGTATTTTTGTCACCCTATATTATACCCTTGATCGAATACCTGTGTTAAAAAAGACCTCCCGCAAAAGGCCGCCCCTCGTAAGAAAGTTTTATAGTTTCCAGGAATGGCATGATCTTCGGGTCATGCCATTTCCTGTGTCATCAGTTCACTCAGCGGGATGAACCCGATCAGATCATAGCAGATATGGATGCTCTGGCGGCGTTT
>JAIKXJ010000033.1 GCA_024684175.1 Erysipelotrichaceae bacterium
TCCGGACAGGTAATCCTCACACGCTTTGATCTTCTGTTCAGGCAAGTACTTCGCTTTTCTTCCCATAAAAAATCCCCCTTGTAGATAAAGTGAGATTTTAAGTATTTCTCGTGTCTACCTTAGGGGGATTGTATCACACGGCAGCTTGAAAGACTTCTATTTTTTTCTGTTCTTCAAGACCAGAGCCAGAACACCGGCTGCAGCGACCGCACCGGCTGCATAATACAGGGTGTTGTCCTTCTTCACGATGATCTTCACTTCGTTTGCCGGAGCCTCCATGTTCGAAGGATCATAGACAGCTTCCGTGACCATCGTCTCGCCGTAGCCCGGCAATCCGCAAAGATTGATCTGCGCCTTCTTCGGCGTCTCAAATTCCGCCTTGCCCGAAAGTTTGATCACAGTCGGCGTATAGTTGTCCTGCGGTTTGACATCTTCCGAACGTTCGCCCGTATCGGCCGCCAGACCGACGCCGTTTCCCGTCATGGAAGAGATGTAATACTTCGGATCGTTGAGTTCGATGCCGATATCGGAGCTGACGATGCCATAGGTTCCCGACTCATCCAGAGAGAGGACGGACGTATCGACGCTGCAGTCCGTAAATACGATCGCACGGTCCGCTTCGATGGCGGAAACTTCACCCAAGCTCTTGAGATCGACATGGATCTTGGAATCTTTGCCGACGTTGACATCACCCGGCATCAGGATGCCGGTCGTACCGAAGACGTTGTCGGCATCGATGCGGATATCGACGCTTGAGGCATCCTCAAGTTCCAGCGATGAGGAGTTCTCGCCGCCGACGATGCCGCAGAAGTTGAGGGCATAGATGTCTTCGCCTTTTTCACAGTGCAGTTCGATGTCGACCGCCGAATCTTTGGCGTTCAGGCCGCCCAGGCCGTTGAAACCGATGCCGGTGAAGTTGACCAGATAGGAACTGTAAGGTTCGAAGGTCTCCGGTTTGGCATTGCCTTTGATGTTCAGCTTGGTGGATTCCATATACATCCCGCCATCGACATTGACGATGTATTTGACAGTCGGACCGACAGAGACATGCGGAGCGATCGAATCGATGTCGATCACACTGTCTTTATATGTGCGCAGATCGCCTCTGGCGCGGATGCCGGTCCCGTTGGGATGCAGGTCGAGATGTACGCCTTCATCGACCAGGATGGTCCAGGCGGTGATCGCATCGTTGTAGATGCCTTCCAGAGGCCGGGTCTCGAGATCCATCTTGAGCTCGAGGTTGCCGTCGGAATAAATGGAATTGGATCCGCCCTTGAGGAGCAGGGAACCATCGCCGTCGATGATCAGCGTCGACTTGTTTTCTTCCTGTCCGAAGAAGGAATTCAGACAGACACCGGCCGCATTGTAGTCGGGATCATAGTAAGTGTTGTCGATGACGTTCTCGCCCTTGAAGAAGAAGGTATACTCCGGTTCAGCCGCCCGGCGGTAAGACAGGAAGATGCCTAACGACTGCAAGGTCGTGTCATAGATCGAGATATCGTTGTGGAAATGAACGTCTTCAAAGGTGACCAGCGTGCCGTTGGCATCGTAGCTGATCTTGCCGCTGCCTTGCACACCGTCGCTGAGATCGGCCGATTCCCCCGGTTCCAAGGCGATGTCGCCCAGATATAATACCGGCTTGTTGGTCTCGACGTTGCCGACATTGAGCTCCGCATCTTCGGTGAAGATCTTGTGGCCGTTCTTGTCGGTGATCGTGCAGCACAGATAGAAAGTATTGGGATTCTGGTCGGTCCAAGGGATGACCAGCGTATCCGTCGAGGAAGTATCACCGTCGAGTTCAAAGACGGTATAGCCGTCGGACAGTGACCAGTGGTAGGATGCGACGTTTTCCGGATGATCGACTTCCACGTGGAAGGTCGCGCCTTCCGGATAATCGACCGTCACATTTTCCGGCTGTTTGGTGATGGTGAACGTCTCTTCGTCCGCATAGACCTCGGTCCGTGCGAAGAAGCCGGCACTTACGGTCATCATGACCGTCATGAATATCATCAACAGGTTTTTGATCGATCTGCTTTCTATATTCATAATGAGTCCTCCAACATTTTTATTTTCCATCAGCTGACGCAACATTTTCGCAACATCACTCTTCGATGACCGTGATCTTCGTATTCCCCGGCGCCATGAAACTGAAAGTCCGCAATAAGGTATACGGATCTTCGGCATAAGGCGAAGTCGCGATGCCGCTTTCTTCCAGGCTCTGTTTCAGGTATTCCGAGTTGTTGCAGGCGATGAGGATCTCTTGCATCGTCTCTTCCTTATAATCCTTCCGGCAGCGGACTTCGAACTGGTCCTTGCCGAGCTCGAACATATAGTCGATGTCTTCTCCCTGCGGGATCGCCTTCCTGAGACGGAAGCCCAGTCGGTTCTCATAGAAGTCGAAGACTTCCTTCTTGTCTTTAGCATAAATGACGCTTCGCTGCAGCGAGATCTTCGAAAGGAAGGGATACATCGCCTTCTCTTTGGCCCGCTGTTCGAAACGCTTCTGCCGCTTCGCCTCCTTGCGGAAATCCGGATGGGCCAGGACATAAGCGAACCAGATATAGAAACGAAGGCCAAGGATGCCGCCCAGGGTATTGGAGACGAGGTCATCGATATCGTAGAACCCGAGTCGGGTCATCAGCTGTATGTTTTCGATCAGCAAGGAACAGATGAAGCAGGCCAATATGGTCCGCACCTTCATATCTCTTCTAAAGAAGTCGAAGACGTAAGGAAGCAGATAGCCCATCGGCAGGAACAAAACGATATTGAGATAGACCTGTACGATGTCGTCGATCTTGTTGATGCGCACATGGCTCGCCGCGGCAGCAAAGCCTTCCGTGAACAGGACCTTCAGCAGGCCCAGGATGCCGAAATCGACCTTGATCGCATTGGCCAGGTCTTCATAGAAGGCGATGTGTATGAGATAGTCATCGGCTGCCGTTCTTGAAAAGAAGGCCACATAGGACAAAAGAAACAGATAGATCAGAAAGACGAAGATCAGCAGGTACTTCCGGAGATGTAAATAATGATCCGCCTTCGGATTCTCGTTTACGCGGTCGTCCGGCGAGATGCGCAGTTTCTTGCAGATCGCGCGGTCAACCAGCGGCATGAAAACCACCATCACAGCGCTCATCAATGTGACCAAAACATTCACCATCAGACCAAACTTCATAATCCTACTATATAACAAAAAAGCCTCATCTTCCGATGAAGCTTTCCCGTTAATTGTCGTCGACGCGGACACCGAAGATCTGCAAGATCCGGATCAGCAGGTTGATGAAGTCCAGCTCGAGCTGCAGTGCCGCATAGATCGCCAGATTCTCGCTTTCGCTTTGCGCATAATAGCGGTCGATCATCTGCATGTCGTAGACCGTGATCCCCATGAACAGCAAGGTCTCGATATAACACAAGGCGATATCCAGGCCGCTCGCTTTGAAGATCCACAGGTTGGCCAGGGTCAGGACGATGCAGCAGATCAGCCCGGTCATGAAGAAGGATCCCATCCTTGTCAGATCGAGCTTCGTGGTCCTGCCGATCATGCATAAGCTGCCGAAGACCACAGCGGCCGTCAGCAGGGCCATGAGGATGCTGGCGGTGGTATAGACGGCCAGGATCACCGACAGAGTGATGCCGTTGATCAGCGAATAGCCGATGAACAAAGACCGGATCGTCGAGGTCGGATAGCGGTCGATCTTGCTGCCGATCACGAAAGCCAATATGAGCTCCGTCACCATGAAAAACAACATCGCAAACATATATCCCTCACCAAGCATCGGTAAGATCGCATTGCCCGCGATGGCGCCCAGCGCACTTAGACCGAGCCCGACGGCAAGATAGCCCAGGACGCGGTTGAAGAAGGCAGGACGGCTGAGACGGCTGATTTCCTGATAGTCATTCATAGAAACACCTCCTATCCCTATCAGTTTCCTTCTTTCTGATAAAAAAATCAACGCCATTGCCCGTGAGAGAAAATGATATGATTGAGACAAAGAGGGATCCCTATGATAAAAACGATCGAAAAAGACGCACAGACTCTGTTTGAACTCGGCGATGAACTGTTCCGCCATCCCGAACTCGGATACAAAGAATACACCAACAAAAAGATCCTGACCGGATACCTGCAAGACAACGGGATCCAGGTCACGGATCTGGGTTTCCATACGGCATTCAAGGCCTCCATCGGCTCCGGATCTCCGCGCATCGGCCTGATCGCCGAACTCGACGCCATCCCGACCCTGGGCCATCCGTTTGCCTCGAAAGTCGACAACGCAGCACACAGCTGCGGCCACTCCACCCAATGTGCGATCATGGCCTATGCCCTGGTCAAACTCAAAGACGTCATCAAAAACGGCACGGTGAGCCTATACTTCACCCCGGCCGAAGAATACACCGACATCGCCTACCGCAATACGCTCATCAAAAAAGGCGAGATCGACTACATCGGCGGTAAAGTCAACATGCTGACACACGGTTTCTTCGATGAAGAAGACCTCTTCATCCACTTACATACGATGGGCGAAGGGAAATACCACTTCTCCCTCAATTCCTCCCTGGCCGGTTTCGTCTATAAGCAGATCACCTTCAAAGGCAAAGCCACCCATGCGGCCATGGCGCCGCACAACGGCATCAACGCCTTAAATGCCTTCGTCTTGTTTGACAACGCCTTGAATATGCTCAGAGAGACCTTCAAGGAAGAAGACTATATCCGCATCCACGGCATCTTATCGGAAGGCGGACAGACCGTCAATTCCATCCCGGAGCGGACAGTCTACGAATGTTATGTGCGGGCGACCAATGAAAAAGCCTTGCACGAAACGGCAAAGAAAGTCGACGATGCGGCAAAGTATTGTGCCAAAGCGCTCGGCGCCTCCGCATCGATCAAGACCTCACCGGGCTATCTGCCGATGAACCAGAACCGGGCGGTCAACGATGTCATCCGCAAGTTCATGCTGAAGTACTGCAGCATTGAAGACATTCACGACAACGAGATCTCGATGGCCGCCGGTGACTTAGGCGACCTGTCCTGTTTCAAGCCCTGCGTGCAGTTCGGCTATTCCGGTTTCGGCGGCAACTGCCATGGCAAAGACTTGTGCATCACAGACAAAAACAGAGCCTATCTGGAGCCTGCGGCGATCGTCTATGAGACCGTGCTCCACTTCTTAAAACACGAAGAGGAAGTCACGAAAATAAAAGAGGCTTTCCAGCCTCTCATGAGCAAAGAAGAATATCTCGCTTACCTCAAGTAAGCGGGATTTTTTTAATAACGCTTGAGATCGAAATCCGCATCGAGCTCTTCGATGAAATGACATAAGAGCTCTCCGGTCTGTAAGAGATCCTTCGTATCGATGAGCTCCAGAGTGGAATGGGAATAGCGATCCGGTGTTCCTAAGTCCATGCACGGGATGCCGTCATTCTCCAAAGCCAGATACGCCGTATCGGACAGCGCACCGCGGGCAGCCTGACGCTGTATGCGGATCTCATTTTTCTCCGCCGCCTTCTTCAATAATTCAAACATCCCCTTGTGGATGATGTTGCCGTTGAGCGTGCCTTTCCCATGGAAATTGAACATCGTGACGCCGACCCCGCCATTCATGGAAACATTGGAGACCTTCCCTCTCTGGTCTGGCGTATCGGCAGCTCCCGGTCCCAGGATCGAAATGGCCAGATCGCACTTGCCTGTGCGGTTGGCGATCATCGCCCCTCTCGCCGAGAATTCTTCCCAGACCGTACCGACCAGACGGACCGTCGCCTTCGGCCGGTTGTCCTTGAGATATTCGCCGATCTGCAGAAGATTGCACAGACCGGCCGCCGCATCGATATAGGATCCCGACACCCGGTCATTCAATAATTCATAGTATGCCTTGCCATAGGCGACCGGACAGCCGACCTGGATGCCTAATTCAAACAGTTCTTCATCGCTTTTGGCACCGATGTCGATGAACAGATCGTTCAAAGAATCGGCCTTCGCCTTCTCTTCATTGGACATGATGTGGTAGGCACGGACACCGAAGATGCCGTCATAATATCTGCCGTCTTCGCTTCCCACTCTTACCGGTGTTCCCGTCAGGATCTTCTCCGGAACGCCGCCGACGCGGTCAACATAGATGAAACCGTCTTTGTCGATCCGCTTGATGACGAAGCCGATCGTATCCATATGGGCGAAGATCATTAAGACCGGTGCGTCTTTCTGACTTCCTTCAAACGTAGCAATGACGTTGCCGATCTTATCGATCTTCACATCGTCCGTATACTTTCCTAAATCGTTTTTGAGACGGTAAGCCATTTCTTTTTCATAACCCGAAACTCTCGGGACGGCCATGTATTCTTTCAATTTTTGTTTGAGTTCTTGCAGCTGCATAAGGCACCTCACATCTTTTCTTCATTATACCTTAATCCGTATCCCTCCACCTGTTAACAAGGTCTTCAAAGCCATGTTAAAATCAAAATATGATAGATAACGATCCGATGATCCTGATGGGGATCGACGGGGGCACCGGCGGTGTCCGCGTCGGCCTTTACGATATCCAAGGGCACTGCCTGGGCTTTTCTTCCGTGTCCTATGAGACAAAATTCCCCAAGCCCGGCTATGCGGAACAGGATCCCAATGACTGGTGGGATTCCATGGCAAAAGCTGTCAAAGACGTCCTGACAAAGACCGGGATCGCCAACACGCAGATCGCCGCTTTGGCCTTGGATACGACCTCCACGAGCGTCGTCGTCTGCAAGCGCGACGGCACGCCTTTGTATCCCTGCCTCCTGTGGATGGATGTGCGGGCAAAAAAGGAAGCCGATGAGCTGTTTGAAAAGACCTCGGAATTCTATTCTCCGGAATGGATGCCGCCCAAGCTCGCCTGGCTCAAGCGCAACGAAAAAGAGATCTATGAGAAGGCGGAAGTCTTTTGCGAATATCAGGACTTCATCACCTATAAAATGACCGGCAAGTGGTGTATGAACAACAACACCGCCTGCAACTGGGGATATTCGGTCCATGACGGCTTTTCAAGAAATGTCTATGAAGCTCTGGACATCGAAGATGCCTTGTGCAGATTCCCTTCTAAAGAAGTTTATCGGGTCGGCGACCTGATCGGCACCTTAAGCAAGGAAGCCGCAGACCATCTCGGTCTCTGTGAAGAGCTCAAGATCGCCCAGGGCGGGATCGACTCTTCGATCGGCTTATTGGGCATCGGCGTCAACAAACCCGGCAGGATCGGCATGATCACCGGTTCTTCCAACCTGGCCATGGCCCTCAATGAACGTCCTTTACTGAACCCTTACGGTTCCAACAACGGACCGGACAATCTGATCCGGGGTTACTATACCGACTATGTCGCCCAATCCGCTTCCGGTTCCATCCTGTCCTGGTTCAACAAGAACTTCTGCGAAGGGCTTTCCTACAAACAGATGGATGAGCTTGCAGGCAAGGTCCCGATCGGTTCCAACGGGATCCTCCTCTTAGATTATTTCCAGGGCAACAAACATCCCTACCATGACAGCAAGGCTAAAGGCATGTTCTACGGACTATCGCTCGCCCACAAGAAAGAAGATCTCTATCGGGCGATCTTAGAAGGTGTGGCCTTCGGCAGTGAAATGATCCTGGATACTTTCCGGCAGCACGGCGTGGAAATCAAAGAAATGAACATCGCCGGCGGTTCCGCCCGAAGTCCCTTATGGATGCAGATCCACGCAGATGTCTCCGACATCGTCATCAACGTCCCAAGCGACATCAATGCGCCGAACCTTGGCTGTGCCATCGCTTGTGCCGTGATGTTAAAGATCTATCCGGATCTTCCGACAGCGGTCGATCATATGGTCACGTACAAAAACAGCTATATTCCAAATAAAGAAGCCCATGAAAAGTACCGGCGGATCTACGAGCTCTACAAGAGCTTCTATTACGAAACGAAAAACTGGATGCACGGCTTCTCCGATACTTTCGATAGCTTATGATCTCTTCAGCAGTTTTTGAACAGCTTCATTAATCCGATCGCTGTCAGCCTCAGCGATCGGAACAGGATCAATAGCGTTTCATTTTGTATAACAGCCTGAGGTTCTGCTGCAGAGATCGCCAGGACCATCTCATCCACATCGAAACTTCACTCAAACGCAGAATGATACTTTTTCCCGGCCTTTAGATCAAGATAGACGACATTTTTGTAATATGCTTTCCCAAACTCTTTTACTATATAGGTCTTGCCCACCTGTCTGAGCCCTTGCAAGATCAAAGGATGATTTTTTTCCTTCCACTTTTCAAGTTCGTTCCAAATATCTCTTTTCAGCATTTACAGACCTCCTCTAATTTCGTTTTACTTTTTTTAAAAGGATTTATATGTCACTTTTTATCTTTTTAAAAAGTTTTCTTTTTGTGCCGGTCAAGATAAAGGAGACACACGGATATCTGACCGTGATATTTCTTTTTCAAAAGCAGACATGAGTCTTATTATTGATCTCTATGAGTGATCAAAAGTGCCGGATCATGATGATAAACTTGGTGACGACCGACTTTGTCCTCTTCTTTCAAATCCGTCTTCCTTTTGTTATTATGACTTTGGATCAGGATATGAAACAAAAAGAAACGAAAAACAGTGATCTCATCCGCCTTTTGTCCATTGGAGCGCCTTTGGTCTACTTTGCCGGCTATCTGACCAGAAAAGACTACTCTATCGTGATGGAAGCGGTCATTCAAAACGAACAACTTTCCAAAAACGCTGCCGGATTAGTCGAAACGCTCAGTGTGATCTCCTACGGCTCGGGACAGATCGTTTCCGGCTTTTTCGGCGACCGGATCAAAGCCCATAAGATGGTTTTTTCCGGACTGGCCGTCTCCATACTCATCAATCTCATGATGCCTTTGGCAAAAGCGGATCTTCGTCCTCTCTTGTGGTTCATCAATGGTTTTGCCCAGTCCATGTTGTGGCCGCCGATGCTGAAGATCCTGTCCACCCATATGGACAGGAAAGACTACGAGAATGCCGCCGTCAACATGAACATCGCCGGCATCTTCGCGACCGTCCTGATCTATCTGTCGTCGTCCCTGTTATGGATCGCCGTCTTTCAAAACTGGAAGCTGACCTTCTATGCCAACGGTACCGTGGCTTTCCTCATCCTGCTGTTATGGTCTTACTGCTGCAAGAAGATCGAAGAGGCCGATGCCGTTTCGTATGGCGATCCCAAGACCACTGCCGAACAGAAGAGAGAAGACCTGCAACTGAAACCTTTCCTTCTTAAGTCGGGCTTTCTTTTAATCGCTCTGGCCATCGTATTGCAGGGCATGCTTCGTGACGGCATCAGCGACTGGCTGCCGTCCTTCATGGCCAACACCTTTTCTCTTTCCAGCGATCAGGCGATCTTCAAGTCCGTCCTGCTGCCGCTCATCGGCATTCTGTCCTTAAGATTCACCGGCTTTTTCAACCGCCGTTTCGTCAAAGAGGAGACCAGGGCTGCCGCTCTGTTTTTTGCGGCCGCAACAATAATCTGTCTTCTTCTGAACCTCAGTTACGCGAATAACGAATATCTGACGATCCTCTTATCTTCCCTGACCGTCGGAACGATGCATGCGGTCAATCTCTTCCTTGTCAGTATCCTGCCCTCCCATTTTGCCCGCTATGGCATGGTGTCGACGGTGTCGGGCATCGTCAATTCCCTCACTTATGTCGGATCGGCAGCCGCCATCTACGGTTTCGGTCTTTTATCCGAGCGCTTCGGCTGGCGCGCCTGTACCTTCTCCTGGACGCTGATCGCGGTCTTTGGATCTCTCAGCTGTCTGCTTGCCGTTTCCTCCTGGAAACGCTTCAAGGAGCGCTGATACGGCATATCACATCACATACGAAAAGAACTCTGTTTTACAGAGTTCTTTTTTTAATTCAATGATATCTTTTCTCCAGTTCGTCGATCGCATCGAAGAAGATCTTCATGCAGCCTTCCCGGTCCGCGTCGATCAAAACGGTATGGACTCCTTCGCCCTCACTGAACAGGGTCTGCCCCTGCGTATCTTCGCCATCCAGAAGGACATCGATATGACCGGTCTTTTTCGTGAAGAGATCTTCCTTCAGCAGATAGAGGATCGGGATCAGGTCGAAGACTGCGGTGGAGTCCCAACCCCGGTCGATCGCATAGCGGCAATAGAAATCAAAGAGGTCTTTGACGAGCCTTGATACTTTCCCTTCGCGGTCGAAACGTTCCGTCTCCTTGAGCAGGATGCCGCCGGCATAGCAGACTTCCAATGGGGCGACAATGACTTTGACAGCGGAATCAAAGAGGATCTTGGCGGCTTCCGGATCGTGCCAGATATTGAATTCGGCGTACTTGTTGATGTTGCCGCCGTGTAAGGCACCACCCATCAGGACGACTTCTTCGATATGGTCCTTGACCTCCGGTGCTTCCTTCAATAAAGTGCCTAAGTTGGTCAGCGGAGCCAGGGCGACGATCGTCACCTTGTCTTCCTTTTTTAAGATCTGTTTGTAATATGCGACAGCGGAAATGTCTTCTGCCTTGCGTACCGGCTCCGGCAGGACGGGACCGTCCATGCCGCTTTCCCCATGAGCGGCGGGCTGCGGCTGATTCTCCTTGACCAGCGGATGATCGCAGCCTTTGTAGACGGGGATATCGATATTCAGATAGTCCTCGATCTTCAGAATATTATTGGTGACTTTGTCCAAGGTCTGATTTCCGGCGACCGTACAAAAAGACAAAAGCTCCAGCTCACTTGGATGAGCCAGAGCTGTTAAGATCGCCATGATATCATCGTGACCCGGATCGGTATCGACGATGATCTTGCGCATTTATTCCTCCTCGACCTTACCGCGTTTCGTACGGTAGTAGTTGATGATCGAGACCAGCGTCAGCAGGAAGAAGACGGAGAAGTAAGGGACTGCTCCGACCAGGTCGACTGGGAAGGCCGTGCTTGACGAGAAGATGATGGATACGGCACGGAAAATCGCGAAGATCAATGCCGATAAGAGTAGCACACCGTAGTTGCCGTTGGCGATACCGTTGGCCGCGATACCCATCCAGCCCTGTCCGGAGACCATCGCTTTCGAGAAGATCTTCAGATAATTCAGTGACAGATAGACACCGCCTAAAGAAGCGAAGAAACCGGAGAGGATCAGCGATAAGACCTGAAGTCTTTCAACGTTGATACCGGCTGTCCTTGCGGAATCCGGATTCAGGCCGCATGCCCGCATGTGCATGCCTAAAGGTGTCTTGTAGATCAGGATGAACAGCAGGATGACTAAGATCCAGCAGATGTAAGTCAGGATGTAGTGACCTGACAAGATCTCACCCAGGATCGGTATGTCCTTGATGACCGGGATGTCCAGTGTTCCTAAGATCGGCGTGGCAAGGGAAGCTGTCGTTCCCTTATCACCGGTGATCTGATAAAGCGTGAAGATCGCAACGGAATCCGCAAAGGTATTGAGCGCGATCATGATCAGGAAGGCGTTGGCGCCCATCTTCATGGAGAAGAAGGCGATCAGTAAGGCCGTGCAGATACCGACGATGAAACCGATGCACACACCCACCCAGGCACTGCCCGTCAGGTAGGAACCTAAGACTCCGGCTAAGGCCGAGAAGGTCATGATGGATTCGATCGCGATATTGCCGATACCGGTGGAGGCGGCAACGAAAGTACCGATGGCTGCGAAGACGATCGGTGTCGCCAGACGGATGACCGTCTGCACAAATTTCATCGTGAATAATGTTGAAAACAGACTACTCAGCATGTTCTTCCAGACCCTCCTTCAGTAATTGCTGCTCACGCAGTCTTCTCAAGAAGTGCTGTGATGAGATCAGCATGATGATGATACCTTCGACGATCGCGACGATCTCGGCAGGTACGGATTTATCGACGAAGTAAAGTACGGCAGTACCTTGCTCCAGATATTTGATCAGGAAAGCGGCAATGACGATGCCGATCGGATTGTTCTTGCCCAACATCGCCAGCAGCATTCCGGAGAAGCCGATACCGACTAAGGACTGCGACGGCGTGTAGAAGCTCGACTGCGTCAGCAGATGCGTCGTTGCGCCCATGCCGCATAAGACACCGGCGATGGCTGCCGTGGAGATGGCCAGCTTGAAGGCGGAGATACCGGAATATTCCGCAAACTTCGGGTTGGAGCCTGACAGACGGATCTGGTAGCCCAGTTTCGACTTGAACATGATCAGGTGTAAGATGATCATCACCACGAACAGCAGGATCAGACAGATCGAGATCCTGTACGGCTCGTAGAGGTTCGGGATCTTGGCTGTCGCCAGATAGTCCTTGGATGCGACCGAGTTGGACTTGGAGGTCATCATGTAGGTACGGACGATATGGGAAGCGATGGCCGCATAGATGGAGTTGAGCATCAGTGAGACGACCATCTCGTTGGTATTGAATTTTGCCTTTAAGAAGGATGGGATGATCATCAAGACACCGCCCAAAGCCATGGCACCGAGGTAGCACAGGATCGGGTGAAGGATCGGGCTCGTGGTGACCGGCGCCGAAGCGATGGCCGCGATGACGACACCGCATATGATGAAGATACCTTCTGCGCCGAGGTTGAAGCCGCCGGATTTGAACAAGACACCGGCAGCCAGACCGGCAAAGGCATACGGGATGAAGCTTTCGATGACCGATCCGATGTATCTTCTCTTGGTCAGCGGTCCGAACAGGATCGTCTTCAGAGCGTTGATCGGGTCATCGGAGACCAGGCAGAGGATCACGAAGGTGATCGCCAGGGCGATCAGGATCGCGATCAGCATCTTGATCGCATCAAAGAGCTTTGAGTTGGTCAGAGACAGTTTGTATCTCTTGGAATACTTGTTGCTCGTATTCTTATCAGTCATTGAGTGCACCTCCGATCTCTTCGGCAGACTGGTGTTTTGCACCTAACATGTACATACCTAAGCTGGATTCATCGACATCGTTGCCGTCCGGGAAGTAACCGGAGATCTGGCCGTCGAACATGACGATGATGCGGTCCGCCAGATCGATGACTTCGTTGAGGTCGGCCGATACCAGCAGGATGCCCGCACCGGAATTGCGCAGTTCGATCAGCTTGTGGTGGACGAATTCCGCCGAGCCGATATCGATACCGTGGGTCGGCTGTTCGGCGATCATGAATTTCGGATTGGTATTGTATTCTCTGGCAACGACGACTTTCTGGATATTGCCGCCGGACAGCGAGTTGACGGAAGCTTCCGCCGACTTGGTCTTGACGGCGAAGGTCTTGATCAGATCATCGGAGACCTGAGCGATCTTCTTGTTGTCCATGAACAGCTTGCCGTTGATGTCTTCTCTGGTATAGTAGGTCGAGATCAGGTTGTCCGAGATCGGTAATTCGCCGGCTGTGCCGTCGCCCATACGGTCTTCCGGAATGTAGGCCATGCCTAAGTCGCGGCGCTGGCGGATGTTCATCTTGTCGGTATCGGTACCACAGATCCTGATCGATCCTTCGTACTGGGTCTTCTGCAGACCGACGATACATTTGACCAGGTCGATCTGGCCGTTGCCTTCGACACCGGCGACACCTAAGATCTCACCGGCTTTGACGGCGAAGGAGATGTCGTTGAGAACGCCCTTGCCGTTGTGTTCCATCTTCAGATGCTCGACGACAAGTGCTTTCTCGTTGTGGAAATCCTCATGCGTCTTGTAGGCATCCATATCGTTATCCAGGTCACGGCCGATGATCAGGTTGGTCAGCTGTTCCATCGTCAGTTCATCGTTGAGATACGTACCTTTGGAGACACCGTTGCGGATGACCGAAATGCGGTCGGAGATCTGCTTGACTTCTTCCAGCTTGTGGGAAATGAACAGGATCGTATGTCCCTGCTGCTTGAAGAAACGCAGCTGATCGAAGAGCTTCTCTGTCTCCTGCGGCGTCAGAACGGACGTCGGCTCATCGAGGATGATGAGTTCCGCGTTGCGGTAAAGGGTCTTCAAGATCTCGACTTTCTGCCTCTTGGCAACGGATAATGTCGATACCTTGGCATTGACATCGAGTTCGAAATCATATTTGTCGGATAATTCCTGGCAGCGTTTGGCCGCTTCCTTCGTATCCACGAAAAGTCCTTTCTTCGGTTCGTCTCCCAGTATGATGTTGTCAACGATACTGAAAGAAGGGATCAGCATGAAGTGCTGATGGACCATACCGATGCCGTCTTTGATGGCATCCATGGAGCTTTCAAAGTGGACTTCCTTACCCTTGTAGGTGATCACGCCCGAAGATGGTTTTTCGATACCGA
Organism: Erysipelotrichaceae bacterium; assembly: GCA_024684175.1. Next base: position 14,221 of record JAIKXJ010000033.1, read on the forward strand.
AGATCATCTTCATCAGAGTGGACTTGCCTGCGCCGTTCTCACCGACGATCGAGTGGATCTCACCTTTTTCGAATTCCATGTTAATGTCACGATTTGCTACAGTACCGTTCGGATACACTTTTGTAACATTATCAAGTTTTAAAATCGTCTCTTTCATAAGACCTCCCTTACCTTTAGAAAAAAGTCATGCGCTGAAAAAACAGCGCATGACTTAGCCTTATTAAAATTTCTTCAGATTAGTCGATACGGTTAGCATCTCTTACTTTCGGCCATTCCGTAGCGTAAGTAGCTTCGTCCCAGACTTTGCAGTCGACGACTTCAACTTCACCGTTAGCGACCTTTGCAAGAGTTTCGGCAACTGCATTTCTGACTTCTTCGCTTGCATTTGCAAGATAGAAATCATTTTCTGCAAGACCGACACCGTTTAAAGCGATACCCCAAGATTCAGCCTTTCCGAGCTTCTCATCGTAAGTACCTGCAGCGACCATATCACAGACTGCCTTGAACGCAACGTTCGTGTTCTTTAAAGCAGAAGTTAAGATCGTGTTTGCCCATGCTTCGTTGGTTCCTGCGAACTGTGCATGCTGGTCCTGGTCAACGCCGATGCACCATACATCTTCGTGCTCAGAGCAAGCATCGATGACACCGTTGCCTAAGCCGCCGGCGACCTGCCAGATAACGTCAGCACCCTTGTCGATCATGGAAGAAGTGACTTCCTTACCTAAAGCGGTATCCGTGAAGGAACCCGGATAAGAAATGACATACTTGACGCCCTTGTCAGCTAAGACCTGGCAGTAACCGGAAATGAACTGGTTCATGCCCTGGTTGTCCATACCGACGACGACACCGACCGTACCGGTCTTGGTGACAGCTGCGGATAAAGCACCGACAACATAACCTAAGTCATCAAGAGCCCAGTCAACGCAGTAGCAGTTAGCCGGAACACCGGATTCAGGAGTGGAAGTGTAGTCGAAGTTGTAGAACTTCTGATCAGGATACTTCTCACAAGCCTGGTATAAGAAACCTTCATAAGTACCGTTACCGGAAACGACTAAGTCGTATTCACCGTCTTCACAGACGTTGTCGAACCAGTTCATCCAGTTGGATTCTGCTGCTTCGCCGTTCGGGTCACATTCGTACAGGTCGACTTTGATGTTGTTGTCTGCAGCATCGACTTCTCTTGCGGCATTAGCCAGAGTGTCGAAGTAAGACTGGTCACCTGTGAACGGAAGTAAGACCGCGATCTTAGTAACGCCGTCGTCTTCAGCCGGAGCTGCTTCGCTGCCGTTGTCAGCCGGAGCCGGAGTTTCTTCTTTCTTACTGCAGCCGAATAATGCGAAGACCATCAGAACTGCGAGTAAAACCGATAATAATTTCTTCATTTTTTTCTCCTTTTCTTTCTATTTAAAGCACTTCCTATGCCTTAAACCAAATGAAGCCGTTAAATAAGAAAAACTCTTTCTTTAACAATGCAATTCTATCATTGAAACCTACCCTTTTCAATAATAAAGGGGTTTTATTTCACCTCGTAAGGCGCATATCCGTTTTTGATGAGCTCTTCGTCGAAATCCGCCCTCGCCAAAGCGCAAGCCTTCTCGAAATCCCCGGCAATCTTCACCAGCGTGAACATGTTCTCAAACGGATATCCCTTGTCTTCGACGGCGTATCCGTCAAGATCATAGCCGTCTTCGTCTTTTTCGATGTCCCGGGCGGTCAAAGGCGTCTTGCCGGTATAGAAACCGTAGCTCGGAAGCCCTTTGGCGATGAACCAGCCGAGCTCGAAGGCGGTGCCCGAATCGCACTCATGGCCTCTCCAGTCATCGAGCTGGGCGATGCACATGTCACAATTCTTCATATGCGTGTAGTCGTGCTCGAAGACCCGCCGCCAGTAATCCTCACCCGGTTCCACGGGATCGCCTTCTCCCGGGAACAGACCGATGAAGCCGTACTTGTCGCAGACCTTCTTCCAGTACTTCACCGTCTCTTCACAGGTCGGCAAAAACATCTCGAAGTCCGCCAGATAGACGACCGGCTTTCTGATCACACCGTTACGATCAATGAACATCTTCGTCCTCCTTCGCCGCCCTCAAAGCCGCTTCAAGATCCCCTTCGATGATCTTTGCCGAATATTCCAGCATCAGATTGACCGGACCCGGTTCAAAACCGATGCCGTCCGCATCTCTCCAGCTCTTGCTTTCCTCATCGTATCCTTTCTTGCCCGAATATCTTAAGGAACAGACCCGCGCATCCTTCATATAGGCATACATCTTCTTGTCATAGCCAAAGGCGATGCCCATCTCCAGCGCCGTCTCGCCGAACGGTTCGACATAAGCACGGAAGTCATTGACATCGGCGATGAAGACATCGCAGTCTTCGATCATCTGTAATCTCTTTTCAGCCAGAGTCCTGTTTTCTTCCAAAGTCCCCTTGAGTTCAAAAAGATCATCGGGATAGTCCGTCAATATAAAACCATACTTCTCACAAAGCTTCTTTTTCTGTTCAAAAAGATCCCGGGCATTCTTCTTC
>JAIKXJ010000072.1 GCA_024684175.1 Erysipelotrichaceae bacterium
ACATCAGTCATTCTTCAATACGCATGCCGTACCGTTCTCATTCGTTGCCGGTCTTGCCTACGCTATGGAAAGACAGCACAAGGAAGGCAAAGTTGACGGAACGACGATCGAAAACATCAAGGCCGCCCTCATGGGTCCGACGGCCGGTATGTTCGACTCTCTGTTCTTCAATGCGATCCGTGTCATCGCTGCAGGTATCTCCATCGGTCTTTGCCGCAACGGCAACTTCCTCGGTGTCATCCTGTTCATCCTGCTCTATGGCGTATCACAGTCTGTCGTCAAATACGTCTTACTGAATGCCGGTTACACGCTCGGTACTTCCTTCATCGACCAGGTCTTCAATTCCGGTCTGATCCAGGTCTTAACGAAGTGCGCATCCGTGATCGGTCTGATGATGGTCGGTGCGATGACTGCGCAGATGGTCAACGTTCCTTTGAACCTGGTCGTCAATACGACGGGTGCGGAAGGCGGCGAAGTCGTCGTCGGCGACATCCTCAACCAGGTCTTCCCGGGACTGCTCGGTGTATGTGCTCTGTTCCTGATGGTCTATCTGATCAAGAAGGGCTGGACGCCGACCAAGCTGATCCTTCTGATCTTCGCATTTGCCCTTGTCGGTGCTGCGATCGGTTTGTTCTAAAACTCGCAAACAAGGGGACATCGCTCCCCTTGTTTTCATCCACATGGCCCTAATTTCACGTATCATGGAGATAAGGGATATATGGATGAAAAAGGAGTGAAAGATCATGACTAAAATTCTGTTTCAGGGTGATGATTTCGGCTTCACGCGAAGCGTCACCTACGGTATCGTCGATTCGATCGACCGGGGTGTTTTAAGGAACACCGGTCTGTTTGCCAATATGCCTTCCGCAGTTCTGGCAGCTTCGTATATGAAGGACCGTCCGCAAGCCTGTTTCGGCATCGACTTCAATCTGGTCTCCGGACCGACCTGTGCCGATCCGGCAAAGATCCCGCATCTGGTCGATGAAAACGGCAATTTCATCCGTTCCGGCGTCCGCACACGCGATGAACGCTGGCAGAGCGTTGAAGGCAGGGCGGAACTCTTCCCTTACGAAGAGGTGAGGACGGAGATCTATGCGCAGTTCGACCGCTTCGTGGAACTGACCGGAAAGATGCCCGAGTACCTGCATGAACATTCGATCTCTTCTGAGAACTACCGGAAGGTCATCGAAGAACTCTCCGTTGAAAAAAACATCCCGTATTCGACAAAGATCTGGAAGGAAATGAAGATGGATTCCACCATGGAAAAACTCATGTCCATGTCCATGGCCTCTCAGAAGAAGGTCTTCGACCCCAACGATCAGTTGAACAAAGATACGGTCGCACAGTTCTTCTCCGTTGCTGATGAGATGCTGAAGAACGAATACAACGTCTTCTGCTGCCATCCTGGTTATGTCGATGCCGACCTGTTAGGTCTGACGACGCTGTCACTGGAGCGGGCAAAGGATGCGGAAATGATGATGTCGGAAAAAGTCATGAACTGGATCAGAGAAAACGACGTGGAACTCATCACGTACAGGGATTTAAGAAAATGATCATACACGCAAAAAAAATCGTCACGGAACAGGGCGTCATCGACGGATACCTGGTCATTGAAAACGAAAAGATCACAGACATCGTCAGGAAAGACGTCGAAGAGCTTTCCTGTGACATCGATTTTGAAGAAAAAACGGTCATCCCCGGCATCTTCGATACCCATAACCACGGTTACAAGGGTTGGGATCCGGCCGATGTGAAAAAAGGCGAAGCTGCGATCAGGGGCTATGTCAAGGCTCTGGGCTCGGCGGCGGTCACTTCGATCTTCCCGACGGTCGACAACGAAGAAGGCGCCTTCAAACAGGTCGTTCAAGTCGCCAAGGAAGATCCGGTCGGCGCCAGGATCCTGGGCATCCACTCGGAAGGTCCGTATCTCAACCGTGTCGGCGAAAAGGGCGTCGACACCGGACATCCGGAGATCGACTTAGACCATGTGCAGCAGATGATCGATGAAGGGCAAGGCTACCTGCGTCTGGTCGCTTTGGCACCGGAACTTGAAAGAAGCAGGGAAGCGATCCGTCTGCTGAATCAAAACGGCGTGCGCGCAGCCTTCGCTCATTCCAATCAGACTTATGAAGAAGCGATGGGATCGTTCAAGGATGGCATCAGCGTCATCACCCATACCGCCAACGTCATGGCCGGCATCCATCACCGCAATATGGGCGGTCTCGGTGCGGCACTTCTCAATGACGATGTCTATAATGAGCTGATCTGCGACGGCTTGCATGTACGCAATGAGATGATCGAGATCATCCTGCGGATCAAGAAGGATGCCTTCCATAAGATCATGATGATCTCCGACAACGTCAACCTCGGCGGGCTGAAGCCGGGCAGATACCACGGCATCTTCAACAGTATCTGCAACATCACCGAGGAAGGCTTCTGTCTGACCGATACCGGCAGGCTGGCGGGTTCCGCCAAACCTGTCCTCTTCGGTATGAAGAACCTGGTCAAAAACATGGGTATCCCTCTGGAAAAAGTCTGTGTCATGGCGTCCTTGAATCCTTGCGAAGTCTATGGCTTTGCGGACAAGAAGGGATCGCTGCGTATCGGCAAGGATGCCGACTTTGCGGTCATTGATGAAAATTTCAACTGTCTGTATACTTACAGGGAAGGGAAAAAGATCTTCGACCATCTTGAGGATCCCGATCTTTGCGATCCGGATGCCTACAAGGACAGGATCGAAGACTAGGAAGAATTATGGATCCTAAGATCATGATGGCCATCGTCGCCGTCATCTTTGCGGCGGACATGGGCTGGCAGATGTTTCAGAACAAGAAGAGGAACGACCTCTTCGGCAGACTCAGCAGCTTCCTGGCAAAAAAGGAATATGAAGCTTTCGATGAGCTGATCGATTCCCCGGAATCTAAGAAGCTGTTTCCGGCGTTCAACATCGCGTTCCTGAAACTGAACGAAGCGATGTTGAAGGAAGATAAGGATGCGGTCGATCAGGCATTCGGACAGTTTAATGTGCGTATGAACAACGCACAGAAAGAGGCTTTGTACAAGAAGGGCTTCTATTACTATCTGGGTCTGGAAGACAAGACAAAAACAAGGACCTACTACGATCTTCTCAAAGGTCTCAAGGTCAAAGACGAACAGATGATCGATGTCATGTACGATACCTATATCGACAAAGGATACAA
>JAIKXJ010000081.1 GCA_024684175.1 Erysipelotrichaceae bacterium
AGCGCCACCGACAGAGCACCGCCGATATTGATGATCAGCGTCAGCAGCCCATAGGCATCGCCATACTGCACATTGCCGTAAACGGCAAAGGTGACGTTGGACAGCATGACGGCACAGGCATAGCTGAATCCCAAAAGAAGGGAACCGATCAGCAGCATCAGGTATCCGTTGTGCAAAAACAGAAGAATAAGCCCCAGGGCAAAAGAAGAGACCAGGACAAGACCCGATTTGAGTTCACCGATCCTGTCCGATAAAAAACCGACCAGAAACTTGCCGCTGATATTTCCGATCATTGCCACGGAGATCATAAACGCGCCCTGAGAGCTCAGATATCCTAATGATTCGCCATATCCTGAAAGGTGCTGGGCAATGGAACAGGTCGCTTGGCACAGGAAGGCGATGATCATCAGAAGAAAGAAATCAAGTGAATCTTTTCGGAAGACGATCTCATATGACTGCTTCTTCCGTATCTCGTTTTCTTCTTCTTTCAGATAAGGCCGATAGCCCGCTTCTTCAGGTGAGGCTTTGAGGAAAAACAATGCCGGCAGACAGACTAAGATCATCATCAAAACACTGAACAGCAAAGAAATACGGTAATCGTATTTTTCAATGATCCTGCTTAAGACCGGAGACATGACAGCCCCGCCAAGTCCGGAGAACGCCATGACGATGCCCGAATAGGTCCCCCTTCCGGTGATGAACCAGTTGCCGATGATCATCGTGACGACCGGCGTATTGAAAAAACAGCTCGCGATGCCGCGGATGACCGAAAGCAGATAGATGATCATGAGATTTTTACTGAATGCGATGCCGGCCGTCGAAAGAACAGTGATCAGTACAGAGATGATCAATACTTTTTTCAGACCGGAACGGTTTACGATCTTCAAGGCGTAGACCGAAGCGAAACCGGTCGCCAACGTTGTTAATGTAGATGTCAGAGATATGGCGCCTCTGCCTACGCCCAAAGCCTCAGAGATCGGTTTGAAAAAGACCCCGTTGACGTTGATGATCAGCCCTAAGGAACAGACCGCCAGACCGGCACAGGAGAGCAGTATCTCAAGTTTCTTCTTGAAGTCGACCGTTTTCATTACATCTATATCTTATGCTGTCTTTTTACATATCTATGCGGATGGATTTGCACCGTCCGGTGAAAGCATATTTCTTTTATTCATGCATGAATCTGTTAAGGTTAAGTTGTCAAAAAGGAGGTTTTTCTCATGTACGATGCGGCATATCAGGAATTCTATTCCGGTGAAAACCGAAAGGCGATGCATAAGGCATTCTGCGATCTGATCGAAATGTTAAGAACTGACGATTTTTCAAAAATAAATGAAGTGCTGACTCAGGATTGCCTTGCGGATCTATCGACTGTAGGACATCTGAAAGGGATCGAAGAAATCAAGGAGAAGATCGGCTGGCCGGGACCCGCATGCAATGTGTCGAAGATCACGGTCTGGAACTTCGTCGCCAGAAGCCATGAAGACAGAGGCCGGATGTTCGCCTATGTGCAGTGCACAAGAGCGATCGAAACAGATGAAGATCTTTATCCGTTCCTTTTCGGCGGACAGTTCGTCAACTCTTTTGTAAAGGAAGATGGAATATGGAAAATGGATCATATCCGCTTCGATCTGATCTACGAAGAAGGAAACGACCTCTTTGTCAAAGACAAATGGACGACGATCAACTACGGCCTGTATTCGGGACACGAACCGATGGTCAATGCGGAACTCGATTCTCCCTGGCGTGTCATTCCCGATGATGATGAAAAACTGTCCGACGAAGAAGAGATCTTTGAACTGATGTATAAATATGCGTTTGTTTTTGACAATGCCGATTTTGAATTCATGCACACGTTCGTGACCGATGACTTCTGGATCAACGGATCAGGGGAAGATCTGCCTTATCCGGATGATCCGCCGAGAAGCGGTGACTTCCCCGGTCTCAGGGCAGTCAACGACTTCCTGAAATCCAAACACAGGAACGAAGCCAAGATGATCCACAGCTGCCGCATGGACAGGATCGAATATGAAGATGAAAACACAGTCCATGCCTATATGCCAAGAGGCGAGGAATACCGTCTCAAGAACCATAATCCCGATAAGGAATCCATTCATTCGATGGTGACGACGGCGATGCACCACATCTACGCAAAGAAGATCGACGGGATCTGGCGGATGTATAAATACCGCATCACACCGGAACTGCGCTTCGATCCGATGAGCGATGAACAGATCCGTTACGATGAATACATCCGAAGGAGGAAAGACAATGCGTAAGATCGAACAGGAATTTTTCACTTATCTGGAAAAACTGGCAAACGGCAAAGGCGATCTGAAACTGCCTGCGGATGATTTCAATGTCAGAGACATCACCGTGACCAATCTCATCAATGTAAACGAAAAGATCCTTTACGGCGATGTCCATTTCCTCTTCGGCTATGATGACGGATCGGAAATGTTTACGACAAATCTCGGTTACCGTTTTTCATACCGCAATGACGAAGAAGTGAAAAAAGATCTCGTCTATCTTTCCGGTAACAATTATCTCTTTAAAGATTTCCGGATCTCGGAAAAAAGCGGGATCGACAACAGTCCTCTATATGAGTATGCCGTTTCAAATGACCGCGAACTGGTCTATCTGTTTACCTGGGCAATAGATACGGAGGACAGTGCACTGTTTGAAAAATGCTGCAGCGATGATGTGTATATCAAGCGGGCAGGTGTCAACGGGGATCTCTATGAACTGAAGGGAAAAGAAGGGATCGAAGAGTTCATCAGGAAAGACAAAGCTTACTACAGAGACAACATGTACAGCCTCGTCATTGAAAAAGAAAACGATGAACAGCTGCTCGCCTATCATCTATATCCTGCAAATACCGGCAACAAACACCTGGGTTCCAATACCAGATACGCCCAGTTCTTTAACGAGGATATCACTTTTACGACTAAGGATCATAAGATCACCAAAGCGGATCTCAGAAGAAAAGAAAGACCGATCATAAAGAGACAGCAGTTGATCGTTTTGTAGAATATGGAAAGATATGATATTGAAACGAAAAGAAACGCTTCGATAAAATGAGAAAAACAAGTCTTTGAAAACAATGCGGAAACATCATTAAGGAAGGTACAAGACATGAAATATACAAAACTGGGAAACTCCGATCTGAACGTATCAAGGATCTGTCTGGGATGCATGGGGTTCGGCGATCCTGAAAAAGGCCAGCATCGCTGGACATTGGGTGAAGAGGAATCGGAAAGGATCATCACGAAAGCATATGAGGCAGGCATCAATTTCTTTGATACTGCCATCGCCTATCAGTCCGGGACTTCCGAACAGTACCTGGGAAAGACATTGAAAAAGATCGCCAAAAGAGACGATGTCGTGGTGGCAACGAAGTTCCTGCCCAGGACGAACGAAGAGATCGAAGCAGGCATCAGCGGACAGGAACATATCGCAAGGATGCTGAATAAATCGCTGGAAAACCTGGGGATGGACTTCGTGGACTTATATATCTATCACATGTGGGACTGGAATACACCGCTCTATGACATCATGGAAGGACTGAATGATATGGTCAGGGAAGGAAAGGCCAGATACATCGGGATCTCCAACTGTTTCGCCTGGCAGCTGGCCAAGGCCAATGCGCTGGCTGAAAAACACGGCTTTGCGAAATTCATCTCGATCCAAGGCCATTACAACCTGATCTTCCGGGAAGAAGAAAGAGAAATGGCCGGGTTATGTCTCGAAGACAACATCGCCATGACTCCGTATTCTGCCCTTGCGGCAGGAAGACTGTCAAGACTTCCGGAAGAGAGCACCAGAAGACTGGTACTGGATGAATATGCGAAATTCAAATATGATTCAACGAAACTGCAGGATGAGATCATCATCAGAAGAGTCTATGAACTCTCACGCAAATACGATGTACCGATGACTTCCGTTTCCCTTGCCTGGCTGCTTAACAAAGTCACTTCTCCGGTCACAGGCATGACCAAAGACAGTCACATCGAAGGTGCCGTGAACGCCGTCAAACTGGAACTCACTTCTCAAGATCTTGCTTATCTGGAAGAGCCATATATCCCGCATCCGCTGGCAGGCGTCATGGCTCAGAACAGACCGTCATCTTCCAGAGAGAAACACGTCTGGTCGACCGGAAGCCAGAAGATCTGATACATTTTCAAACAGCGGTCCGCATACCGGCCGGCTCAAAGGGCTGCTTAAGGATATTCTCCGTTTCTTGAAGAAGGACTGCACTGCAGTCCTTCTTTCTTTCATGTTTTTTATTTATGCATGTGTTTACTGCTTCTTCTCATCGATCCAGCCGAACTTCACGCAGGCTTTATAGACGCCGTCTTCCGTCACGGGATCGGTGACGTAGTCTGCTTTTTCTTTCAGCTGCGGCTTGGCGTTGCCCATGGCGATGGAGAACCACTGCTTATCGAACATCCCCAGATCGTTGAGATCGTCGCCGAAGACCACGACGTCTTCTAGTCGCGCATGAAAATGGTCCATCATCTTATAGATATCGTTGGCTTTCTCGGTCGGCTCGACGAACAGATAGGTCTCATGAAAACGACACCAGGGAAGTTTTTTCAACGTCTCCAGTTCCTGTTCTTTCGGCGTCTTGCAGGCGACATAAGCTTTATAGATCTGCGGATAGGAAGAAGGATCCAGGTCCTTCTTGACGATCGTATCGAGATAGACATCATGGGTGAAGTTCATATGTTGAACTTTGATTAGGTATCTTAGTTTATCACCTTCTCTGCATTGATGATATCAATGCAAAAATCGAATAAAGTGGACATATATGCTCACTTTTGTTCTTCAGCCAATAAAACATGCTTTTTTCGGCAAAATTTGAGATCATATTGCTGAAATAAACATATTATTTAGTGGGGGTTAAGATGGGGGTAAATTCTTCAATTGACCTACAAAGCTGTATTTATCGTGTTGTGTGAGCCTATTCTCGAATCCCCTATTCTCTCCACCATTATCGTGTCAATGCAAGAAAGTGCCGATAAAAAGGCACTTTTTTCATGTTTATACCCACTTGTGGTCGATGATTTTGACCACGATCTTACATCACAAACGGGGTCAAAAATCGGGGTCAAACAATAATGCTATAAAGATAGATCCGGGGGACAGACCTGAAAACGGCAGACAGGTCACTTTATACTGCAGAAACAAAAGAAGGAGAACCTTCTCCTTCTTTTCAATCCCAGCGATCAACAAGCCTATCGACTTCCTTCAAGAACCTCTTCAGTTCGCTGTTTTTCGCATCCTTCCTTTTTTCAATCAGGCGGATCAGCTTCTTTCCCTTTTCCATCAGCTGATTATAGTATCTGTTCTGTGAATAGGTATCCTGTTCCCGGTTTTTATCCTCTTCGATCTTTGCCTTCTTTTCCTCTTTTTTCAATACCTTTTCCGGTATTTCGGTATACAGATATTCCCCCTTCAGAAGATCAAAGACGAAGCCGGAATATGGTGCGCTTGCCTTGTATCCGTAACCTTCCTGCAGCAGATCCGCAAAACTCGTGCAGACCTCATCGTTGCCATGCACGACGAAGACTTCCTCCGGTCTTTCCGGCTCTTTCATCAGCCACTCCAGCAGGCCTTTCTGATCCGCATGAGCACTGACATCCTGCAGCTGCACGATTTCAGCCGAGACGTGGATCGCT
>JAIKXJ010000005.1 GCA_024684175.1 Erysipelotrichaceae bacterium
CGAAAGCCAGATCACTCATCTGATCCAAAGGTTTTGCAATCCCCTTGGCTGGTGAATAAACAACATCTTTTTTATGAGCGATATTCGTTATTTTTTTAAGACGATATCGTCCTCGTTCTTTCCGTCCTCGCCCGGTTTATATGTAATCCAGGTCAAGGCAAAAGTGATACCAAACGCAACTGCACAGGCAATAACTGCCCAAACTACTCCTGAAAAAGAGCCACTTGAAGGATTAACATATCCCAAGAAACCCGTAACACCCATCGAGATAGCATACATTGGAGAATTGGTCAATGCAAGAATCAATCCGCCAACCAGACCGCCGAGCATGCAGAAGGCAAATCTCTTCCTTACAGGCAATGTAACACCGTATATGGACGGTTCAATAATACAGAAGCAGGCCGACAAAAATGCCGGTAAAGCAATATTTTTCATCTTCACACTTTTTGTTCTGAAGAAAGCCGCAAGACATGCGCCCATATGAGTAAAGCTTGCCGGAAAGAGAGAAGCAACCAACAATGAGCATCCATTTGTTGCAAATTCGATGATACCGGGAGTGATTAATGCCCAGTGCAGACCGAAGATTACAAGAGGCTGATAAATGAGGGTGTTGACCGCAAAGGCAAGAATCCTGGACTTCTCAATCAGGAAGTTTAAGCCTAATGAAATTAAGTTCTGAAGAATGGAAGAGATCGGGCCGACAAGAAGCACTCCCAGAACGCCCGCTAATAGTACCGTACCAAACGGAACCATAAACTGCTTCATGACTGCCGGGATATGGTTTTTAAGCCATCTTTCAATCTTTGAAGCCATGAAGTTGATCAGCATGATCGGGATCAACGTTGAAGAATAACCGTTGGAAGGGAAAATGATCGGAATGCCTAAGAATTTTTTATATACCGGCATTGCCAGCGCGCCGCCGAACAATGTCATAATCGGCTCTCCGGAATTGATACTCTCCGTCAGTCCCGGAAAAATCAGAATCGCGCCAAGTACCATGCCGATAAACGGATCCATATTGAATGCTTTTGCGCTCGTATAACCCAAGATGACTGGAAAAAAGGTCAGACAGGCGTTGCCCATTGCATTCAGAAGCAGATTTGTGCCATCACCCGTTTGAATGATCCCGGTCGCAAGCAAAATCGAATTGATACCCGAAATGATGCCACAGGCACACAGGACGCCCAGAGACGGAACAACGATCTTTGTAATCGTTGAAGCAAAACGGTTCAGCAGATTTCCTTTTTCTTCTTCCTCTTTCGCTTCTGAAGCAACACCGCCGGTCACACGCACGACATCTTCATAGACATCACCGACATGGGTACCGATGATGACCTGAAGTTTTCCTTCTGCGACCTGTGTTGAAACGATATCTTTGCTGTTGTCTAAAGCGTCACGGTTGGCTTTGTTCATATCCTTCAGTTTGATACGAAGCCTAGTCATGCAATAGTTTATGCTTTCAATATTCTCTTTGCCGCCGACATTATCGACAATAAACTGTGCTAATTTTTCGTATTTAGCCATTTTTCACTCCTTTTATTTAGTTGTTAAAGATTGCCCGCTGAATATGTATGATCAGATACAGGAGTTCGTTGCTTCCGATATCAACGTTATATCGGCCTTTTACAAAGCCCGATATATTCATTGCACATAAGTACGACTCCTGATAGGTCTTTTTCATCATCCCCAGCAAAGCCTCATCATTGCTGTCATCTGAGAAGGTCACGCCCTGTGTGATCCTTTGGGCAAAATACCGCAGATGATTAATAAAACGATAATAAGTGATAGAGTTTTCATCAATCTCTTTGTCAAAGAAATTCCTGACGATATCCATCGTCTCTTCGATGATCTTTGTCGACTTCTGAATCTTATCTGTGCCAATCCCGTTTTCCGTCTCCGCATTGACCAGATGCAAAGCAATGAACCCAGCTTCATCATTATTGAAGCGGACTCCCGTTTCTTCTTCGATCAGATCAAGAGCTTTTAATCCGATCGCATATTCATCCGGATAAAAATGCGTGATATCAAACAGCAATTCATTTACGAGCTTAATTCCTTTTTGATAATTGATCAGAGTAGAGTGGATATGATCGCATAAAGCAGGATAGATAGAATCAGAGATCTTTTTACTTAATGTCATTCGTGCCATATTAATAATCTGATCGACGATGGAGATCTCTTCTACCGGCAAAGATACGATGATCTCTTGAAAACGTGCATTCAGATGTATATCGGAAATACCGAATCTCTTCTCAATCTGCGCTGGATTGATCGGATCACCCGGTCTCTTCTTAAAAGCGATACCTCTTCCAACCAGGACCACTTCGTTATTGTTTTCATTCACAATAACCGTGTTGTTATTAAGGATCTTGCTTATTCTCATTTTGCCCCCTTTCTCGATCTTCTTTGGCGAACAAAAAACTCGTCCGCCAAAAATAAGTAAACATCTGAATACTTAACATGCGAACGAGTTTAAGCTTATCTGATGATAATAACTTCCTCGTAAGATCAAGTTTACAATATCACGTTTTCATAAAAGAAACAATATCCAATTATTCAATAACAGCCATATCAAATCAGATCCTGTTTATTCGATACATAATAGAAATCACCTGAACGAATGCTGCCGGTCTCCATCGTTTCTTCTTCTCTTATCTGTTTTGATCCATTTTCAGTAATGACGGAAATAATTAAGGCAATGTTTCGGGGTCATTGTCGCTCTTTTCTTACGGCTTCTTCGGTTTTTTAATTCTTAATCATCATCTTCGTCGAACGGATCGGAATGACCGCAGATCGTGAAATGGATGTCTCCTGTCTCCATATCCATCATCAAGTCTTTGCCCATTCCCATCATCATATGACCTTCTGAATCAAATCCTAAACTGTCATCACCAAAGAAAAATCACCATCAGTAATATCGAATTTCGGTCTTGGCATAACAATTTCTCTTTATTCTTTTGTTCCTGATAATATGAATGATTCGGATCTTTAATTATGTGTTGTTGCAAACAAACTGGCTGTTGACCTGTTGGTCGGAGAAATCATGACCTTTCCTGTTCCTCTGAAGACATTTACCAGGCCTTCGCCGTTCACTGCCGATCCGATCAGAGACTTTGAGGATCTCTCTACGGTGAACTGCAATGATGTTGACCAGCATATCGCAAAGCTGCCGTCGAGTTTCAGGACATCATTGTCCAGTTCGACGGTAACGATCTCGGATGCGGGAACATTACTTTCCAAAGCGACAACGCCTCTTCCGCGCAAAGACAGATTGAACAATCCCTCGTTACCTGCAATAGCCGAAGAGAAGTTGGTCCTTGAAACGACCTTGTGCTCGACGTTTCCATCGCACGCAAGGAACATTCCGTCCTCGATCGACATTCCGGAATTCCCCCATTGGGCAACATCCTGCAAAATGATGTACTTGTATGTCGGTTCAAGAACGATCCTGCCCACACCGACATATTCGGGTTTTATGGCAGATTCTTTTGTAACTGCGCCTTTGACCATCTTTCCGAACAGGTCACCGACGCCTTTTACACCGGTCGTTGCGCTTATATTTCCGAAGATCCACTGCATCGCTCCAGCTTGCGTAACAAGGGAATTCGTTCCGTTGAGATCAACAACGAGCTGTCTTCTACGGACACCCATTTTCGCCATATAGTACTCATTGACTGCGTTCCCCGGGGAAACGGACTGATCCCTGAGGTGTTCCAGTACGCTGAAGTTCTCCAGTTGATCGATGACTTTTCTTTCTTCGTTAGTGAAATTCTTAAGTTTTACAGACATATATTCTAATCTCCTTTTCTTTATTGTAAACAACGCATTATACAAAAAATGCTCCATTATCAGTATTTCTCTATATTCTATTCGCTCAGTTTACTCCTTAAGCAATCAAGCGATGAATAAAACAAATAACCATTCGAGGATCATGACATCACCAAGGATGATCAGAACATCATCTCTGCTGATATTCGGATGGCTTTTACGATATTTTTACGATTTTATATCGCCGTGTTTCTCTCCGGTTATTTAGACCTTATTTCCTCTTCCGTCAGAGGTTCCAAGACATCTTCATAATCTTCATCATCGATCCCCGGGATTTCCGCATCTTCTGCTCTTTCTGCCCAGCATCTCAGGTTATACTCTTCGATCTCCTTCCGTCTTTTTTCTCTCTGCCTGTCCCGCTCTTCGTAAAGAGATTCAAGCTTATCCAGTTTTGACTGAAGATCTTCTTTTATTTCTGTGATATCTCTTCCGTCTGTCCAGCTGCCATGTGACCACTCAGCCCACGCATCGAGTTCATCGGCAATATCTTTCATGATGATCCTGGTGAAGTCTTTATCGATAACGTATGAAGCTACATATCTGTCGTTATAGAAGATATGGATATTATTGCTGTTGACGATGCAGTCCATCATCCACGGTTCACAATCACAGCTGACGACATAGGGTTCTCCGAAATCCCGGATCATCGTATCCAGCCAGCAGACCGGAAGATCGGTCATATAGCTTAGCTCATACTCCGTCTTGCCGATCCTGAATGTCGTCCAGCCGTTTTTCGGTCTTGAGAGGACAGAATCAACATTTATCTGTCTGTCCAGATACTCCTGCAGATATTTATCAACTGTTTCGTTCATTTTTCCTCCTTTTGTTCACTGTTTCCCGGAAAGATCGCCTTCCAGCCTTTCTTATAAACTGTTTTTGGAACAAGGCCGTGCTTCTCAAATGCCTCTTTGATCCTCCTGTCATATTCGATCAGTTCTTCTTTTGTTTTCCTTCTTAGTTTCATGATCATCCTTCATCAGTACCCAATTATCATCGCCATAGCCGCTGTGCCCGGAGTCCACTTTTTCTTATAGAAATCTTCCAGATCGTCTTCATACAGCTTCATCAATTGCTCGGTCTGCTTTTCATCAAGTTTCAGCATCAAACACTCCCCGATGCCTTTTTTATATTCTCCGAAATCCATTTTCCCGGTCTCGGGACCGATACTGTCCGGATCCTCATCAGGCCTTTTTCCTTTGAAAATGAAACGGCCATTCTTCGTATGCTTCCTGTAGATCTCAACGATCTGTATGAATTCCTCCATCGTGACTGACATATCGGCGATATAAGGACCGCTCAGATTGTTTACACCGAGATTGCAGTAAAACATGAAACCGGTCGTCAGATTGAAGAACATGCTCGATCCGTAAGGTATCCCTCCCGAAGCCGCATCAATGAATTCAAAGCCGTATTCTCTTTCCATCCTGTCTCTGAACTCATACATTTTTTCAGTTGTTTTACAGCTCACCATGAAATACCGATCGTTTAAAGGTATCCCTCTTTCTTTGGAAATGCTTTGCCAAGGTCTTCCCATTCCTTTTCTTTCCTCCTCTTTCTTCTTATCCATAAAGAGAAAAAAGAAAAACTCCCATCACAGATGGAAGTTCATTCACATAAATATAATGTTCTTCCATCGTTCAAGCTTTAGCACCTTGTCACAAGGATAGGTTGCTGTACGATCACAGAGCTTGTCTCTCCCGTACTCTTTATGGCTGATTCAACTATAACATATCATTTTGCTGAAAAACAGATCTTGACAGTATGATGTTTTGCTTATTGATTTTTTGAGACAGTTTTTGGAGGAAACAAGGTTACTTGAATTCTACTGTTATCCCAGTCGGCATAAATATATATGACTTCCAGATCCAGTTCCTCTCTGCTTAACTCTTCTTTCGCATCACAGCAAATGCCTTCAAAGATTTGTTCGGAATTATTATTAATTACCAGGTCATCGATACTATTAAATCTGACAATGTCTATGTCCTGTATGATTAGTTCGATCTCTTCATCTTCATCGATGATCTCCAGCACATCTTTTTAATTTGTATTCCATCTATTCTCCCGCATACGTTGTGTTTATTTTACAGGCTGTAATAAATTCACTTCATCTTTACAGCCATCCTTGCCCTTCTCTTTTCAAGGAATTCTAAATTCATATTCTCTATTCCATCAGGGATGCAGTTATCTGATAAGTTCTGTTTTAGTTGATCTATGTCAAGAATTGAACCGCATTTGATCACACCGGTTTCATATTGCTTAAATACCAATTTGAAATATTCGTTTGGCGCTTTATGACGGATTCAACTATATCCATATCATTTTACAAAAAATGTGCCAGTCTTGCCGGATCAAGAACTTTGTTAACTAGATAATATATAATTATTTCCTCTTGTTTTTCGTTCAAATCATTAACAGCTTAGCTATACACAACATACGGTAATGAAAAAGGAGACCCGTTATTTGCCGAGTCTCCTTCACTTTGATTCGCTATGATTCCAATCCGTATTTCAAAGCTGCCTCATCAATTGCTTTCCGGCACTTTTTGACACCTTCCGCGATCCCGTCAGGATCCTTGAAGATCGCCGAAGACAAGACGATGACATCAGGATCACATTCGATCAGAGGATCCATATTGTCATATCGCAATCCCCCGTCCAAAGCCAGCTCACAGTTCGGATTCTTTTCATCGATCAGTTTTCTGGCCTGCTTCACCATGTTCGTGACACTTCTTCTCCATCCCCAGTTATCAGCGCCATCCGTCGAATCAACGCCATGGGTGACGATCTGCAGACGGTCGATGTCATAGATCGACTCTTCCACGAAACATAAAGGAGTGTAACAGCCTACCGTCAGACCGATCTTCATGTTCCTCTCTCTGCACCAGTTGATGATATAAGCAAGCTCTGCCCCCAGGAATCTTTCTGCCGGCAGTATCAACATGTTTGCTCCGGCATCATGAATCTGATCAATGAACATGATATCCATGTTCCTGGTATAGAAGTGTACCTCGATCGGCTTATCCGTCACCGGACGGATCCCCTTTACGACCTGCCATCCTCCCATAAGTTTCATATTCTGCAGATCATACATATCTGCCGCATCCGAATGGATGTAATCAACACCGGCATCACTTGCCTGCTTGACGACATCTGCGATGTTCCCATAATTCACATGAGCCAGACCGGCTGCTATCTTGATATGCTTCATATTTCGCTCTCCTTTTTTACGCCTTCATCTTAAGTTGAAAAAGTTCTTTTTACAATGAGGTAAAAAGAACTGTTCAAGCATAATATTGTGGTAATTATTCAACATTAACCCGCTTTCGAGGGGTCATTCTTCCTCTTGTCGAAATCCCTGATGATCTTCTTCAACCGACTGATATCGCTCTGATAAAGCACCGGATTGATCAGCACGACATTATTGTTGAGATTACTTATGGAAGACTCTGTACTTAATATCAGATCATAATCCGCATTTTCCAGTTCATTCAGATTCGCAAAATTGAAGATCCTTACCAGCTCCACCTCAGGAAAACTCCGGCAGATCTTTGCTTCCAGCAGCTGCGTTGCTCCATCGCCTGTCGTTGACACCAGCGCAGTCCGTAAAGGCTTCTTCCTTCTCTCCAGAGCAGCAGCCAGAAACAGCGTCAGAAACCCTTTTTCCTCATCCGGAACTTCACAAGTCAAACGGTTCTTCAGGATATAGGATGAACGATCCACGATCTGCAAAGTCTTCGGATAGATCGCATGGATATCATCCATCAGAGGATTATCGACACCGATCCCGTGTTTCATCCTGGTCGAAGCAGAAGACAGATAATTCCTCAATCCTTTCAACAAGATCTCATCGTCCTTAAGATCCACGCTCAGATTCCTAGACCAGAAAGTGACCAGTTCCTTTGCGATCATAGAGATCTCTTCTTCCATATCTTCACTGCTGTGAAGAGACAGAAAGAACACCTGCAGATACCTTCCCTCGATATCATCCAACTGAACTTTATAATAATTTTCCAAAGCGGATAAAAGATACCTTGCCTCCTCATAAAACGGTCTGGCTTCAAGCTCATCCACAAAGATCTCCGAAAGCTCTATGACATGTCCGTTCCTGCTTCTCAAAAAGGTGATCAGAGTCATCAGCACGATCTGAGACAAGTCATCGGGATTGAGCACATGAAGATAAGGGCTTTTGGCATCCTCCAGCACTTTGATGAACTCATGGACTTCATCATCATTCAGGTCGAGAGCCTCGAACACCATGGAACCATCCGGTTCATGATCGGTGTGTCTGACCATCTCATAGAACTTTGAAAAGGCCTTGCTTTCAAGAAGCAGCTCGTCCATCGCCTTGCGGATATTCTTTTCGCTTCCCTCAAGGCTCACAGCCCGGTTATGCTGACGGATCAGCTTCAATTTCCTCTTTTTAAAATCCTGCTCCAGATCATTGAGGTCCTTATGGATGCTGGCTCTGGAAACATACAGTTCTTCAGCCGTCTCAAAGATCCGGAGTTCCTGATCATACAGAAGCTTCAATCCAAGATAATTCATACGGTCTTCCTTGGAATAAGAAAAGCGTTCGGTCTGATGACTCAAAGAATCCCTAAGATGCAGCTTGACATCCTCACTTCCCTGTATCATGATGCCTGCACCTGTCTTTTTTAGGAGCTTCAAATTTTCTTCATTGATCTTTTCCTCAACAGTCTGCAGATCATTTCTCACCGTCTTATTTGATACTTTCAGTTTTTTTGCGATCTGATCGATCGTAATAAACCGGTCTTCATCAAGAAGGATCGAGATTATCCTGGAAGAACGATTGTTTTTCATGATTTCATGATATGGTAAGTAAAAAAGCTTGTCAAAAAAGAAAGAAAACACAAATCTAGGGCATCAGAGACAATATACGAATTCATGAGTAATGTTTATTTATTACCGCATTGATGCGGAATAATGCATACTAATTGGACTATAGAAGTCTCCGGAAAGCTTTGTTATAGTGAAATCGCGAAAGGGGTTACAACTATGAAAAACATCCAAGCAAAACTTCAGACATTCGCCGGAGCCATGATGGTTCCCGTCATCCTTCTGGTCCTGGTGGGCTTCTTCGTCGGTATCGGCGCTGCATTCACGAACTATATCCTTCCTTCGGGAACACTGCTCTACAAGCTCTTTTCGATGGTATCGAATCTCGGCTTCCTCTTCATGAACAATCTGCCCTTATGGTTTGCAGTAGCCGTCTCATTCACCCTCGCCAAAAAAGAAAAAGGCTGGGCAGCATTTGCCGGACTCGTCACCTTCTACTGCTACATCCGCGGTATCCAGGGCTGGGCAGCGATGCTTGGTTACACGGCTGAAACAGTATCCGTTGAAGCTTTGATGGCGGCCGGCTACAGCGAACAGGCAGCGCTCAACTTCAACGCCTTATGGGACAGCAACCTCGGCATGTTTTCTTATAACATGGGCATCTTCTCCGGACTGATCTCCGGTCTTGTGACTGCCGTGATCCATAATCGATTCGTCGATAAGACACTGCCGAACATGTTTGCCTTCTTCCAGGGAACCAAATACGTCATCATCGTATGTACCCTTGCTTCTATCCCTCTGGCGATCGTTACCTACTATGTATGGCCGTACTTAGGAAGTGCACTTCAGTCTCTGACCAACATCATGACCTCCTCGGGTCTATTCGGAACATGGCTGTTCGGAACGACTGATAAAGCACTTCTTCCGTTTGGCATCCACCACCTGATCGCATTCCCGATCGAATACTCCAGAGTCGGCGGTACGATGGAGATCGACGGCGTCGTATATGAAGGTGTCAGAAATATCATCAACGGGCAGGCCGCCAGCGCTACCGCGACAGGCTATATCACCAGAAACTTCACCAACGGAAGACTCCTGTTCCAGCTGGCAGGCATCCCCGGTGCAGCCTATGCGATGTACCGCTGCGCGAGACCGGAAAACCGCGGTGCATTAAAGGCACTTTTCATCCCGGCAGTATTTACATTGGCAATGGTGGGCATCTCCGAACCGTTTGAATACACATTCTTATTTGCCGCACCGGCATTGTACTGGCTGGTCTACGCTCCGTTATGCGGGTTATGCTATGTCTTGGCTGAAGTATTCAAGATCTCGATCAATGGCACAGCCTTGCTGTTTATGATCCCGAACATCTTCCAGCCTCACAAAGTCCATGCGATCCACACATTGTGGCTCCTTCCCGCGACATTCTTCCTGTTCTACTTCGTCTTCAAGTTCGTCATCGAGAAGTTCGACCTGCAGACACCGGGCAGAGGCGAAAGTGAAGTACACCTTTTCTCCAAGAAAGAGTACAATGACGCTCAAACCGCAAAAAACACAGACTACTCTCTGGAAGAAAAGATCATCGAAGCTCTGGGAAGCAGCGAAAATATCGAAAGTGTCACCTGCTGTGCAACAAGACTTCGGGTCACGCTCAAAGACGATTCTCTGATCGAATCCGACGACTACTTCAAGAAAGAATGCGAAGCGATCAATGTGGTACACGGCAAAAACAGCGTACAGATCATCTACGGTGTAAGAGTCCAAAGCATCACCACCAAGATCAAAGACATCCTTCATCTTGACTGATCAGACGATCAATATAAAAAACAAGGCTTGTTACGAATCAGCTGATTCAAAACAAGCTTTTTTCTTTAATTAATCTTCAGAAAACGATTTTCTGTTTCCCATATATTTGACGTATCAAAATCAATGATTTTTTACCTGTTTGACATCGAAACAGATCTCAGTCAGCTTCTCATCCCATTCTACAGCTCTCAAAAGATCAGCCCTGAGCCTTTTTCCATATTCCGGATCTCTCAGTTCTCCTTTTCTATTGAATGTGACATGATAATCACCACCAAAAGCTTTGTGTACCCAATAGTTTCTTGCTTCTCTTATCTCATCTAAAACTATAAGATCTTCCTGGTTTAAGGATTCTATACTTTTTTGACTCTGAGAAGTCCGAATTTTCTTGATCAATACACCGAAAGGATCTGATTCAAAGTCATCAAGTTTGAGGAACCAGTCCCATTCATTATCGGTAAGGATCTCTGCGCACAAATATCTGAGACGCATCTCTATATATTGATAGTATTCGATCAATCTGCTGTATTCGATTCGAAATTCTGCTTCTGTCATATGCTTTTATAGTAAACCACATCGTCGATTATTGTTAAAAACAAATCGATCTCCCTATCGGTCCAAAAGACCGAACTCCTTGTATAGACTTAACAGCCTCTGGTAAAACAGACGGTTGCCCATATACTGGCGATACGTCGCTGTCTTGTCTTTCCCCTGTTTCCTGAGCTCTTCGATCTTCTTGTTCTCTTGCGCAGATCTTTCCAAGACCTCCCGCATCATCTTTTCAAATGCTTCCAAACGGTCCATATCCTTCCCCTTCATCAATGAATGTACGGTCTTCTTTCCGGTGTCCACTTTCCGAGAGGTTCCCGCAGTTCCATTTTCGATACATCTTTGACGTATTCATAGAACCAGGCATCATATTCTTCCTTGCCTGCCTGTATCTTGACGAGCTTTCGGATATAGAGATCGCCTTCATCCTCATAGTCATCGAACTTTTTCAATGTGACGTCATCGATCTCATAGAGCTCTCCATAGACATGGAAACCTTTTACCGGTACGGCTGCCGGATAGTCTCCCGTCTCATACAGGCCATAGTCACGAAGGACACCGTCACAACGATATTTCATGCTCCCGAACACACCGTAAGCTCTTTGCCCCTTCATCAAAGTTCCGTAAACGAATATCAGATGCTTCATGATCCTATCCTCCCTGTCTCATCTTTTTCATAACATACTCCGTTCCCCTTTGCAAAACAAAAGCCTCTCAAAACACTCAGTCGATGTCTCTTCCGTCGGCTTCCAGCCGGTCGACTTTATCCCGGATCTCATCATAGATCTTCTTGATCTGCCAAGGGATCGATGTACGGAAACCAAGCATCAAGCCCGTTTCTTCATTATAGATGCCGTATTCCTGCTCGATCAGGACCAGTTTCATCTTGTATTGGAAAGCACCGTTGATCCTTGCGATATCTTTGTCGACATCAGAGATCTCGATATAGAAATCATAGACATAAGGCAAGCCCAGGATCTCATCATCATGGTGATGGGAATTGAAACAGTAACCGTTGTCTGCTGCGATCTTACGGACTTTACGATCCAGCTCCATCATATGTTCCAGGATCTGCTTTTCGCTTTCTCCCTCACACGCTCCCGACTCCATTACCAGATCGAAGCTCATCATCCGATCTCCAACATGCATTTCCAGATAATCCAATACTTTCTTTTCATTGATCTTCATTTTCTTTTCCTCCCGGTCTTATTGTTTCATTTCCTGTTCGATCAAAGGTCGTTTGAAAAACGACAAAAAAGATCTGCCCTGCAGATCTGAGATCGCATAAAGATGATATATACAAACTACTTCACGATCAATTCTGTCAGTTCCTTATCCTTATTCAGGATATCCAGATCGATGTACTTCTCTCCGCCGCTGTAACCTTTTAATTCCCCTCTGTTGAGATACTGCCAGAGGTACCAGTCCCCTTTATAGTTCCAGCTCAAAGGCGTATAGAGGCTCGACATCCACATCTTATAGCCTTCAAACTCATCTTTCAGATACTTCTCATAGATATCGGACCTTGTATAGATCAAAGGCTTCACGCCGTATTTTTCTTCGACCGTTTCCAAGAAGATCCGCAGTTCTCTGACCACATCTTCCTTTGCCGGCGGAAAAACTTCCTTATCGCCGTAATACTCCACATCGACCGCCGGGATCAGCCGTCCTTTGATGTCTTCCCCGACCGTCGCAATGAACAGTTTTGCCTGGCTTTCCCCCGGACTGTCATAAGAAAAGAAATGATAGGCACCCGACAGAAGTCCCGCCTTCTTCGCGTTCTCAAAATTCTGCGAAAAACGCGCATCGGTCAGACCGCTTCCTTCCGTCGCCTTGATATAAATGAACTGAACGTTCTGTTTCTTCAGCTCCGCCATATCGATGTCTGCCTGATAAGAAGAGACATCGACGCCGATGATGCTGTTTCGTTCATCGACGAACCATTTGTTGATGAAGATCTTCTTCTGCTTCGCCAGAAGAAAGACCGTCAGATAAATGACGGCAAGGATCCCCAGAAAAATCGCCATAACGGTCAATATTGTTTTCAGACTCTTTTTCATATTCGTTTCCATTATAAGACATAAGAAAGACCCCGAAGGATCTCGGGGTCTGAACTTTCAATATTCTTTCTTGTCCTTTACAGCGTCTGCTTCAGCTCTTCCAGGACCTTGGAAACGCCGTCCGCAACTTCCTTGATCGTCTCTTCCCTGAACGGATTGCTGAGACCGGCTTCCTTCAGTAAATCAAAGTAGCCTAAGGAACCGCCCAGCGAACAAAGCTTCATATAATCCTTCCAGGCAGCTTCCCGGTCTTCTCTCATCTTCAGATAGAACTGTAAGGCACAGATCATCGCCAGGGCATAGTCGACATAATAGAACGGATACATGAAGATGTGCTGCTTCTGCATCCAGAAACCGCCGTTGTTCAGGAATTCATTGTCGCCGTAGCTGCGCCAGGGCATGAACTTGTTTTCGATATCCTTCCAGACCGTACGCAATTGCTTCGCATCCGGCTGTTCGCCTTCAAATACTCTGTGCTGGAACTCGTCGACACTGACCAGGTAGGTGATGTTGGCCAAAGAATCCGCAAGATGTTCGTAGACATAACGCTCGCCTTCTCCTTCGGGATAGAAAAGCTTATACCAGGGTTCCGTGAAGAACTCCATGCCCATCGAATGGATCTCATTGATCTCCGATGTGGAATGCGTATATTCGCCCAAGACCTGATTGCGGTTGGCGATATACGACTCAAAGGCATGCCCCGCTTCATGGGTCAGCACTTCCGTATCTGCACTGGTCTTGTTGAAATTGGAGAAAATGAACGGTGCCTTATACTTCGGCAGACCGCTGCAATAACCGCCCAGACGCTTGTTCGGCTTGGTCTCCAGATCAAAGAGGTCATGTTCCACCATGAAATCAAAGAACTCGCCGGTCTCTTTGGACAATTCATGATACATCGTATTGGCCGCTGCCACCATGCCTGCCGTATCCTTGTCCGGCGTGGAATTGCCGTCCTTGAAAAACAGCTGCTCATCATAATATTCCAGCTTTTCGACGCCAAGTCTCTTCCGCTGTTCCTCATGGATCTTAGATGCAACGGGAACGATATACGAGACGACCGCCTCACGGAAACGTTCGATGTCCTTCGGCGTATAGTCGAAACGGTGACGGGAAAGATAAGCCAGATCGATATAATTGTCAAAATTCAGTTTTTCCGCGATCTGTCTTCTCACGGCACACAGACGCCCGTAAACGTCATCGAGCTGGCCGCTGACCGACTCGTACAGAGCGGCCCAGGCCTCCAGAGCTTCTTTCCTTTCTTCTCTGTCCGTCGACAACATATGCTTCAGAAGACCGTAGAAGTTACATTCTTTTCCGCGGAAAACTGTTTTACAGGAAGCGGCGATCTTGGAATACTCGTTGACCAGCTTCGCCTCTTTGACCCGGTCTTCGATGACCTCACTGCCGTTGGTGCGGATGTCCGCATCCAGAAGCTTGAAAAGCTGATCACCGAATTCTTCCTCGAATTCTTTTCTGAACTTGCTCGAGGCAAGGGCCTCATTGAACTTCTTCATGACCACCGTGAGCTTCGGTGCCGTCGAATTGAGATATTGCACCTCATCGTCATAGAACGGATCGGCCATATCGATGTCATGACGGATATGGGCGATCGAAGCCATCGTACGGAACTCATTGGCGATATCCTGCTTCTCTAACAAAGTTTCCTTGGCCGTTTCATAATCCTTTGCTTCATCGAATCTCTTCAATGTCGCATAGACTTTCTCTTCCGTCTGTTCAAAAGAAGGACGGACATACTCCAGATCTTTGAATCTTTCCATATTTATTACCTCACCTGATGGCCTTATTATGCCATATTCTCAAAACAAAAGATGAGGACATGCATCCTCACCTTTTCATGAACTTAACGGCTCAACAGGATCCCTTCCCAATACAGATACAGGATCTCTTTGTTATCTTCATCGAACTCGAAACTGATGTAGCGGAAGATGATCTTGTTCCCGTCGGCCGTCTCATATTCGAGAAGATCGTCCTGCTCACCGCTCTTATTTCTGTCCAAGGAGGCAAAGAACGGCTGCAGTTCCTTATCAAGCTCTTCGTACTCCTGTGAAACGAAACGCATATGACCGTATTCTCCGATCTCAAATGCCTTGCCTTGCAGATCGACACTGTAGTAGAACGAAGAGATCTTTCGATCCGACCCGTCATAGTCGTTAAAGGACTTTGCGATCTTGCTTTCGGAGAAGTCCTCAAAAAACGAAGACTTGCTGCCGCTGCTGTAGCGCAGATACTCGTACGCCGAACGGGCATCCTCGAGATACTCCGCTTCCATGCTCACATCTTCGTCGAGCACACCGTTCACAAGCGCTCCGCCTTTGCTCAAAGCATTCTTCAGACGGCTTTCCTGAGCGGAATTGGGGATATCGTAGATATTCAACGGCGTACAGGTGAATACGAGCGCCAGGACCACGATGAGTAAGAAACATTTGGAAACACGGATGCCAAGCATCTGGGACAACATGAACCCTACCGCGATAGCGATGAGGATCAGCGACATCAGCCTTGCCGTCGTCAGACCGTAGGCATGTAAACGGATGGCAATCGCAAAGACCTGTATCGCCAGGACCGGAAACAAGAGGCAGGCTCCGTATTTCTTAAACAGTCCCTGGATCTTTCCATCGTTCTCATCGACCGACAGATAGAAGACGACATAAAACAACAAGGCAAAACTGCCGAACCAGTTCAGCTTCCCTACCGGCATCTTCCAGGTGACGATGATCTTGAAGATGTAAAGATACAAGATCCCGATCAGGATGAGATAGATATAAAACAACGCCTTGTGGATGATCGTGCGGTACGTCGCCGGCACGCTGATCTCCTCATCCGGCCTCGGGACATAGGAAAGGAACAGCGTCACGCCGAACAGAGCGCTGATCGCCAGGAAAAGGACGGCATAGATCTTCCAGACTTCCTCAAAATGAAAGATCAGGAAATGGAAAGCGGCGATACAGACACTGATCCCGGCAAGGATGACACCGGTGAAGATCCAGACGATAAACGCCGACTTGATCAGATGGCTGAACACAAGGCAGTTCTCCCTGTTCCGGTATAAGACAAAGGCAATGAGTGATACACACGCGATACACGCTCCGGTCAATGCGGTATACACATAGACATTGTCATGATTCTTTAACAACAGATAAGTGACGGCTGCGCTCAGCAAACCTACAGCCGGTGTCAGCAGGCGGATCCTGTGGATCCCGTACTCGTACGCCAGTTCAAACAGAAAAGCGAACAATCCGCCGATGACCAGCGCAAAAAACAGTTCAAACGCTTCCTTCTCCGCCAGGATCAGAAAGATCCCGTCGGCCGTGATCAGACACAGCATGAGGAAGCTGAAAGGAAAACGACGTATACATTCTTCCAGTCTGCCGCCTGCTTTCTTGATCCGTTCCAATAAAGATACCATATACGACTCCTTATTTTCTGACCGCATACTCCAGGATATCCCCGGGTTGACAGTCCAGTACTTCACATAATCTGGCCAGCGTCGACAGCTTGACCGCCTTGGCCTTTCCGGTCTTCAGGATGGACATGTTGGCCAAAGTAATGCCCACTTTATCCGCCAGCTCCGTGACGGACATCTTCCGCTTCGCCAGCATGACATCGATGTTGATGATGATCTCTCCTTCCATGATTCCTCCTAGACCGTCAGGTCGCTCTCTTCCTGCAACAGGGCTGCCTTCAGGACCAGATGCGAAAGCGCAGCCGAAGCCACCGAGACCGCCGTTCCGGCAAAGACCACGATCAGGGAATACAAGACGATCCCCGGATGATTCATGTTCAGAAACATCAGGACGATGTTCCCGAGGAAAAAGTAGGCGGCGTCCCCTCCGGCCAGCCAGGAGATCCATTTCAGATGATCCGCGTTCTCTTTGCAGAAGGAACGGTCATTCCCGATATTGGCAAAGATCTTCCAGGCAAAAAACAAAGCGACGAAGATGGGGATCGCCGTGATCGAAATGAAGATCAACCACGGCAGATAACAGTATCCGAATTCCGGATTCTGTCGTACGATCATCTGCCCGTAACCTGGTATGATGACCGCATAGATATAGACGGCACAGACAGCGATGCCGATCACGATCAGCTTCAGCCATCCCGCCAGTTTCTTCTGTTCCATAAAAATACCTCCGTATCTATTCCAAGAATAATCCTCTTTTTCTTGAAAATCAATATAATTTTATTGTTTTACGATAAATTTTAATTGATTTATGATATTTCAGATAAAAAGGCTCTCTTTTCGTCCCGTTTTCTTGGAACTATAATAGGATCAGATGGAACAGACAAACGAAACAAACAAGATCATCGACATCAACGGCACGAAACTTGCGATCCTCAAGCTGCTCGGCCACGGAAAAGGCGGATACTCTTATCTGGTCTCTTCCGGTGAAAAGAAAGCGGTCCTGAAACAGATCCACCATGAGCCTTGCGACTATTACACGTTCGGCAACAAGATCGAAGCGGAAAAAAACGATTATAAAAGATTAAAAGAAGCGGGGATCCGCATCCCGGAGATGTATCTCATCGATGAAGCCAAAGAACGGATCCTCAAAGAATATATCGAAGGACCGACGGTCTTTGAACTCATCGCAAACGGAAGCGATGTCAGCAATCTCCTTCCGCAGGTGAGGGAACTGGCGAAACTGGCAAATGCTGCCGGACTCAACATCGACTACTTTCCCACGAACTTCGTCATCCATGACAGTCTGCTTTACTATGTGGACTATGAATGCAATGCCTACAGTGAAGAATGGAACTTTGAAAACTGGGGCATCAGATACTGGAGCCGGACAAAGGAGTTTGAGGGATACCTGAAACAACATTTGTGACTCTGACTTTTTGCCCGTCAGACCGAACGGTCCGAAAACATGCCCCATATACAGGCAAACACGGTCACGAAAAATGACCGGATACAAAAACACACTCCATCGGGAGCACTGGCGGATTCGGAAACCAGTATTGACGGAGTGTGCTATTTCATTTTATCAGATAATCCGGCTTGTTGACGATCCACTTGCGGATATATGCAAAAACAAATAAAGATCTCCGTCTTATGACAGAGATCTTTATATTGATGCATGGTATTTCTACTCTTTGACGTCTTTCTTCAAGACGCCCAGTAAGACAGCGCCTAAGACCGTACCGGCGATCAGAGCGACCACATACATGATCGGATTGCCGACGACCGGGAAGACGAAGATACCGCCGTGAGGAGCCATCAATGTGCAGTTGAACGCCATCGACAGCGCACCGGCCAGTGCGGAACCGGCGATGCAGGACGGAAGGACGTGCAGAGGATCGGCCGCCGCAAACGGGATCGCACCCTCGGTGATGAAGGAAAGACCCATGATGAAGTTTGTCGGACCGGATTTCCTCTCGGATTCCGTGAACTTGTTCTTGAACAGGATGGTCGCCAAGGCGATGGCGCATGGCGGGACCATACCGCCGATCATAACGGCAGCCATGATGTTGTAGTTGCCTGCCGCGATCGAAGCGACACCGAAGACGTAAGCCGCCTTGTTGAACGGTCCGCCCATATCGATGGCCATCATGCCTGCCACGATGATGCCTAAGACGATCGAGTTGGCGCCGGACAGCGAACCTAAAGCGTTATTCAGCCAGGTGTTCAGAGCACCGACGACCGGCTCGATGACGAAGATCATCGCCAGACCGATCAGCAACATGCCGAACAGCGGATAGATCAATACCGGCTTGATACCGTCCAAGGATTCCGGAATGACCTTGTCGGAGACTTTCTTGAGATAGTTGACCAGATAACCGGCCAGGAAACCGGCAGCCAGTGCGCCTAAGAAACCGGACTTGCCGGAAGCGGCGATCGCACCGCCGACAAAACCGACCGCAAGACCCGGTCTGTCGGCAATGGACATGGCGATGAAACCGGATAAGATCGGAAGCATGAAGCCGAAGGCAACGCCGCCGATCTGTCCCTTCAGGAGATTGGACAGTGCGGTCAGCTGACCGAAGTTGGCTCTCTGCTCTGCAGTCAATGAGTTGATATCGAAGGCCAGGCCGTCGATCAGGAAAGCCAGGGCGATCAGGATACCGCCGCCGACAACGAACGGCAACATGTGGGAAACACCGTTCATCAGGTGCTTGTAGATGTTGTGGCCGCCGCCTTCATTGCTGACTTCTTTCTTTGCATTCGTAGCTTTATAAACAGGCGCTTCACCGCTGATGATCGAATCGATCAGTTCATTCGGCTTGTTGATGCCCTTGGAGACCTGACACTCGATGACCTTGACACCGTCGAAACGGTCCATCGGAACATTGGTGTCCGCAGCGACGATGACGCCGTCCGCTTTGGCGATCTCTTCCGCCGTCAGGATGTTCTTGGCACCGCCGGAACCTCTGGTCTCGACTTTGACCTGATAACCTCTGGCCTTGGCTGCCTTTTCGATGGCTTCCGCCGCCATATAAGTATGTGCGATACCGGTCGGGCAGGCCGTAACGGCTAAGACCAGGTGTTCACCGGTCAGAACGTCCGTGACCGGAGCCGTTTCCTTCTTGGCAGTCTCTTTGTCTTTGACGGATTCCGCCTTATCGATGACGGCCAGGAATTCCTCCGCATCCTTCGCTGCTTTGAGATCGGCGACGAACTTTTCATCCATCAACATCATCGCGAGCTTCGATAAGATCTCAAGATGCACATTGCCGGAAGATTCCGGTGCTGCGATCATGAATGCCAGGTCGACCGGATTGCCGTCCAGCGATTCATAATCGACGCCGCCGTCGATCGTCATAGCTGCCAATCCGGCTTCCTTGACGCCCGAGCATCTGCCATGCGGGATGGCGATACCGCCGCCGACACCGGTCGTGCCTTCCGCTTCTCTCGCCTCAACGGCCTCCAGATAAAGCTTCTTGTCGGAAAGCTTGCCCGATCTGTCCATCAGGTCAGCCATACGGCTGAGTGTTTCGTTCTTGTCTTTGACCTTGACGGAAAGACCGACGCTCTCTTTTGCAAGTAAATCAGTGATTTTCATGTGTTGCCCCCTTTATAGTGCTGCATATAACTTCTCGACATCTTCCGGTGTCGCAAGTTCCTCTTTGAACGCGCTTGCGCTGCCTGTGCACAGGCCATACTTGAACGCTTCCTCGTAATCCTCATACTTCAGATAGCCGTAAATGAAGCCCGCGACCATCGAATCGCCGGCACCGACCGAATTGACGACCTTGCCTTTCGGCGCTTCGCTCATATGCACATTTCCGTTCTCATCCACCAGGACAGCTCCTTCCCCGGCCATTGAGATCAGGACGTTGCGTGCGCCCTTTTCCTGCAGTTTCTTCGCATAAGGAACGACTTCCTCCCTTGTCGTCAGCTTGACACCGAAGAGTTCGCCCAGCTCATGGTTGTTCGGTTTGATCAGGAACGGGCCGTATTCCAGGACGTTCATTAACAGGTCCTTGGTCGCATCGACGACGATGCGGATGTTTCTTCCCTGCAGATGCTTCATGATGTCGGAATACATCGTTGCCGGCAAGCTGTTGGGGATGTTGCCGGCCAGACATAAGATGTCTTCTTCCGTCAGCTGATCGAGCTTCTCATAGAGCTGATCGATCGCTTCCTGCGGGATCGCCGGTCCGATGCCGTTGAGTTCGCTTTCCTCCTTGGACCGCAATTTGATGTTGATGCGGGAACAGCCTTCCTGTAACCAGATCATCTCATTGCGGATACCCTTCTCGACGATCAGCCGCTTGATCTCCTCGCCGGTGAAGCCTGCCAGGAAACCGAGCGCCGTCGTATCCATGCCGTAATTTGACAGAACGATCGATACGTTGATCCCCTTGCCGCCCGGGAAGATGATCTCCTTGGAAACGCGGTTGGTCTCGCCGAGACGGAAATCATCGCAGGACACGATGTAGTCTAATGAAGGATTGAATGTGATCGTGTAAATCAATTTGTTACCCTCCTGTTCTTTCAGCCGACATTTGACTGATTTTGAACGTTTTTGCGCAGTTACTCTATCTACACCCCTATAATAACAGTCAAATTCTGTCATTGTCAATCACTATATGAATTATTTTTACCGATTTTGACATTTTTTGAAATGTTATTACAATATAATTATAAACCATGCTGAATGAAGAAAGAAAAAGAAAGATCCTGGAGATCACCAACGAGAGAAAAAGCGTCAGCCTGATCGAACTGGCAAAACTTTTGAATGCCTCCGAGTCGACGATCCGCCGGGATCTCAACGAACTGCATAAAAACAAACTCTTGAAGAAAGTCCACGGCGGAGCCATCTCGCTGAACGACATCCTCACACAAGACGAACCTGTCCTGCAGCGCCAGGACCTCAATACGGGATCCAAACGGCTCATCGCCCGCTACGGTGCCTCCCTGGTCAAAGACAACGACGTCGTCTACATCGATGCCGGCACGACGACCGGCGAGATGCTGCCGTACCTGCGTAACACCCATGCCGTCTACATCACCAACTGCGCTTCCCACGCTCACATATTAGCCAACTATGGCCACGAGGTCCATCTGGCCTGCGGCATCCTGAAAGCCAAGACCGATGCCTTGGTGGGCAGCGACACCTACCGCTACATCGAACAGCTGAACTTCACCATCGGCTTCTTCGGAAGCAACGGCATCAGTATGGAAGAAGGCTTCACCACGCCCGATCCGCAGGAAGGCGAGATCAAACGCATTGCCTACGACCACTGCCGCGAACGCTATGTCCTGGCCGATCCCAGCAAGTTCGATGTCATCTCCACCTACAGCTTCGCCGCGATCGACAAAGGCTTCATCATCACCGATTCGGCAGCACCGAAACCATACAAAGATCTGCATAACACGATCATCGCTGATCTCGTCGACATCGTATAAACAAAACAAAGGCTTCTCTTAGAAGATCATATTCTTCCAAAAGAAGCCTTTTCTTATTCCTTCTTCTTCATTCCATCCGCTGTTTCCAGGACCTTCTCATGGAACAGCTTCCGGATCTCGACCATCTTGTGGTCTCTGGAAGGATGGACGGCATTGGCTAAGAGAATGATGCCGCAGTCCCGCTTCCAGTCGATGTAAAGTGAGGTCCCGGTAAAGCCGGTATGATAGAGCGAATCTTCGCTGATCCGACTGCCGCAGCTCTGGTTCGGATCGCCGTAGAACCAGCCGCCGATCGTCCTGACTTCATTCATGCCTACGGTAAACGGCTTCTTCAATAAAGCGATGCTCGAGCTTTTCAATACTCTTTTCCCTTCATAGACCCCGTCATTCAGGATCATCTGCGTGAACCTCACCAGTCCGTCGATATCGGAAAACAATCCCGCATTTCCCGCTCTTCCCTTCAGGATATGGGCCTTGCCGTCATGGACTTCGCCCCGGATGATGCCCCGAGCCTCCGTGACTTCCGTCGGCGCACAATCTCTTTTCCTTCCCCGGTCTTCGGGGCAATAGAACATATTCAAAGCTCCCAGCGGTCCGGCAATGACTTCTTCAAAATAGGAAGGGATGTCTTTTTTATACTGTTCGATGATCTTTCCCAGGATGATGAAACCGAAACAGGAATAGATCACCTTCTCTTTCCTTTTACAAGGCCATTCCACTTCCTTCATCATGAAGTCCCAGAGTTCCTCACCGTTCTTACATTTCTTATAGTTCTTGTCATCGGCGGCGATCCCCGAAGTGTGGCTCAGCAGGTCTTCAACGGTGATGTCTTCATATGGAAAATCGTCAAGGACGGAACTTACCTTCGTCTTCAAAGAGATGCAGCCCTCTTCGATCAGCTTGAAGATCAGCGGCGCCGTCGAAACGACCTTCGACAGACTGGCCAGATCGTAGACGGTATCCAAAGTCAAAACTTCCTTCTCGGGAAACAGGGCTTTGTGACCGTAAAAGTCCTTCTCGCAGTCCTCTTTCGTCACATAGGCAAAGACAGCACCAGGCAATAAGCTTTCATCGACATACTGTTTTATTATTTTCTTTCCTTCATCAAGAACCATATCTTTTACTTCCCAGATCCATCATACCCCGATCCGGCTTCTTCGCTGAAGTTTTTCATTCGCGAAAATTTCTTTTCCTTTGATGAATACCCGTTTGACAGTCCCCAGGGAACAGCGGGTATCGTTAGGAGGAAAAGAAAAAGTGAACGAAAAAGTGTCTTTAAGACAGATCAAAGAAAAGACCGGCATCTCCCGAAAAGCGATACAGGGCTACGAGAAACACAGCTTGATCCGGGCTTCCGGCAAGGACCGATACGGCCACCTTCTGTATGAAGAAGAGGTCCTGAAAAAGATCATCAAGATCCGCTTCTTTCAGAAGCTGGGCTTTACCGTAAGTCAGATCGGGACCTTCATCGACGGTTCCGAGGAAGAGCTCATGGAAAAGCTGAACGAGGGCAAAGATGAACTTCAGAAAAAGATCATCAAGCTGCATAAGCTTTCACAAGAGATCGACGGTCTGATAGAAAGAAACACTTTGGATCAAGAAGCGATCCTCAAGATCGCCAGGGAGGAAGACTGAATGAAAAAACTGTTTACACTGCTCGCTGTCTTGCTTCTTCTTGCCGGCTGTTCGGCAAAGAAAGAAACGGCAGTCAAGGAAGAAACAAAAGAAGAAACAAAGACGGAAAGCGCAAGCCCTGCCGCTGTGAATGACCCGCTGCCCGATCTTTACGGCACCTGGAGGACTGCAGCCGTCTCCGTCAACGGCGCGCGCTTCACCATGGATCAGATCATCGCGATGGGCGAAAAAGGATCGGTCGACGCGATCCTGGTCCTCAGGGAAGACGGTACCCTTTCCATCTACATCGCCAACGACGGTTCCCGTTACGGATCGACCTGGCAAGCCGGCGCTGACGGAAACTCGGTCATCATCGAAGGCCGGGAGATGCCGTTAAGCGAAGGAGAACTCATCCTGCAGTTTCAGGACGGTAACGTCCACATGGAAAAGATCTCCGAGCGGCAGGACGAAGCGATCATCGATGAGCTGCTGGAAGCGGAGACGCAAGAGCCTGCCGAAGAAGATACCAAAGAGGTAGAACCTGAAGAAGAAACAAAAGAAGAACCTTCTTCCGATCTTATCCGTCCGGAAACGAAAGAAGCGATCGACGCCTATGAAGACTTTGTCGATGAATACATCGCTTTCATGGAAAAATACGAGGACAGCGACGGAAGCGATCTTTCCCTGCTTATCGACTATACGAATTTCATGACCAAGCTTACGGACTACACCGACAAGATGGAAAAGATGGAAGACGACATGACGGAAGCCGAAATGGTCTACTATCTGGAAGTCATGAACCGCTGCAACGAAAAGATCATCAAAGCCGCATACTAAAGGAGGTCAATATCTATGTTCGCATTCACTGCCGCGATCCTGTGGCACATCTTTTGGTTCGTCCTGATCCCGTTAAGACTGCTGATCAAATTCCTGAAGTGGCTGTTTTAGCAGGATAGGGATCATCGTATCCACCAACACACCGGTTCCGCCGGTGTTTTTTTCATATGTTGTAAAAATAAACTAATTAGTGTAATATTACACTATATGGAACGCAACGAATTTATAAACAAGATCTCCGCATTATGCAAGCTGGTCCGCACGGAAGCCTCTCTTTCGCAAGACAAGATGGCGCAGATCCTGGGGATCTCCAAGAAATCCCTGGTCGAAACGGAAAAAGGAAGAAGGATGCTGAGCTTTTGCGAAGCGGTGGCTCTGGCTTCCGTTTTCTCGCACAGCACGGTCTTGCAGAACGAGTTCGGCGGCGAAGTCTCGGACATGATCCAGGCCCTGGCTTTCGCAAAACAAAACATCAGCTACCCCAAGACCATGGGCGGAAAGATCTGGTGGACCGACCTCAAGGAAAACAACGGTTACCGCATCCAGCAGAACATCTTATCCAAACATTACCGGATCCTGGATCCTAATGACGGACGGATGATGTCCTCCTTCGACTATGATCAGATCGAAGCTTATTTTGATCAGCTGTGATCGGAAAGGAAAAAAATGAAGATATTCAAAAAGGTCTTATTGACGATACTGATCCTTTTCATCATCCTCATCTCCGGCGGATGGCTTTATTTTCACCATATGCAGGTCCAGAAAGAGAAATACATGGGACACGGTTTTCAATACATGCACGGCTACTCTTCGACGGACTTCACGGGCTATCACGTCTACGATGACGAAAAACTTTATCATCTTAGCCATGAAGCTTCTTTTCTGATCGAAGAAGAAGAAAACATGCCCGTCCTGGACGGCGCGGAAGCCTGTTACCCGCTTTATGCGGCGATCGCCAAGGCAGTCTATAAAGACATCGGCGAGATCGAAACGGACGCCATAAAACAAGCCGAGGCCTCCCGCGATCAGAAACCGGCCGTCTATGACAAGGAAAAGATGGAAGTCCTTTACAACAACGGAAAGATCGTGACCTTCACCAATACCTTACAAGGCTACGAACGCCTGACCAATCAGGAAATCGACCTTTTCTTCGGTGCCAGACCTTCCGACCATCAAAGAGAGATGGCCTCCAATAAACACGAACAGATCCTCAGCATGCCCATCGGCAAAGAAGCCTTCGTCTTCTTTACGGAAGCCGACAATCCGATCGACGATCTTTCCAGCGATCAGTTACGGGCCATCTACCATGGTAACATCATCAACTGGAAGGAAGTCGGCGGCAAGAATGAAAAGATCATCGCCTTCCAGCGTCCGGAAGATTCCGGTTCGCAAGCCATGATGAAATGGTTCATGGGCGATGTCTCCTTAAAAGAACCCAAGACCTTCGAATACATCGGCGGCATGGGCGACATCGTCAAAAGGGTCGCCCAATACAACAACGAGAAAGGAGCGATCGGCTACACCTTCCGCTACTTCCTCACGCAGCTGCAGGAAGAAAAAGATGTGAAGATCCTCTCGATCGACGGCATCGAGCCGACCGATGAGAACATCGCCGCCGGAAGCTATCCGGCGACCGTCCCGCTGGTCTGCGCCTATCTGGCGTCCAACGAAGATCCCTATGTTCAACAGATGCTCGACTTCCTTTTGAGCGATGACGGGCAGAAGATCATCGAAGGCACCGGCTATGTCCCGCTGAGCGACAGGAACGTGACGCCGTTCGTTGAAAACGAAGTGGAAAGCAGGACCCCGGAAGTCTATGCCTGTGACAACTGGACCTTGCATATCTACTCCGACCCGAAGGATGAAGAAAACAGAGACTTCGAACTCTTCAACCCGGACCGCTACTTCAAAGGCTTCATCTTCAACTATGAAATGAACGATGAAGACTGGCTGAATGAATATGGACACTACAGCCTGGTCCCCTACGATCAGAGCGTCGAGATCTTCTTTGATATCCGCGAGGAAGGTTTGTATATAAAGAAAGTCGAAGAGCTGGAAGGCGGACACTTCCCGCCGGAGGCCGGTGACCTGTTCGTCAAGGTTCAGGAATGAGCTGTACGAATAAGTGTCCTTCCGGCTTGATATAATGAGGACATGGCAGGCAAGTACAAAAGCGGCGATACCGTCTATATCATCTCCGCAGGCGACCGCATCGAAAAAGCCGAAGTCCTGAAATACGCGGGCGGTTTTTATACCATCCGCTTTTTGAGCGGCGGCGGGACGAAGCTACGGGAGAACCGTCTTTTTCCCGATCAGGAAACAGCACTCGAGACCATAAAGAAACAAGCGGCAGCCTTATCTGTTATGCAGCAGCCGGTAACGCAGCTGAAAAAAACCGAAACAAATAAACCGGCGCCAAGAGAACAGATCAAGACCGATACATTCACTCCATCTCAGATCATCATCCATGTCGATATGGATGCCTTTTATGCATCCGTGGAAGCCAGGGACGATCCCTCCCTGCGGGGAAAACCGCTGATCATCGGCTCCCTGCCGAATGAACGGGGCGTCGTCGCGACCTGCAGCTATGAAGCAAGGAAATACGGTGTACATTCCGCCATGAACATCAAGGAAGCCTACCGCTTATGTCCTAACGGCATCTACATGCACGGTGACCACGAAAAATACAGACGCGTCTCCGAGCAGCTCCATCAGATCTGGAACACTTATGCCGCCAAGTCGGAATACCTGGCTCTGGACGAAGCCTATCTCGATGTCACCGCAACGGCCAACACTTTTGACAGAGCCTGTCAATTTGCGCGGATCATCAAAGAGCGGACCTGGAAGGAACTGCAGCTGACCTGTTCGATCGGCATCGCCTATTCCAAGACGGCCGCCAAGACGGCATCGGAAGAAAAAAAGCCCAATGGCTATTTCGCGATCCCGACACCGGAAGACTTCGTGAAACTCGTCAGCGACCGTGATGTCTCTGTCTTATATACCGTCGGTAAGAAGACGGCGGAAAAGCTTCACAGCGAAGGCATCTTGACCGTCCGTGACCTGCGGGACAACGAAGAAAAAGTCATCCGCCTCTTAGGCAAACAAGGCGTCTGGCTCAGCCGGCTGGCAAGAGGGATCGACGAATCCGAAGTCACCCCCTATAAGCCGGAAGATGCCAAATCCATTTCCCGGGAATTTACATTCCAGGAAGATGTCGACGATCTCGAATTCGTCAAGGACGTATTGCGCCTGTTATCGGTCAGCGTGGAACGCCGGGCAAAGCGCCACGGCCTCTACGGACGGGGCGTCACTCTGAAGATCACCTATGCCGATATGAAAAGCATCACCCGTTCCAAAGTCATCGAAACCAGCCGTTCCGCCTCTTTGATCTATAAAGAAGCCGTCGCGCTTCTGGAGAAAGTGCCGCACAAGACCCTGCGTTTAGCGGGCATCGGCATCCACAATCTCAGCGATACGCAAGGAGACCGTCAGCTCTCACTCACCGACACCGTTAGTACGGAACAAAAAGAGGACGATCTCGGTGAATTCCTGAAACCTCTGGATGAACGCTACGGTCTCGATTTCTCCGGCAGTATCGAAAAGATCTTTGCCGGTGAGACCTTATACAAGACCGTCGAATACATGCGCAAGTACAAGAAGAAACAAAGCAGACAAAGAAATAATGAACACCGCTATTTCTGAGCAGCAAAAAAGGAGTTCCGCAGAACTCCTTTTGATTTATCTCAGATATTCTCTGTTCTGAATGTCTTTCTGAACACGCAGGATCGCCTTGAAGACGACCATGATCTCCATACGCCCCAGGAACATGCCGACGATGGCTGTCCATAAGATCAGCTTCGGTGCACTGTAGCAAGTGATGCCGAGCGACAGTCCGACGGTGGATAAGGCGGAAGAGAATTCATACATCGAATCCTGTAAGGAATAGCCGTACATCGTGAAGATGAACGATCCTAAGAAGAACAGGATGATGTAGAACAGGATGTAGCTCGACGTGGAACGGACCTCCTCATCGGGAAGATCGTAACGTTCGCCGACCCGCCAGATGTGATGGGTCGTGATGACGTTCGGATTCAGGATCGATTCCTTGATCGAATAATAGATGCCCTTGAGCACGACGATGACACGGTACTGCTTGATGCCGCCGCCGGTCGATTCCTGGTCTCCCCCCACTAACATCATCAGCACCATGATGGTGATGAAACCCGGAGGAAGCAGGCTCATGTCGCCCACGGAAACGAAACCCGTCGTCGTGATACAGGTCACGAACTGGAACAGTGAGATCCTCAGACTTTCCCAGAAACTGGCCGTATAACCCGATTGTAAAAGATTGAAGGTCATCAGTGTCACGAAGATCAGGGCAAGGATGCCGAAGAACTTCGTCTCACAGTGGTTGAAATATTTCTTGAACCTTCCCGAAAAGAACGACAGATGCAGCATGAAGTTGGTCTGGCCCAGGATCATCAGCAGGATCGTGACCAGTTCGATCGGGACGGAATGATAGCCGTAGATGCTTTCGCCGATGACGGAGAAACCGCCGGTGGAAAGCGCAGCGATCGCCGTATTGACCGCATCGAAGACCGGCATGCCGCATAAGATATAAGCGATCGTGCCGAAAGTGATGTAGGCCGAATAGAAGGACAGGATGAGCCTGGCTGACTTGGCAAGATTGGGCATCAGACGGTCATTGTGACCTTCCGCATTATAAAGATTCAGCCCGTATTTGTCCGAGAACGCCGAAGTGATGATCAGCACGAAGCCGACACCGCCGACGAACAGCGTGATCGAACGGAACATCAGGAAGACCTTCGGCGTATGATCGACATCCACGACGGAAAGTCCGGTCGTCGAATAGCCCGAAGTCATCTCGAAGGCTGCCTGCGTGAAGTTGTAGTCGCCCTTCAACATCCAGGGGACCGTCGAGATCAGGATGGCCGTCAGCCAGATCAGGATCAGCAGCAGCGAGTCATAATGTTTGTCCAGACGGATGATCTTGACATCCTTCAGCTTATGCCTCAGCAGGATGCCCACGGCGATCGTCACCAGCCCGGGGATCAGGAAGCAATACGCATAGGAGATCTCTTCCGGATAAAAAGGCAGGACGATCAATGGCAGCAGCTGGATACCGCCGATCATGATAAAGAAGATGCCCAAGTAGAAAAAGACGAGACGGTAATAATCTTTCTTCATCACTTTTTCCTCTGGAATACGGAAACGATCTTGTCTTTGTTTTCTACCGTCGTAACGATCAGTACCTTGTCTTTGTCTTCGATGACGCTGTGACCGTTGGGAATCAAAGTCTTGCCGTCCCGGGTGATCGAAGCGATCGTGCCCAGTTCGGAGATGTTGATCTCACGCAGCGTTTTGCCTACGACAGCGAGGTCCGAAGAGATGCGGATCTCGGCGATGAAAATGTGTTCATCTTCCAGTGACAGGGAATTGACCATGTTTTCGATGGACGTCAGATTCCTGACCTGTTCGCCCAGAAGGTAAGTCGCCGAAACGGCCATATCGATGCCCAGTTCCTTGAAGATCGGAACGTTCTTCGGGTTGATGACCATGGCGATGCAACGCTTTGCCCCCAGCAGCATCTTTGCCGTCTTGCAGGCAACATAGTTCTTATAGTCGTCTTCCGACAGGGCGATGAAGATGTCACAGTTTTCCGCTCCGGCCTCACGCAGATCGGAAGCCCTCGTGGCCTTGCCCTTCATGACCGGGATGTCATTGGAAGAAGAAAGATAACGGCAGACGTCTTCATCTTCATTGATGACGACCAGGTCGTTGATCTTGGTATTGAATAAGGAAATGATATAATCGGCCTCATGGAAGCCGCCGGCGATCACGATCTTCATTCATCCACCTCTTTCTTTTTCGCTTCCTCGAACTCTTCCAACGAAAGATCGAACGGACAGATGCAGTTGACCCGTTCGTCGACCAGAGCGCGCTTGCGGGAATCCTTGAGACGGCAGTAGACCTGCGGCACGTGATAGATGTGCGTGCACAGATCCGCCAGAAAGATGTTGGTGTCATCATCGTCCGTAACGGCGATGAAGCGATAGGCGGTCTTGATGCCGTTTTTTTCCAGTAAAGCACGGTCGGTCGCATCACCGACTTCGACGAAACCCGAGAAATCGCCCAGACGGCCGATCTTGGATTTGTTGCGGTCGATCACGACGATATTCGCCGTCTTGTTCATCGATCGGGCGATCGTTCCGCCGAGCCTGCCGGCACCGATGATGATCGTGTTGTTGTTCTTCATATCACACCTCTTAAGTACAAATATTCCCTATTAAATAGAGGAACAATCAGCTTACAAATCAATATTATAGGATCAGTCCGATAAATAATCCATATTTTTCATTCCGCCTCAACGACAAAAAAAGTCCTCCCTTTTCAGAGAGGACTTGTTCATTGAGAACTATTTGTAATACCTCATGTTTTCGAAGTACTTGTTGACGATACCGTTGAATTCTTCCCAGAGTTCATTCTCATGTTCTCTGCCGGCATTGCCGACTTCTTTCCACTTCGCTCTGAGCTCCTTGATGGAATTGACTTCGTCATCGGTGAATTCGCTTCTTGCCAGATAAAGCTTAGCCTGAGCGATGATCTCTTTCTTGGCTTCTACTCTCTTGGCATAGGTCTCTTTCATCTGATCATAGTAGGCATCTCTTCTCTCAAAGAAAGCCTTTCTTTCCGCCAGGAACTGCTGCCAGAGATCATCATCGTCTCTGCGTCCGGCGCTGCCGACTTTCTTCCATTCTTCCATCAGCTCATTGGAACGGTTACCGGCTTCCTTGATGTTCTCGATACCGGCAACTTCTTTTGCCTTGGCGATCAGGTCTTCCTTGAGCGCCTTGTTCGCTGCGAAAGTCTCTTTCAGATTTGCGAAGTATTCATTCTTCTTCTCGAAGAACTCGCTTCTGACGGCGCTGAATTCATTCCAAAGCTCGTCGTCTTTTTCTTTATTGATACGACCGGCATGTTTCCAGTCTTCAAGCAGCTGTTTCATCTGCTCAGTACCCTTTTTGAAATTGTTCTTTGCGAGGATCTCTTTTGCCTGTGCGATGATCTGGTTCTTTCTGTCTTCCGTATTGATGTAGACATCACCGGCTTTTTCAGAAAGCTCATCCATCATCTTGTTGAATTTTTCGGACAATTCCAGATCGGAGAAAGATTCTTCTTCTTCTCTGACGCGAGGCCACCTTCTCTTGAGGTCCTTTGCCCTGAGGAACGCAGTCGCTGCATCCTCTTCGCCAAGAAGTTCTTCCATCTTAGCGATCAATTGTTCTCTAATGTCGTTTTTTTCCATGTACTATGCCACCTACCTACTCTTACTATTCTAACATTTTACCATAGGATTTTAAAATCCTAAAACATATCCTTCATTATTTTTTCAGTTACTTTCTGCCGTTTTCTGTCTCTTTTTCTCTCCGATGCCTCCAAAAGCATCATTTTTCGAAGCAGGAACGATTCAAAATCCTTCGCACTGACCGGCCTTGAAAAACAATAACCCTGCACGATATCGCAGCCCAGTGC
Source organism: Erysipelotrichaceae bacterium (assembly GCA_024684175.1). The sequence continues at coordinate 31,914 of JAIKXJ010000005.1, forward strand.
CTTCAGCTGTTCCATCTGTTCCAGATCCTCCACGCCTTCCGCGATGCTCAGGACACCGAGATACTTCGCGATCTGCAGGATGATCGCGATCATGCCGGTATCCTTTTTCTTTTCCCTGAACGCATCTTTGATGAAACACATATCGATCTTCAGCGCATCGATAGAAAGCCGGTTGACCATCGACAGTGAAGAATAGCCGGTACCGAAATCATCCATCTCGATCAGGAAACCCAGATCGCGCAGCTCTTTTGTCATCTCGATGATCTTCACGGGATCCTCCATATACGCCGACTCCGTGATCTCCAGCAGCAGTTCATCACAAGAGATCCCGCTTTCTTCCACGACCTCCTTCAGACGATCGGTCATCCCTTTCTTCAACAAGTCTTTCCGCGAGACATTGACCGAGACCGGTACCGCGATCTTCAGACGCTGCTTCCACTCGGCGATCTGATGAGCCGCTCTTCTCCAGACATAGGCATCCAGGAGAGAGATCTTATCCGCTTCTTCCAGAAGCGGGATGAACAGCGACGGCGCGATCCTGCCCAAACGCGGGTGGTCCCAGCGCACCAGTGCCTCGGCGGACGTCAGTACGGGATGAAGACCCTTGATGTTGAACTTGGGCTGGTAGACGACCCGGAATTCTTCTTCTTCGATCCCTCTTTCAAAGTCCATCAGCAGACGCTCGGCAAAGCGCTTTTCCCCGCTGTCCTTTTCGTACTTCAAACGCTGTTTGCCGACAAAAAGCGCATCCTTCAATAACATCGCCCGTTTGACTTTGGCCAAAACGATCTCAAAAGAAGGAAGCGGGACCTGCAGAAGTCCGTCCGCCCCCAGGTAATGATAGCGCTCCTCGATATGGACATCCTGCGAGACGATGAGGACCGGCAGTCTCAAGCGGTACAGAAGATCCCTGATCTCCTTTATGAGCTGCTTGTCTTCCTTCCTCCGGAGATCCAGGATGAGTACGTCCCATTTCTTCTGTCCCAACCGTTCTTTCAACGAAACGCTCTCCGTAAAAAAGACCCCGTAATCTTTTACGAGGGCTTCTTCCAGTTTTAAAAACACTTCATCTCTGTTTCCCGACGCCAAAAGAACGCTCCTTTTCTCTTCCGCAGGAAAAAGATCTCGATGATCAGCCATTTTTCCGAATCCCTGTACCGGAATTATAAACGATTTTTCAAAACAATGAAAGCTGATCTTCGATGAACGAACGGCTTTTATGCACGGAGATGATATCGCCCTCTTCGATCTTCCCGATCAACAGCGGCGAATCCGGATCATGAAGCTTCCGGTTCTCGATGACCCGCTGCCGATCCGTATTGGCATAACAGTATCGGCAGAAATGCAGGCAGGAATCATAGGCACCGATATCGTTGCCCAGCAGACAGGCGCAGCCTTCCCTGGTCTCGGTACTGCTTTTCACATTGAGTTTTTCCCCGATCGCCTTTTCCAGGACCTGCTTGCTCAGACAGCCGGAGACGTCTGCCCCGAAACGGGCCAGATCCTCATCTTCATGACAAAGTCTGATGATCATGCCGTATTTGGCGGCGATCTTGACGAAGGCTTCCGTGATCTTGCAGCGGTCTTCGTACGAGACTTCTTTGACCTGCGGGAAATTGCGTTTTGTCTTTTCGTAGAGGTCGATGAACGAGATGATGACCGCGTTGCAATAACCTTGCAGGTACTTCGCCATCTTCTCAAAGATCATGAGGTGATAGTCCAAAGTATAACGCTCATTCAAAAAGATCGGATCGTAACGCCAGACGACCTTGTCGACTCCCACCTTTTCGGAAAGTTCACGGAACGACTTCAGCACTTCCCGCTTGTCCGGTACGCTTTCTTCGACCTCTTTGCCATAAGGAGTGATGGTCACGTTCCAGTACATGCGGTAGTCTTTCAGCTCATCGAGACGCCCCAGCATCGGCCCCGGATTTTTGGTGCAGAAGACCAGTACGTCGATGATCTTCGGATCAAGATCGTAGCGGATCACGCGTTTGGGATCGAAGGGATTTCTGGCCATGACGAAACCCTCTTTTATCCGTTTCATGAACCATTCCGAATAAAAGGCGGGGATATCCGTACGTGAACCGGTATTCAGTATCATACATCCATTATAAAAAAGAAGAGACGAAAGTCTCTCATTGACGCTTCAGCAAAAACTGCAGGGTACCGCCCTTCATCGCTTCTTGTCTCACATAGGCGAAATCCTTGCCGATCAGGATGCAGGCATCCATGCAGTAAAACAGCTCTTCCATCACGTCTTCAAGCTTTCCTTCCTTTTGGTCGAACGCCCCATCCGGAGAAAGCAGGAAACAGTCTTCTTTCCTGTGTTTCTCAATGAAAATGAGGAACTCCTTCCGTTTGAACAGATCGGTCCCGGACAATACGATCCTGCAAGGATCCAGAAGATCTTCCGCCTGATGACAGAAACGCTCCAGTCCTTCATAGCGTTTTTTATCGCTGTTGAGTTCATAGGAAAGGCGTTCTCTTCGCTGTTTCCTCACATAAGACGAGATGAAAGCTTCCTGGACCTGTTTCAGTTTTTCGTCCATCGCTTCTTTCCTTTCATCGCCAGGACCGCGATCAGCGTTCCGAAAAGGGAAACAACGAAACCGATCCACAGCGTCGAAGACACCGACAGAAGATCATAGAGCCTTCCGGCAAAGACGCTCGACAATACCGAACCCAGGGTCGTCATCGTATACGCCAGGCTCTGTGCCTTGCCCGAGTCCTGGTGGCCGACCGTCATTTCCACATACGGGACGATGGCCGCCGAATACAAGGCAAAGGACGGTCCCTGGAACAGGAAGGAAAGATAGAGTCCGCGCAAGGATCCCGCCAGGGCAAAACACAGCTCCTTGATGCTGAAGAAAAGGAATGAAGCTGCCAATATCTTCTTCTGATCCATCCTTCCGAAGAGCTTCGTATAGAAAAACATGAACGGCAGTTCCATGACCGCCATGAACGAATTCAAAAAACCGGCTGTTCCGGCATCGCCGCCGGCATTGCGGACGACATTGATCAGAAAACCGGTGATGTTGTTGTGTGAAAAGAACAAGAGCGCCGTCCCGCACAGCATCAGAAAGAAACTTCCGTTCTCCCGGATGAACTCTCCCATGGAGACACTTTGTTTCTCGCTTGCCGCGTAGCGGATTTCCGGCATCTGCTTCTTCGTGAGCCGATATGCGATATACTGATAGACACACAGGATGAGCCCCGCCACCGGCACAGCCCGGACGGACGTCTTTTCGATCAGGACGCCCAGGACCGCGGAGACGATGACGAAAGAAAGCGAACCCAATCCCCGGGCGAGCGAATAATCCGTCTTCATCTGCGCATAGGAGATATCCGAATAGACCTTCAGGACCAGGGTATTGAATGAAACACAGAAGCTCATGTACAAGACATAGAAGATAAAACTCAAGGTCTGATCCTTCATCACGGCCAATAACGCCGCACAGCTGAGCGTCTGTAACACAAGCATATAAGGCATCAGTTTCAGCGCCGGCCATCTTTCATCCTTGTCCGTCAGACCGGCCAGATAAGGACCTAAGATCATTCCGATCAGATTGCCCAGAGCGGAAAGGATACCCAGCTTCGTATTGGAAAAACCGATCCCCTGCAGGTAGATGACCGCAAAACAGACGCAGACGCAAAAACTCATCCAGTACGACGACTGCAGCAGCACATAGGCGAGAGTCATATCCTTGTTTCTCATACTCCTATTCTAACAAAAAAAAGACGTCTCCCATCGATCTTGGAAGACGTCTTATCCCTAAGTCTCTTTATTTCTTGAATTCTTTCTGACCGTTGGTGCTGCCGCCGTCGCACAGGATATCGACACCGGCCAGGTAGCCGTTCCTCTCATCGGCAACGGTCGCCAGGGCATAGCCAAGCTCTTCCGGTGTTCCCATCCGCTCTTCGGCAGAAAAGCCGATCAGATAGCCGCCGTTCTCCTTTTCCGCATTGCCCATATCGGTAGCGATCAGACCCGGCGAAAGCGAGACGACACGGATACCTTTCTTTCCGTATTCAAAGGCACACTTCTTGGCATACCAGCAAACGAAGTTCTTGGACATCGCATAAGCGAAACCGGCTCTCTGATAATCGCCTTTGGCGAGATTTGCCCGCTTCAGGATCTTTTCCATGAACACCTCTTCGTCCGTTTCCGCCAAAGGATAAGCCTTCTTGGGAATGATGAACGAAGGAAGTGAATACGCGGAATTGGAAGAGACATCGACGATGACGCTTCCCTTGTTCATAAGTTTGGAGAATTCCTCGTTGACATAGACCGTACCCAGGGCATTGATCCTCAGCAAGGTCTTTCCGTCCGTCTGGGCCGGTGACATGCCTGCGGCATTGATGACGTTTTTGATCTCACCCAGAGAAGCCGCATATTCCGCCAGCTGCCGGACGCTTTCCCGGTCTCCCGTATCCACCGCGTGCCCGTAGGCTTCATAGCCCAGACTCTTGAGTTCTTCCACGGCCTTTTCAAGTTTCTTGACCGTCCTTCCGGCAACGACGATGATCTTGTCCTTCGGCATAAATTTGGCCGCTTCTAAGCCCATGCCCGAACCGCCGCCGGTGATGACGCATACATTCTTTTTCATGATCTCTTACCCCCACTTCTGCAGTATACACCCTACAAAGTTTTCGTTGAATCCGTCTGCTCAAAATAAAAAACTCTTACAGACAGGACCTGCCCGTAAGAGTTTTGATGAGTTCTTATGCTTCACTCTTCGTCCACTTCTCGAACTCTTCATCTGTCGCCAGGACCTTGTGGGTCTCGCTCAGGATGTGTTCGTGACCGGCCGTATAATCGACGCCCATCTCGTCCTTGTTGTAGGTCAGAGCGATACGCTTCTTCTCAACGATCGGATTGGGATGCGGGATGGCCGATAACAGCGACTTGGTATACGGATGGATCGGATTTTCGAAGATCTCATCGGTCGTGCCGGTCTCGACGATATGGCCCAGATGCATGACGCCGATGCGGTCGGAGATGTACTTGACCATCGACAGGTCGTGCGCGATGAACAGATACGTCGTACCCAGCTCATCCTGCAAGTCCTTCATCAGGTTGACGACCTGCGCCTGGATGGAGACATCCAGCGCCGAGATACATTCATCGGCGATGACCAGTTTCGGATTCATGACCAGGGCCCGGGCGATGCCGACACGCTGCCGCTGACCGCCTGAGAACTGATGCGGGAATCTCGTTGCCTGTTCTCTGGAAAGACCGACCTTGTCCAGGATATTGTTGACCTTTTCGTCGATCTCTTCCTGCGAATTGCACAGATGGTGGATCTCCAGACCTTCCGCAATGATCTCTTTGACCTTCTTGCGGGGGTTGAGACATGCCATCGGATCCTGGAAGATCATGGCCATGTTAGTGCGCAGGTAGGAAGCATCTTCCTTATTGAGCCTGCCGGAGATGTCATGACCGTCAAAGATGATCTTGCCGCCCGTCGGATCGTAAAGGCGGATGATGGCTCGTCCGGTCGTGGATTTGCCCGAACCGGATTCGCCGACCAGACCGTAGGTCTCGCCTTCGTAGATATCGAAGCTGATGCCATCGACCGCTTTGGTGACTTGCCGGCGGCTGATGCGGAAATACTGTTTGAGGTCTTCCACATGAAGCAAAGGTTTTCTAGTCTCAGTCATTGATACCGGCCTCCTTCTTCATCTTGGCGATCCTGACTTTCAGATCTTCCGGCAGTTCAACTTTCGGTGCATGCGGATCGCAGAGCCATGACGCGACACGGTGCTGACCGCCCACGTCGAACATCGGCGGTTCTTCACGGTAGTCGATCTTTAAGGCGTACGGGTTCCTCGGCGCAAAGGCGTCACCGATGACCTCTTCCATGAGGTTCGGCGGAGAACCCGGGATCGCAAACAATCTTTCGGAATCGGTATCGACATCCGGCATGGAGCTCAATAAGCCCCAAGTGTACGGATGACGCGGATCGTAGAAGACTTCGTTGATGTTGCCTTTTTCGACGATCCTGCCGGCATACATGACGGCAACATAATCGGCGACCTTGGCAACGACGCCCAGGTCGTGCGTGATATAGATGACGGAAATGTTCTTCTTGACCTGGATCTCCTTGATCTTTTCGAGGATCTTGGCCTGGATGGTGACATCCAGAGCCGTCGTCGGCTCATCACAGATCAGGATATCCGGATCGCAGGCCAGAGCGATCGCGATGACCACTCTCTGGCGCATACCGCCGGAGAGTTCATGCGGATATTGTCTGAATGTTTTATCCGGTTCGGAAATGCCGACTTCATCGAGCAGTTCCAAAGCGCGTTTTGCGGCTTCTTCCTTTGTCGCATAACCGTGTTCGATCATCGGTTCCATGATCTGCTTGCCGATCGGCATGGTCGGATCCAAAGAAGTCATCGGATCCTGGAAGACCATGGCGATGTGCTTGCCGCAGAGCTTGTAACGGATCTCTTTCTGCGGCATCTTGGCCAGATCGAATTCCTGCAGCTGCCCGTCCTTATCGAAGCAGCGGTATTTGATGGAACCCGATTCGATGGTGCCGTTGGAGTCCAGGATGCCCATCATCGTCTTGACGGTGACCGACTTGCCGGATCCCGATTCGCCGACGATCGCGACCGTCTCGCCCTGGAACAGATCCAGACGGACGCCGCGGATGGCGCGGACGACACCGAAGTTGGTCTTGAAGGAGATGTTCAGGTCTCTGATGGACAGGACACGTTCGTTTTTATCTCTTTTGAATTTTGCCATACTGTCACCTACTTATTCAGCATCTTCGGATCGAAGGCATCTCTGAGTCCGTCCGCAAACAAGTTGAAACAAAGCATCAGAATACCCAGTACGACCACCGGGATGATCAGGATATATGAATATGTCGTCATGGATTTGTATCCGTCGGACACCAGAGATCCCAGGGAAGCCAGCGGAGCCGGCACGCCCAGTCCCAGGAAGGACAGATACGCCTCAAGGAAGATCGCACTCGGGATGGAGAACATCGAAGTGATGATGACCTGTCCGAAGATGTTCGGCAGGACTTCCTTGAAGATCAGTCTGAATTTGGAAGCACCGAGCGTCGTGGAAGCCAGGATGTATTCCTGTTCCTTGACCTTCAGTACCTGTGCCCTGGCGATACGCTCCATACCGATCCATCCCGTTAAGACCAGCGAGAAGATGATGGAGGAGATGCCCGGCTTCAGCACGAGACCCAGCAGGGTGACGACGACCAGCGTCGGGATGCCGTTGAGGATCTCGGCGATACGCTGAAGGATTATATCCGTTCTGCCGCCGATGAAACCGGAGACCAGACCGTAGACCATGCCGATGAAGATATCGACCAATACCGCCGCAAACGCGATGATCAGCGAAACTCTGGCACCTGCCCAGACACGGGTAAAGATATCTCTGCCCTGCGTATCCGTGCCGAACCAGTAATAAATGTCCTTGATGCCTTTCGCCGCATACTGGTCATTTCCCTTGAAATAACCCTTGGCGATACCGATCTTTTCCAGACCGGGGATCCTCGGAACGATGCACTCGTGACCCAGGTTGATCGACTTGTAGGTATGCGGATTCATACTCGGGCCGAAGATCGCCAGAAGGATGATGATGAAGATGATGACCGCACCGATCAGGGCACCCTTGTTTTTGGAGAAGTTGCCCCAGACATCCTTCCAGTAGGAAGATGCCTTGTAGTTCTTATCGATCAGCTTCTCACCGGCTTCATGGGCAAATTCAAAATCGTCCTGAAGGAATTCGTGATTCTTGATCTCGCTCATTAGCCCTCCTTTGCGACCCTGATCCTAGGATCGATCACACCGTAAAGAATATCGACGAACAACATCACCGCGATGTACATCACGGAATAGATGAACGAACAGGCGATCGTGACGTTATAGTCGTTCTGCTGTATACCGCTGATCATCAGCAGACCGATGCCCGGGATACCGAAGATCCTCTCGATGACGGAAGAACCCGTCAGCAGGTTGACCAGCAGCGGACCCATGACCGTGATGATCGGGATCAGAGTGTTCCTTAAGGCATGACGGATGATCATGCGGTACTGCTTGACGCCTTTGGACTGCACCAGCAGGATATAGTCGGAATTCAGGACATCCAGCATTTCCGATCTGGTGAATCTGGCGATGTTTGCCGTCGGCGAGACGGACAGAGCCAGAGCCGGCAGGATCAGCGACTTGAACGGCATCGTCTGATTGTAGAGGATCGGCAGCAATTTCAGTTTGTAAGCGACGTAGTAACACAAAAGAAGCGCGCATACGTAGGAAGGAACACTGACACCGACGACCGAAATGACGGAACACAGGTTATCGATCCAGGTATTGTGGTTGAGCGCCGCCAGGATGCCCAGGATCAGACCTAAGATCGTACCGAAGATCATCGCCATGGCACCGACCGCCAGTGAAATGCCCAAACGCCCTTTAATCATGTCTGAAATCGCAAAGTTCTTATTGATCGCATAAGAAACGCCGAGGTCTCCCGTCAACATGTTTTTCAGATAAAGGAAAAAGCGAACCAGCAGCGGTTTATCAAGACCGTATTTCTGATAAAGCAGAGCCAGTTGCGCTTCCGTCAGTTTTTCATCATTAAAAGGTGTACCCGGCATCAGGTCCATCAATAGAAACAGAACCAGGATGATCACCAAAAGAGTTGCGACCGAGATCATAACTCTTTTCATAATGTATTTCTTCATATACACGCTCCTTTCATAAAACAATAGAGCGATCAAGCTCGACTCAATCGCTCTAAAGTTTCATAATGCTTAAATATCAGTCTTTATTTATTGACTACGATATGACGGTAGCTGTCAACTGCAGCCGAGTGGAATTCGATACCGGAAACGCTCGGGCTGATGATCATAGCGCCGCCGGCCTGGAATACAGGTACGACAGCAGCATCGGTCTTGACCAGCTGGATCTCGGCATCAAGGAAGTCTTTCCATCTGACATCGGCATCGGTCGCACCGGCACCTTTTTCCGCATCACCGACTAAGCCGTCATATTCACCGGAATTGTAACCGCCGTCGTTGTTGGAAGTGTTGGTGGAAACGAACAGATCCATGTAAGTCTGAGGATCGCCGTAGTCCGGGCCCCAACGAGTCAGCATGACATCGTAATCGTGGTTGTTTGCATTACCTGCGAGGTCGAGTCTTTCCTTCTTCGGCTTGCCGTTGAGGTTGACTTTGAAGCCTGCCTGTTCAAGATAGAACTGAACACGCTCAGCAGCTTTGATGATGGAGTCGCCTTCATCCGTACCGTATAAGAGTTCGAATGTAACTTCATGACCCAGTTCATCGACAGCCTTCTTATAGAATTCTTTTGCCAGATCAGGATCATAAGCTACGACCTGGCCTGCATCATCGCGGTAATCCTTGCCTGTTGAAGGATTGGAAGCCAGACCGATCGGAATGATACCGCCGGCTGCGACGGAACCGTCGTTCAGAACTCTGGCGATGTCTTCTCTGTCGATCGCATACAGCATAGCCTGTCTGACATTTGCGTTAGCCATGTCGGCAGCACCTGTACGGTTGTGGACGTTGTTGCCCATGTTGATGGACAGATAGTACATGTAACCGGCAAGTCTGTTGACGAAGCCTTCGACATCCTTGTTGGCATCGACCTGCTCACCTGACAATGTGACGTTGTCGAGGTTGCCGCTTTCATATTCCATCAGAGCGGTCTGCGTATCGGTGATCTCACGGAACACGACCTTCTCAGCATATTCGTTCTTGTACTTTTCGGCATTCCAGTAAGTCGGATTCAGTTCGAATTCGAAAGAATAGCCGGAAGTCCATGAAGTCATGGTGTAAGGTCCGTTGTAAAGCAGATCGTTCACTGTCAGAGAATACTGATCACCCTTCTCCTCAACGAACTTCTGGTTCATCGGGAAAAATGACGGGAATGCAGTCAGAGCTACGAAGAAGCCAGAAGGAGTAGCGAGCTTGACAACGAATGTCTTGTCGTCGACTGCTTCATAGGATTCTACGGAAGCTGTTTCCAGCATCCAGCTGTAATCCGATGCAGTGTCAGGATCGACCAGTCTGTTCCAGCCGTAGACGAAGTCGTGAGCTGTGACAGGATCGCCGTTCGACCACTGCGCATCACGCAGATGGAATGTGTAAGTCAGACCATCATCGCTGAGATCGTAAGATTCAGCCATATCAGGAAGCGGATTACCGTTCTCATCCAGTTCCATCAGACCGGAAATGCACATCGTAGCAGCGATGAAGGAAGTTCCATCGGTAGCGATATGGTGGTCCATGGAAATGATCGGCGTCGGAGCCTGAACGGTGACTGTACGTAAAGCAGCACCTTCATTGCCGCCGCCTTCGCCGCCGCCGCCGTTGCCGCCGGAGCATCCGACCAGGAGCAACAGTATCATCAGTAAAGATAATAATTTTTTCATAGTATCTCTCCTTGTAATATCTATTATGTTAATCCAATTGAAAATCAGTGTCAACAAAAAATGTAATCGTTTTACAGATCATGAAACAATTTTCAAATGGTTTTTCATGTATGATAGATTTGATACAGGAGACCAACTATGAAGAAATTCTTTCATAACGCAAACATCTATACCGGCGAAGGATTTGCGAAAGCCTTCACTGTCGAAAACGGACACTTCACCAACGTCTTTTACGATGAGCCCGCCGATATGCAGGACTGCGAAACGATCGACCTGCAAGGCGCCTTCGTCTGCGCCGGCTTCAACGATTCCCATATGCACCTGCTCAATTTCGGCCAGTCCCTACGTATGGCGAAACTCAACGAACACACCGGATCGCTCTCCGAGATGATGACCTATATGAAGGAATTCATCAAAGAAAATGACTTCCGTCCGGGCAGCTGGATCCGCGGCCGCGGCTGGAACCAGGATTATTTTACCGATGTCAGCCGGATGCCCCAAAAGACCGATCTGGACGAACTCTCGGCAGATCTGCCCATCATGCTGACGCGGGCTTGCGGGCACTGCTGCGCCGTCAACTCCAAAGTCTTAGAGATCGCAAACATAAATAAAGATACGATCGCTCCTTTAGGCGGAGCCATCGACTATGAAAAAGGCCTCCTCTACGACAACGCCATGGACCTCATCGAACCCTATATCCCCCTGCCGGACAAGGAAGAACTCAAACAGATGATCCTGGCCGGTGCCGCCGCGCTCAACAGCTACGGTATCACCTCCTGCCAGTCCGACGACTACTGCGTCTTCCGCGAGATCCCTTTTGAAACGGTTAACGAAGCCTTCAAAGAGCTCGCTCAAGAAGGAAAGCTCTCCGTCCGCATCTTTGAACAGTCCAACTTCACCGATCTTCAAGAATTCTCCCGCTTCGTCGAAGCCGGAAATCTCACCGGTACCGGCGACGAATACTTCAAGATCGGACCCTTGAAACTGCTGGGTGACGGATCCCTGGGCGGCCGCACAGCCCACCTGTCAAGGCCTTACGCCGACGATCCTTCGACCTGCGGTTTCTCCTTATTCACTGACGAACAGTTCAACGAGATGATCTCCTATGCCAACCGCCACAGGATGTCCGTCGCTGTCCATGCGATCGGCGACGCCTGCCTCGACAAAGTCCTCAACGCCATCGATAAGGCATTGAAAGAATGTCCGCGGGAAGATCACCGCCACGGCATCGTCCACTGTCAGATCAGCCGGAAGGACCAGCTTGAGCGGATGATCGCCCTGAAGACCCACATCTATGCCCAATCCATATTTCTGGACTACGACAACCACATCGTCGAACAACGTGTCGGCAAAGACCTGGCCTCCACGAGCTATTCCTGGAAGACCCTCAAAGATCACGGGCTCAGCGTCTCCAACGGCTCGGATGCACCGGTCGAACTGCCCGATGCCCTGCGCGGCATTGAATGTGCCGTGACCCGCACCTCGATCGACGGGACCGGACCTTATCTGATCGATCAAGCCTTCAGCGTGAAAGAAGCCATCGACTCCTTCACGATCGAATCCGCCGTGGCCAGCTTTGAAGAATCCTTCAAAGGACGCATCAAGAAAGGCTATCTGGCCGACTTCACCGTTTTACAGGAAGATCCTTTCAAGATCGATCCGGAAGACATCCATAAGATCCCGGTCCTCTCCACCTGGTTAAGCGGAAACTGTGTCTACAACAAATGAAGGATCTAATCCTTCATTTTTTTAGCTTACAATGAAATCATGAAGAAGCTTCTTTCCTTCCTGCTGATCCTCATGATGTGTATGGCCTTAGTTTCCTGCAAGAGCGAAGAAAAAGACGAGATCGGTCAGATCATCGATTCTTTGACGCTGCCGCAGAAAGCGGCACAGCTGCTCATCCCGTCGCTGCGTTATTCCCGCTATGTCTCGGAAGACAACTACGATCCGCTGCTGCAGATCGGCGAAAAAGAGATCGAACTGCTCTCCTCGACCGGCTTCGGCGGCATCATCCTGTTCTCTGAAAACATCAGCTCACCGGAACAGACCCTCAAGCTGACCGAAGATCTCATCCGGATCAACAAAGAAAACGGCCATCTGCCCTTGCTGATCTGCGCCGACCAGGAAGGCGGCGGCGTCCGCAGGATCCCGTTTGGCAGCTACATGTGCGGAAACATGGCCCTGGCAGCCACCGACGATCTTAAAGACGTATCTGCCTATGCTTCGCTCATCGGCGATGAATTACAGGATCTGCACATCAACGTCAGCTTCGCGCCGGTCGTCGACCTCAATTCCAATCCATACAATCCGGTCATCGGTGTCCGTTCGTTTTCCGACGATCCAAACAAGATCAAAAACTATGTCCCGTCCTACATCGAAGCCCTCCATCAAGAAGGCGTGATCTCCTGCCTCAAGCACTTCCCGGGACACGGGGAGACCGATACGGATTCCCACTCGAGCCTGCCGGCCGTCCATAAGACCCTCGATGAGCTGCGGGAATACGAACTGCTTCCTTTCCAAGCCGGGATCGACGCGGGCTGTGACATGATCATGACCGCCCACATCCAGTTTCCCGAGATCGAAAAAGAAAGCCACAGAGGCATCTGCCTTCCGGCAACGCTCTCCCGTACCCTCATCACCGACGTCTTACGGAACGAACTGGGCTTTGACAAAGTGGTCGTCACCGATGCCCTGTCGATGGATGCGATCGCTAAATTCTTCCGTAAGAAAGAAATGCTGGCCTATGCGATCAATGCCGGAGCGGACATGCTGCTGGTCCCGGTGAACGAGAAAAAAAGTGTCTCCTGGTATTACATGGAACTGCGCAATACGGTCACTGCCATCTGCGACCTCGTCGAAGAAGGCATCGTCTCACAAGAGCGGATCGATGAGTCATTACGGCGCATCCTCATGCTGAAAACGGAACGCGGTCTCTTCGATCAAAAAGAAAACAATGACAGCTTTGATGTCGGCTCGGCGCAACATCATCAGACCGAGATGCAGATCGCCAAAGACGCGATCACCCTCATCAAAAACGATGGCGCCTTACCGGTCAAAAAGAACGAAAAAACGCTGGTCTTAGTTCCCTACGCCTCACAGAACCGTTCGGTCAGTTACGCAAAGACGCTCTTGTTCAACGAAGGCCTCCTGAATAAGAAAAACGATCTGTCCATCTACACCTACGGCAGCGATACGAATAAAAAAGACTTCAATGACCACATCAAACCCTTGTTCAAAAACATCGACAAGCTCATCCTGGTCTCCGCCTGCTATGAAGAAGCCGATCTCAACGGCAGTCAAGCCGACATCGCCGATCTTTGCCTGGACCACTGCAAAGCCAAAGGCATCAAAACGATCCTTTTGTCTTCGCAGCTGCCCTACGATCTGCCCCGCTACGATGCCGATGCCCTGCTGGCCTGCTACTACGCTGCCGGACTGTCCTCAGCGATCGATACTGCCCATCCGACCGATCAAAGCTTCCCGCCCAACCTCGTCGCGGCGATGTATGTGATCTACGGCCAACAGGCACCGAAAGGGAAATTGCCGATCGATGTCCCGGAGCTCATCAAAAAAGACGGCCGCTACACCTTCGGTGAACAGACCGCCTTTGAACGCAATACTTCCTTGACTTACTAAGAGGCTCAGGCCTCTTTTTTTGTGCTCTACTTCTTGAAGACTTCTCCCGGCATCGACATGCACAGCTCGGTCTTTAAGATCAGATCGCCGTCCTTGTCTTCCTCAAAGACGATCGTCTTGACCTCATCCCCTTTGAAGCCCTGCATCTTGGAGGCATCCAGGACATCGCACGCCCAGCCTTCCTCCGTCTTCTGACAATAGCCGGTATATTCGCCCATGCCCGCATAACAGTTCTCGACGAACTTGAACGAATAGTCCGTAGCGATGGTGATGGAAGGCAGATATTGTTTCAGGATACCGTCCATCTCTTCGTGGGTCCAGGTCGTCGTCTTGAAGACGTCTTTGAACGGATCTTCTTCCGTGGCGGCAGTGACCGGGACCGTCCCGTCGGTACTGAAGACATCGTAGGCGGAAGAATCACAGAGCGCTTCCTGCAGGATCAGCGCATCCTCATTCATGATCCGGAACTCGAAGTTGCTGATGAGGGAACCGTCACCGCCCTTGAAACTATCGAAGTTGGAGAACATGTAGACATCCCCCTCCTTGCCATAGAGGCCTTTGACCGTAACGGTCTCGCTGCCGCTGGTCTCATTCAGAGTGAAGGACCCGTCATCATATAAGATCAGATACGATACGCCCTTTTTCTGCGACGCATTGTAATACGTCTTATAACCTGCGGTCTGTATCTGTACCGTGTTTTCCTCGATCTGCACTTCCGGTTCATGGACCGAATATAACGCATCGTTCTTCGAACCCGTCAGGCTCGTACGCAGAACGATGTTTTCTTCATTCTTATACTCAAACAGGATCTTCTTGTATTTGTCCGAACTATCAACATTCAGTGTGATGACATCTTCCTTCACTTCATAAGAGCCGCTCACCTCATCGTAGCCTTCCTTGAACTCATCCGTCAAAACGAAAGAACCGTCCTTGCCGAACCAGACTCTGGAATGTGTCTTATGCAGATCCGAAGTGTCGTAGTAGGTCCTGCCGGCGATATCATAGCTCGGTTTTTCTTCTTCCTTTTTCGTACATCCGATCAAAGACAAGAAAAACAGAAAACACAAAACAAGTATCCGTACCTTTTTCATGAGATCTTACCTCCGTCAAAAAAAGAGAAATGCTTACGACAAATGATCTTCTGTATCTTTATGTACTCATTATATTATGGCCGAAGACAAAAGAAAAACCGGAGAACTCCGGTCCGTATTCATTCCTCGCCGATCATGACCGACATCTTCACTAAGACGAAGGCCGTTGCGACTGCCGTGATCAAGGCGGCGATGCCGCTGATCGAGAAGACGATCGCCAGGATATTCATCGGCAGATAATTGCCGGCCAGCGTCGCCGACTGGAAGATGATATAGACGATCAGGTAGACATACTTCAAGATCCTGATCGATGCGACATCGTTGTAGTTCATGTCTTTTCCGATCTTATAGATCTTGCCGAGAAGCAGGAAGATGTAGAAGATCGAGAACAGTGAGATGCCTGTCTTGTACATGGCGATGTCAAGCTTCGGCCGCAGCAGTTCGATGACCATGACCGCCGCATCGCAAAGCCCCAGCAGGATCGCGCCGCCCACATAAAACGGATTCTTCGAAGTATAGCCTTTCATCATCCCACAGGCGACCCCGATCAGGATCCAGCCGATGAAATCCGGCATGAAATTCACCTGCGTTCCGTTGAACGTGACATTGATGTTGATCAGAGTGAAGATAAAACCGACCGCGATGAGCCGGAGTGCGTTTTTGACTTTCATTTCGTGTTACCTTTTCGCTTCTGCGTCAATGAGACCATTATAGTCGATTCAAATACAAAATAAAAGATGATCTTGACGACCATCTTTTATTCTTTCGGTTTTTTCCATTTTAAGCTTCGATCAACAGAAGCTCTTCCTCTTCCTCCTTTTCTTCTTTTTTCCTGTTTCTCGTGATGACCGCCAGGACCAGTTCGAACAATGCTATGACGATCATCGGGATCGTGAATCTGTCTTTTAAGACCATCAGGTTGCGCATATCTTCGGTGAGGATGAATGCGATGATGGAAGCGATCATCGGGATCAGACCCAGGAACTTGGAGTATCTGCGGCCTGTCTTTTCCTGTTCTTCGTTATTCTCTTCTTCCTGTTCCTCTTCTTCTTTGTTGTTTCTGAAGAAGCTGAGGACCATGAATAAGCCGGTGAGGACAGTGACGATCATGGCGATGAGGTTGTAGAGCGCCCAGGTCTTGAACTGTGCCTGCGGTACGCTTTCTTCATCGATCATGACTTCGGCGATGATCTGCTGTTCTTCAACAGTCGTTTCCGGTTCAGCCAGAGGAGAGAGAGTCTCGGCGATCTCGATTTCCGGTTCTTCCGGAACATCGATGTTGATAGGAGAGGAAGGTGCCTGAGGCTCTCCGCCTTCTGGGATCTCTTCGGTCACGACCGGGATAAGTTCTGCTTTGAATCTTGCGGTATATACCTGGTCTTCCTTGACTTCTTTGAGTTCTTCAGACCAGCCCGCGAATGTGTAAGTGTAGATGCCGTCGGACTTCTTGACCGGTGTGCTGCCGTCGTAGGAAGCCATCGTTCCGTATGCGACTTCTTCATCCAGTTCCAGGAGACTGCCGTCGTCGTTGAGGAATCTCACGCTGTAGCGGTTGATCTCATAGGAGCCTTTGATGACGACGTCTTCTGCCGGCATCGTGAAGTCTTCCTTGTCCCAGCCGGAGAAGGTGTAGCCTTCCAGCTGAGCTGCTTCTGCAACTTTGACATCGGATCTGTATTCGTATTCTTTCATTTCCGGAAGTGCAGGTGCATTCTCCGGAGCGTTCTCGTATTCGTAATTGACTTTGTAGCTGTTGATGGCAAAGCTGCCTGTGACGGTCACGTCGTGTGCCGGCATCGTGAAGTCTTCTTTGTCCCAGCCCAGGAAACTGTAGCCCTCGGCGGCCGGCACAGCGGAGATCTTCACTGCTTCTTCGTAGCGGTACGTCTTGCTTTCAGGAAGCACCAGGGCGTTTGCCGGGACATTGCCGTACTCGTAAGAGACCGTGTAACTGTTTCTGCTGTAATAGAGTTTGAAGACGAGACCTGCTTTTGCGGTGCCGTTCGTGTTTCCGCTTGCGAAGCTGAAGCCTTCGTAAGATCTGACTTCTGCGCTGACGCTTGCGTTCAATGCGACGTCTTCAATTCTTTCGTGATCTTTCAATGTGTAGTTTCCGTCCAGTCCTTCGATGTAGTGCTCGACTTCATAAGATGTGGAGTAGACCGGATAGAGATCGACGATCATCTGCTCGACTTTTTCGTGTGTGATCGAAGGGATCGAATAGCTCGCATCGCTTCCTAAGACTGCACCGTTCGGAGTCAGGCTCCAGCCTTTGAAGGTGTAGCCGCTTACCGATGCAGCACTCTGAGCGTAGACGCTGAGGCTTTCGAATGCTTCCTTCGTGCTTGTGACCTTGCCGTTGAGGTCATGGTATCTGAGAGTCAGCGAAGGCTGCCACATCGCATAGAGTCTGACATCTTTGGTGTTGCCGTCGCCGATATCGCTTGCCTTGATGGAGAATTTGTCTCCGGCATTATAGATCTTGCCTGTCTCTTCATCCTGCCAGTAAAGGAACTGATAGTGTGCCTTGGCGGACGGAGCTTTCAAAGTGTTGGTGTACGTGGTGAAGGTGCCGGCGGTGTTTGCCCAGGAACCGGAACCATAAGAGATATTGTCGATCTTGTAGAAGTTCAGGCGGGCTGCTTCCGTGATCTCATAGATCGGATGGATATTGATGGTCGTATCTTCGTTGAAATCGTCATACTTGAATTCCATCGGGATGGAGACGATCGAACCGTCTTCGTAAGCCCATTCACCGGTGAAGTGATATTTTGTCCCCTGGACGGAGAAGTCCGTGGAAGGGATCTGATTCTTGAACTTGGCAGCCAGGATCCTCCAGCTCGATACGCTCTTGGAAAGTGTCGAGGAAGCTGTGCCGGTCTTGGTCGTGCCGCTGGTGGTCATGATATCGACGAAGTTGACGGTGATCTTGATCTTTTCCTGCTTCACGGCAGTTTCTTCGACCGCTTCAGCCATGGAACCCATGGCTTCCATGGAGACGCTCATCATGAGCGGAGCTTCTTCGATCTGGACCGCTTCTTTGTTTTCTTCCTTATTCTCTTCTTTGACTTCCTCTTTCTTCTCTTCAGTCAAAGCCGGAGTCTCTTCTTTGTCCTCTTCGATCTGGACGACAGGTTCGCTTACTTCTTCCTGTACGTTCTCTTGCGTGACTTCAACCGGAACTTCGGCCGGTAACTGGTTATCTTCTTCCTCCGCGAAAACATTTCCGGGGATCATATTGATGACTAATAAAGCGCTGATGATTAATGTGAACAAGTTGTTGAATGTCTTTTTCATTCTTGTTTCCTCCCTACACCCGTATAATATTTTCTTCTCTATATAAAAATCTGTCTAAAAAATGACATATGAAGGGTTTTTTGCATTATTTTATAGATTTTTTTATGCTTCCGGCCTATGATGAAATCGTGAACAAGACTTTTTTGCACAAAAAAAGCGATCTTTCGATCACTGCTTTTCCTTATGTTCCGGAACATCCTTCCAACGGATCCTCATTTAACATAATTTAACATAATTCACACAAATTCCTGATATAGATTTTTTGTACTATGTAGTTGCAAGGAAGTGAGGCCTTGCCGATACTAGCCCCCTATAATTAGTTGTATCGTATATATTTATCCCCTTAAATAATCAAAAAAAGAATTGCCCCCGGGAGCGGGGGCTTTTCTTATCTCTTATTCTTTCCAGGAAGGATCGTCCGCGACCTCTTCCTTATGATCGTCCATCGCCTCTTCGATGAGCTTCACCATCTCCCAGACGGAACGGAAATAGAGGGTCTTATCCTGTTCGACCCAGGTGATCCTCCCCTGCCAGGAAGAATTCTGGCGGTGCTGCACGCGGATGATGAAGGTCCCGAGATCTCCGTGCATCTCCAGCATCTCATCGTCTTCCAGTTTTCGAGTCATTTCTTTTTCCATATAAGTCACCTCTTTTTCAAAAAAATGCCGTTCGTTGTTTCCCGGGAAAGGGAAACGCAGATCATCGTAAAAGTCTTCCAGCTGCAAAAGAAGATCCGTCAGCCCTTCAAAACCGATCGCTTCTTCATGATAATGATGGAAATAACGTCCGGCCATCACCGGATCCATGCGGTCCACACAAAGCACGACCGCATTGGGGATCCCCAAATAACATTGACTTCTTTTTTCCATAGTTCACCTACCAAAGCGGATTGACATAGTAACGCACCGAGATCCTTTGCCGGTTGATCATAAATTTCTGATCGATCCTCTTCTGAATGATCTGACAGTTCTCCATCGTCGTATTCATCAGTAAGACCAGGAACTGTCCCTTGTTGTATTTGTTCATGATATCGGAACGACGGATGGTCGTCCGGATCGCCTCTTCCAGACGGGGAGAGAGCTCATCGAGCTTGTCGCTCTTGGCCAGGATGTTGCCCTTGGTATCCACGATCGTACAAAGCATCAGATAGATCATCTGCCCGCTTCGTTCGGAGATCCTTGAGACCGCCTGGTAGATGCCGTGGAAGACCGGATAGGAACACAGATAACCGCCCCGGTTTGCCTCATCTTCCTTGAGATGATCCTGTATCTCGTTGAGCGAACCGGAAGAATGCTCGAACTGTTTCCCCAGACGGTCGATCAGTTCGAACAGACGGTTGGACGGCTTGATGCCCTGCTGATGCAGGTAAAGCTCGATCGTATCATCGAAAAGCTTATAGGCTTTTTCAAAATTCCCCGAAGCGATGTACGCCTCCATCGTCAGCGTCTCCCAGTCGGAGAACGGCTGTATCCTGGCGGCATAGAGACCCAGACGCTCCATCGTGTCATATTTGCCCTTTTCCGCCAACAGACCGGAAAGCTTGTTGACCGTCTCCACGAAGACCTTGCGGAAACGCCAGTTCTCCTTGGTGATCCAGCCCAGACCGATCTGGTTCTCCAGGAAGTCGCCCTGGTAGATGTAGACCGCTTCCTCATACAACGAGATCTTGTAGTCGATGTCCTCTTCCTTGTCGGCCATCGCGATGAAATCTTCAAACAAAGAGACATCCTCCACGATCTCCACTTCCTTGGTCCAGTAGTACTTGCCTTCTTTGGCGACGAAGTAGTTCACCTTGGGCAGGCCGTAAGACTCCAGCCGCTTCTTGGCATTGTACATGACCGAATGGATGGCGTGATTGGGATTGTTGAGGTCCCGTCCGGAAAACAACGCATTCAAAAGCGTGTTCTTGTTGACGCCCTCTTCCCGGAAATGGGTCATCAGCTGCATCAGGTAGCTGAACTGATTCTCGTTGTTCTTGGACTTGTCGGTGATCGTCCTTCCGTTGTAGGTCATCGAAAACGACCCGAAGAAGGTCACGGCCAGCTTATCGTCTCTTTCTTTCAACTCACTCATCTTCAACTTCCATCATACCAAAATCAACCGACGATCCCAAAGAAAAGACGCACGGTCAGCGTGCGTCATGATCATTCCGCTTTGGTCTCGCAATAGATGCAGCGATAGACCTTGTTTTTCTCATCCGTCAGCCTAAAGACGTGGTCGAGTCCCCGCTCCACCGAAGTGATGCAGCGCGGGTTCTTGCAGAAGATGACGTTGGTCAATTGCTTGGGCAGCGTGATGGTCTTCTTCTCGATCAGCTTCTCATCTTTGATGATGTTGATGGTGACATCCGGATCCACGTAGCCGATCAGATCGAAATCGACCGGAACATCGGCATCGATCTTGATGATGTCCTTCTTGCCCATGCGGTTGGAATGGACGTTCTTGATGATGGCCACGGAACAGTCGAGCTTCTCCAAGCCCAGCAGTTCATACAAACGCATCGCCTTGCCGGCGGAAATGTGGTCGATGACCACACCGTTGACGATCGAATCAATGTTCATGTTCAGCCTCCTTCAACAGTTTCAGGATCAAAGCCATACGGATGTAACGTCCGTTGCGGACCTGCCGGAAATACGCGGCTCTTGGATCGCTGTCGACTTCCGTCGCGATCTCATTCACCCTAGGTAACGGATGCATGATGCTGAGATCCTCTTTTGCGGTCTCCAACTTGTCCAGCGTCAAGATATAAGAATCCTTCAGGCGCAGGTAATCTTCCTCATTGAAGAAACGCTCTCTCTGTACGCGGGTCATATACAAGATATCGAGGTCGGCCATCTTCTCGAGAAGATCGGCCGTCTCATAATATTCCATGCCGTTCTTCTGCATGACGTCCTTCTTGATGTAAGAAGGCAGCTTGAGCTCTTCCGGCGAGATCAGGACGAACTTCACGTTCTCATAACGCGACATCGCGCTGATCAAAGAATGGACGGTCCGGCCGAATTTCAGGTCGCCGCAGACGCCGATCGTCAGATCGGAAAACCTGCCCTTCTCCCGATGGATCGTCAGCAGGTCGGTCAGTGTCTGGGTCGGATGATTGTGACCGCCGTCCCCGGCATTGATGACCGGGACCTCCGCCACCCGGGAAGCCACGAACGGCGCGCCTTCCTTGGGATGACGCATCGCGATGATATCGGAATAGCAGCTCACCGTACGGATCGTATCGGCCACGCTCTCCCCCTTGGCCGCCGAAGAAGACTGGGCTTCCGAGAAACCCAGGACCTCCCCGCCCAGCGACAGCATCGCGCTTTCAAACGACAGACGCGTGCGGGTGGACGGTTCAAAGAACAGCGTCGCCAGGATCTTATGTTTGCAGGCATCCTGATACTTTTCGGGATCCCCGATGATGTCGGAAGTCGTCGCGACCAGTTCGTCGATCTCTTCTTTGGAGAGATCCAGGATATCGATCAGGTGTCTCATCGCCCGATCCAGCTTTCATCGGACGGATCATCGCGGAACGCCAGGATCCTTTCCTCATCTTCCGGCTTGATATAGTTTTCTGCTACCGCCGTCTTCAACAAGGCATCCAGATCGCATAAGGACGTGTTTTCGACATTCGCTTCCTTCAGACGCTCGATGCCCTTTTTCATGCCGTACGTGAAGATCGACACGATGCCCATGACTTCCGCACCGGCCTCTCTCAGTGCCTCAACGACATCGATGACGCTGCCGCCGGTCGAGATCAGATCCTCCACGACGACGACCTTCTCTCCCTTTTCCAGCCTTCCCTCGATGCGGTTCTGTCTTCCGTGATCCTTATTGGATGAACGGACATAACCCATCGGCAGACCCAGCAGATGGGCGCTGATGGCCGCATGGGCGATACCGGCGGTCGACGTCCCCATCAGGACTTCCGCCTCCGGATATTTTTCTTTGATCAGCCCGGCAAAGGCGTTTTCCACGTCGTTGCGTACCTCGACATCCGTCAGTGTCAGACGGTTGTCGCAATAGATCGGCGACTTGATGCCGCTCGCCCAGGTGAACGGTTCGTCCGGTCTTAAAAATACTGCCGAGATCTTCAAGAGATCTTTCGCGATCGTTTCTTTCATCTCTCCTCCTTAGCCCAAAAATTCCTTCAAAGCTCTTTCATATGCCGCAACGGGATCTTCCGCTGCCGTGATCGGTCTTCCCATAACGATATAGTCCGAACCGATGTTTCTTGCCTCTTCCGGTGTCATGACGCGCTTCTGATCGCCATGATCGCCTTGCGCAAAACGTACGCCCGGCGTCACCGTCAAAAACTCTTCACCGCAGACCTCATGGACCTTGCCGGCCTCAAGCGGCGAACACACGACGCCGTCTAAGCCCGCACATTTGGCCACTGAGGCATAATGCATGACGACCTGATCGATCGGCTTCTCGATCCAAAGATCCCTCTCCATGGCCTCCTGATCGGTCGAAGTGAGCTGGGTCACCGCGATCAGTAAAGGCCTGGTCCCGTCTTCTCTCATCAGACCGTTCAGTGCCTCGCTCATCATGACCGCCGTACCGGCCGCATGACAGTTGATCATATCGACATCCAGGCTGCTCAGGACCTTCATGGCCTTCTTCACCGTATTGGGGATATCGTGCAGCTTGAGATCCAGGAAGATCTTGTGGCCTCTGGCCTTGATCTCTTTCACGATCTGCGGGCCTTCGCCATAGAAGAGTTCCATGCCGATCTTGACATACGGCTTTCTTCCTTCAAACTTGTCTAAGAACGCCAGGACTTCCTCTCTGCTCGGGAAGTCACAGGCAATGATCACATCTTTTGCCATTACTTACATCCTCCTATGATGTCTTCGATATTTTCAATGCTCAGTTCATCCATGACCGCGGGCAACTCTTCGATGATCTTCTTGCAGATATAGGGATCGGCGAAATTCGCCGCTCCGACTTCCACGGCGCTCGCCCCCGCCAGCATCATCTCGATGACGTCTCTTGCGCTGCTGACGCCGCCGATGCCGATGACCGGAATGTCCACCGCTCTTGAGACCTGATAGACCATCCGTAAGGCGACCGGGAAGATCGCCGGACCGCTGAGTCCGCCGGTCACGTTGGCGATGACCGGAGTTCTTTTCTTGAGGTCGATGCGCATGCCGATCAGCGTATTGATCAGGCTCAGACCGTCCGCGCCGCCTTCTTGACAGGCTTTGGCGATCGCAACGATATCGGTGACGTTGGGTGACAGCTTGATGAAGACCGGCTTGTCGGTCACCGACTTGACCGCCTTCGTAACTTCCTTTGCCAAAGCGGGATCGCTGCCGAAATGGATGCCCCCACCGGAGACATTGGGACAGGAGACATTGACTTCGAAGAGTCCGATCTGATCCTGATCGCTCAATCTTTGGGCGACCTCTTTGTATTCTTCGATCGAGAAGCCCGAGATGTTGGCGACGATCGGTTTATGGAAACAGTTCCGTAATTTCGGCAGCTCCTCTTCGATGACCTTGTCCACCCCCGGATTCTGTAAGCCGATCGCATTCAACATGCCCGAGGCCGTCTCGGCGATCCGCGGTGTCGGGTTGCCATAACGCTTGTTCAAGGTTGTCGTCTTGAACGCCAATGAACCTAAAATATCGATATCGTAAAGCTCGGCGAACTCATAGCCGTAACCGAAGGTCCCGGATGCCGGGATGATCGGGTTGTCCAGCTCCAGCCCCGCCAGTGACACGCTCAGTCTTGCCATAAGATCTCCTTTCGTTCAAAGACCGGTCCTTCCTTGCAGACACGCTTATAGCCGTCTTTGACTTGGATCGAACATCCCATGCAGGCACCGAAGCCGCAGCCCATCCGCTCTTCAAAGGAGAACTCGCCTTCGCTCTTTGCCATCTTGTTTACGGCCTTCAACATCGGCAGCGGACCGCAGCTATAGAAATAAGAATAGTCCAGATCCATCGCATCGGAAACGAAGCCCTTGATCCCATAGGAACCGTCTGCTGTCGTCACATAGACCTTGCAGCCGAGCTCTTCAAATTCCTTCTCCATGAAGATCTCTTCCTTCTTGTTGAAACCCAGGATGACCTGAACTTCCTTTCCCTGTTTTCGTAATTCTTTCGCCAGGAGATAGAGCGGCGGCACGCCGACGCCTCCCCCGATCAGCAACGGTCTTGTACCGCTCTTGTTCAGATCGTAGCCGTTGCCCAGACCCGTCAGCAGGTCCAGTTCCCCTTCCTTCAGCTTTGACATCTTCTTCGTGCCTTCGCCGACCGTCTTGTAGATCAGCGTCAGCACATTTTCATTCACATCGCAGACCGAGATCGGCCGCCGCAAGAAGAAAGGTTCCAGCTTCACATTGACGAACTGTCCCGGACGTACTTCTTCAAGACCTTCCCCCTGCAGCCGCAGCCGGAAGGTATGCAAAGCGATCTGCTCGTTTTCCAGTATTTTAAATCTTCCCTGTTTCATATCACGCATTGATCACGGAGACCTTCAAGGTGATCTCCTCCAGTACATCCAGTAAAGCCTTGACGGTATCCAAGGAGGTGAAGATGGACGTTCCGTTGTCGATCGCGCACAGACGGATCGCTACGCCGTCGTTGAGTTCATCTTCCGCCGTCACGTCTCTGGTATTGATGACGTAGGCGACATGACCCTGTGATATAGAGTTGGGGATGTCGTCGTTGACCGAGATCTTCTGTAAGGTCCTTGTACGGATGCCGTTCTCTTTGAGGTATCTCGCCGTGCCCCTGGTAGCTTCGATGTTGAAACCCAGGTCATAGAAACGGCGGATGAGCGGCAGAGCCTCTTCCTTATCGGAATCGGCGATCGTCACAAAGACGGTGCCGTAATTCTTCAGATTCATGCCCGATGCCTGCAACGCCTTATACAGGGCACGGTTGAGCTTGTCGTCGTAACCGATCGCCTCACCGGTCGACTTCATCTCCGGTGACAGGTAGGCATCCAGTCCCTTGATCTTGTTGAAGGAGAAGACCGGAACTTTGACATAGAAACGCTTCTTTTCTTCCTTATACAGATCGAAGATCCCCTGTTCCTTTAAGCTCCTGCCCAGTATAACTTCCGTGGCGATGTCCGCCAGCGGCAGACCGGTCGCCTTGGAAAGGAACGGGACCGTTCTGGAAGAACGCGGATTGACTTCGATGACGTAGACGTCTTCGTTCTTATCGACGATGAACTGGATGTTGAACAGACCGACGATGCCGATGCCCAGACCTAGCTTCTTGGAATACTCGAGGATCTTTCCCTTGACCTTGTCGGAGATCGTGAAAGCCGGATAGACCGAGATGGAATCGCCGGAGTGGACGCCTGTCCTTTCGACCAGTTCCATGATGCCGCCGACGAAGACGTCTCTGCCGTCGCAGATGCCGTCGATCTCGACTTCCTTGCCTTCGATGTAGTGATCGACCAGGACCGGCTTGTCCTCATCGATGGCTGCCGCATTCTTGAGATAATGGCGCAGCTGTTCCTCGTTGCCGACGATCTGCATCGCTCTTCCACCTAAGACATAGCTCGGACGGACTAAGACCGGATAGCCGATCTCTTCCGCCGTCTTCACGCCGTCTTCGATGTCGGTGACGGCCTTGCCCTGCGGCTGCGGGATCTTGAGCTCCTCCATGATCTTCTCGAAGCTGTCGCGGTTCTCCGCCCGCTCGATCGCCGCCGTGTCGGTACCGATGATCTTCACGCCGCGTTCATATAAAGGTTCCGCCAGATTGACCGCCGTCTGCCCGCCCAGGGAGACGATGACGCCTTCCGGCTTTTCGAAGTTGATGACGTTCATGACGTCTTCCGGTGTCAGCGGCTCAAAGTAGAGCTTGTCGGACGTCGTGTAGTCGGTCGAGACCGTCTCCGGATTGGAGTTGATGATGATGGCCTCATAGCCGTTCTTGCGGATGGTCTGCACCGCATGGACGGAAGAATAATCGAATTCCACGCCTTGACCGATGCGGATCGGACCGGCGCCTAAAACGACGATCTTCTTGCGGTCGGTGAGTCTCGATTCGTTCTCTCCCGTATAAGAAGAATAATGGTAAGCGATGTATTTGCCCGAATGCAGGGTGTCGATCATCTTGAAGATCGGAACGATCTTGTTTTTGATGCGCTTTTCATAGACCTCGATCTCCGGCAGATTCCAGAGCCTGGCGATGTATTTGTCGGAGAAGCCCATCTTCTTGGCCTTTCTTAAGACCTTGAGGTCGTTGACATGGGCTTTGAGCTCTTCTTCCATCTTCACGATCTTCCGGATCGATTCCAGGAACAACATCGTGATCATCGTCACTTCGTGTAATTGATCCAGACTGATATGACGGCGTATCGCTTCGCTTAACGCGAAGATGCCGTCGGAGCGGAACTCGGACAGATATTTCAACAATTCCTCATCGGAATAGGTATCAAATTTTTCCAGATACAGGTGGCAGACGCCGATCTCCAGGGAACGCACGGATTTTAAGATGCATTCTTCCAGATCCGCACCGATGCCCATGACCTCGCCGGTCGCCTTCATCTGCGTACCTAAGACGTTCGGTGTCGTCGGGAACTTGTCGAACGGGAAACGCGGGAACTTGGCCACGATGTAGTCCAGGCTCGGCTCTTTGTCCGCCGTCGTACCGGCCACTTCGATCTCCTCCAGGGTCATGCCCAGGGCGATCTTGGCGGAAACGCGGGCGATCGGATAGCCGCTGGCTTTCGATGCCAGAGCGGAAGAACGGGAAACACGCGGATTGACTTCGATCAGGAAGTATTCGCTCGTCTCGGGATGTAAGGCAAACTGGACGTTGCAGCCGCCTTCCACCTTCAAGGCGCGGATGATCTTGATCGCCGAGTCGTTCAGCATCTTCAGGTCGTGATCGTTCAGTGACAGGATCGGCGCGACGACCATCGAATCGCCGGTGTGGACACCGACCGGATCGACGTTCTCCATGCCGCAGATCGTGATGCAGTGGTCGGCGGAATCGCGCATGACCTCGAATTCGATCTCTTTATAGCCTTTGACGCTCTTCTCCACCAGGACCTGATGGACCGGGGAAGCCTTGAAGCCGCCCGTCGCAACGGTGATCAGTTCTTCCTCATCGTAGGCGAAACCGCCGCCGGTACCCCCCAGGGTGAAGGCCGGACGAAGGACGACCGGATAACCGATCTCTTTCGCCGCTTCCACGGCTTCTTCCACGGAATAGGTGATCTTGGAAGGGATGACCGGTTCGCCGATCTCTTCGCACATCTCCTTGAACAGTTCGCGGTCTTCGGCCTTTTCGATACTTTCCCGCGGCGTGCCTAAGAGTTTGACGCCGCACTCTTTCAAGACGCCCTTCTTGTCCAGCTGCACCGCCAGATTGAGACCGGTCTGTCCGCCGATGCCCGGAACGATGGCGTCCGGACGCTCATAACGCAGGATCTTGGCGATGTATTCCAGATTCAGCGGTTCCATGTAGACCTTGTCGGCCATCGACACATCCGTCATGATGGTCGCCGGATTGGAGTTGCACAAGATGACCTTGTAGCCCTCTTCCTTGAGTGCCAGACAGGCCTGCGTACCGGCATAGTCGAATTCGGCCGCCTGACCGATGACGATCGGTCCGCTGCCGATGATCAGCACTTTTTTGATATCCGTTCTCTTTGCCATATCATTCCCCCTTGTATTCATAGACGGTCTTTCCCTTGCATACCGTCTTCAGACATCTTCCGTAAACTTCCATCCCCTTGAACGGGCTGGCCTTGCCTTTGGACAGGAAGTCCTTCTCATCGATGATGTAGTTCTCACTCAGATCCCAGAGACACCAGGAATCTTCCTGTTTCAGACCGAAACGTTTTCTTGGATTGTCGTTCAGTAATTCGATCAGTCTCTCCAGTGTGATGATCCCTTTTTTGACCAAATAGGTATATAACAACGGGAAGGCGGTCTCCAGACCGACGATGCCCATCGCGCTCTTCTCCAGACCTCCGGACTTCTCTTCTTTGGAATGCGGGGCATGGTCGGTCGCGATCATATCGATCGTCCCGTCCTGTATCCCCTTGATCAATGCTTCCTGATCTTCCTTACTGCGAAGCGGCGGATTCATCTTGAAATTGCCGGATTCTTGCAGATCGTTTTCATTTAAGATCAGGTAATGCGGTGCCGTCTCGCAAGTCACATCGACACCGTCCTTCTTTGCCTGACGGATGATCTCTACCGATTCTTTCGTCGAGATGTGACAGACATGATAACTGCAGCCCGTCTCTTTGGCCAGAGAGACATCGCGCTGTATCTCCTGCCATTCGCTTTGCGAACAGATGCCTTTATGACCGTGCTCCTTTGCATAGATGCCGTCGTGGATGTAGCCGCCGTTCAACAAACTGTTGACCTCGCAGTGCGCCGCCACGATCTTGCCTAAGCTCTTGGCCTTCAACATGACTTCTTTCATCATCGCTTCTTCCTGTATGCCCTTGCCGTCATCCGAGAAGGCACAGACATAAGGACTCATTTCTTCAAGATCTGCGATCAGCTTTCCTTCTTCGTTCACCGTACAGGATCCGTAAGGGATCACATCGATCAGGGCATCCTGTTTGATGATCTGCAGTTCCTTTTTCAGATGGTCCAAAGAATCGGGGACGGGGTTCAGATTGGGCATCGGACACACTGTCGTATAGCCGCCATGGGCAGCCGCCAGACTTCCCGAAGCGATCGTTTCCTTATAAGAAAAACCCGGCTCCCTGAAGTGCACATGCACATCACAGAAACCGGGAAAAATAATATGATCGCCTTTTGAAGCAAAGCCTGGAACATCAACACAGACGCTGTCATTC
>JAIKXJ010000006.1 GCA_024684175.1 Erysipelotrichaceae bacterium
GACTAGTTGTACGACTCTGCTTGAAATATTGAAGATGCAAATATGTTTATAAATTACACTTATCCAATCCTTATGATTCCACCATTTCCCGGATTGATCTGCTCCCAGGCCTCTGTGTATATGCTTACAAGTTCCTCAAGATCCTTTTCTGATCCATCCGTCGAAAACTGAAGCGGATTGGCGTGATATTCATTGCGCATCTGTTGTATGAACTCATCAAACGTAACTCCGCCGCGCTTGAAAACAGTAACCGCATATTCGATCGAGTCCAGCGCTTCATCCGTGATTGCAGCACCGCTGATCTTTTCCAGAGCAGCATCATCCAAAACCTTCATATTCTTGATCATCTTTAGATCCTCCTCAATATTTCTATACACTCAAAACGGATCGATTTTTCAGATCGCTTTGTCAGAAGCGGATCTCTTAGGAAAATAGTTTTGTTTTATCGGTTTCCTGTTTTATCAAGCATTTCGTTTTAATTGGTATAGAAAAGTGGTATAGTTATATTACAGGTAGACTATGAAAAAAGATGTATTTGTATTAAGGGAATACAACAATTTCCCCTCGATCACCAAGGCCATATCTTCCGCAGGCTATAAGATCGAGAACCGGATTATCGAACAGGGCATCGTTGAAGCGAATTACAACATTTCTTCAAGACTTGATGTCCCGCTGGCAACACCGCTGTTTTACATGAAACGATTAAGGATCGTGGAAAATGAACCGCGTTGCATCGAGAAACTTTATATCGAACTTGCTAAGGTCAAAGGAATGGAGGATCTCGATTACAACAACAAGTCCTTCCATGAACAGCTGCACCGTGTCAAAAAGATCGAGAGGCTGCACACGAAGGAAGAGATACTGATCGTTGAACCGAACGAAGAAGAAAGTGAGCTTTTAAAGCTGCATGAGGATGAAGAGATCCTGCTGATCAAGGGCGTTGCGTATATGCAGGATGGAGAACCTTTAGAATACTACGAGCTTTCTTCGGATACCTATTTTTATCGTTACAGGAGTTTGTCTTCGTACAATGGCTAGGACAGGAAAGATATACCAGCAGCTGATGGATTCCATCCGCAACAAGATCATCAGCGGCGAGCTCAGGATCAACGAGAAGCTCGAATCGGAGAGAGTGATGTCGGAAAAATACGGCATCAATAGGATGACGGTGCGAAACGCCCTGAAGCACCTCGAGGAAGAAGGGGTCCTCGAATCAAGAAGAGGCTCCGGTACTTATGTAAAAGCGATACCGCGCATGGAAGAAAAGATCGGACTCGGCGATGAAAGTGAGATCCTGTCTTTAAGCATGCAGATCAGACAGAAGGGGATGAAGTCTTCAAGAGTTCTGATCTCGATGTCAAAGATCATACCGACCGGCGTGGTCAGGGATGCCTTTGATCAGGAAGAGAAGGTCTATGAGATCATCCGTATGTCTTTGATCAACGACCATCCTTATGCCTTGCAGAAGGCCTATATCCCGTACAGCCTGTTTGCGGATGCCGACCGCTACGATTTTGAAAGCGGCGCTTCCTTATATGATTACATGCAGGACAAGGGCTATCGTCCTAAGACCATGATCTCCTATCTCAGGATCGAATCCTTGCCGGATGAGTATCTTGAGATCATGCAGACGGAAAAGAAGAAGAAATTCCTCTTGTTCGATTACTATGGCTTTGACAAGGACCACAAACTGGTTGAGTATACGATCTCCTATCACCATGCGGATTTCACGAAATTCCAGTTTGAAGCAGACATCGATCTGAGCAGTTTATAGGAAAATACCGCTAAAGTGGTATAGTTATTAATCATAAATTTTACTTTTGGTATATTTAAGCGCAGTTTTTGCGCTTTTTTCTTGATTACTGGTCTAATTATGGTATATTAAATATGTAAGTGGTATATAAACTATACCAGTTGAATCAAAAGGAGGATAAACAATGAATTTGATTCAGGCAATTCTGATCGGCTGTGTTGCAGCTCTGACACAGCTGGAAGGTGACTGGCTTGGCGAATGCAAACTGCGTGAGCCGGTCGTTACAGGTTTCCTTGTTGGTCTGATCATGGGGGATATAACAAAAGGTCTGATGATCGGCGGTGCGCTGCAGCTGATGTGGATGGGCGCAACCAATATCGGTCCTTCCTCAGGTCTTGATATCGGTGCCGGCGGCACGATCGGTGCAGCTGTCGCATTGATGACTTCTTCTGAACTCGAAGTTGCGGTTGCCTTTGCGATCCCGGTCGCAGTCATCATGCAGATGCTCAACATCATGAAGATGACGGCCTTCTCAACTTTGATGCACCAGGTCGATGCAGCGATCGATGAAGGCAACGAAAAGAAAGCGATCTTCATCCATTATCTGTGCGGCTTCTTCACATTTTCGATCTACTTCTTATTTACATTCATCGTTCTCTACTTCGGTTCCGGCGTGATCAACGCCATCGTTGAATCGATCCCTGACTGGGCTATGAACGGCTTAAGCGCGATCGCAACGGTACTTCCGGCAATGGGCTTTGCGCTCTTACTGAACCTGCTTTGGGATGTCAAGCTGGTCCCATACTTCATCGTCGGTTTCGTTGCTGCCGCATATCTTGGTGTTGATATGGTCGGTGTCTGCGCGATCGCAGTTGCTATCGCACTGATCATGTTTGAGATCAAATCCGCACAGCTCACAGCTGCGCCAGCCGCTGCTGCTGTCAAAGATGAATGGGAGGATGACTAATCATGGCAAGAGAACTGTCTAAGAAAGAATTCAATACGATCTTCTGGAGATCGTTCACATTACTGGGCTCATTCAACTACGAACGTATGGAAGGCTTGGGCTTCCTCTACGCGATCCTTCCTAGCTTGAAGAGGATCTACAAGGATGATCCGGAAGGCTTAAAACAGGCGGAACATCGTCACATGGAAGCCTTCAACATGACCGTTGCACCATCACCGTTTGTCATGGGTCTGACTGTCGCAATGGAAGAGCAGGCAAAGGAAGACCCTTCCTTCGACAAGGGTACGATCAACGCC
Organism: Erysipelotrichaceae bacterium; assembly: GCA_024684175.1. Next base: position 3,017 of record JAIKXJ010000006.1, read on the forward strand.
CTGAAGGTCTCTTTGATGGGTCCTTTATCCGGCATCGGTGATACCTTCTTCTGGGGCATCTTCCGCGTACTGGCCTGCTCCCTTGGTGCGTCCTTCGCATTACAGGGTAATATCCTTGGCCCGATCATCTTACTGTTAGTCTTCAATATCCCGAACTTCCTGACCAGATACTATGGCTTAAAGATCGGCTATGGACAGGGTGCCGGCTTCCTGGATGAACTCAACAGCTCCGGCAAGATGAACCTGTTCACCTATTGCGCAGGCATCGTCGGTATGGCATCTGTCGGCTGTCTGACCGCTTCCTGGATCGGCATCTCTTCACCGCTCGTACTCAACATCGCCGGCAACGATATCATCATTCAGGAATACCTCGACCAGCTTTGCCCGCAGGTATTATCGCTTGCTGCCGTCCTCATCGTCCTTCGTCTGTTGAAGAAGAAAGTTTCAACGCTGAAGATCACGATCGGCATCATCGTCATTGCCTTTATCTTAGGTACTTTAGGCATCATTGCATAGGAGGAAATTATGATCTGTGATATCCGTATCGATGACAGACTGATCCATGGCCAGGTCTGTGGCTTCTGGATCCCGCATCACAACTTACAAAGGATCGTCATCGTTGACAACGAGATCATCAACGATGAACAAAGAAAGACAGTCTTAAAATTCGGCTGTCCGGATAAATGCAAGCTTTCGATTTTTTCTGTCGACTCCGCAGTCGATAAGTTCAACCGGAAGATCGACGAGGGTATCCGCGTCATGATCTTATGCAACTCACCGCTTCCTTTACTGGAAATGTATGAAAAAGGCTATAAGTTCAATGAGATCACCGTCGGAAACATGGCCTCCAAGCCGGACTCGAAGCAGATCCGCAAGACCTTATTCGTCACAGACAAGGAAAAGGAAGCCTTCATCAAACTTGCCGACAACGGCGTAAAGATCATCTCGCAGATGATCCCGACAGAGGCAAGGGAAGACATCATCGAAGACATCAGGAAGGCATAAGATGGCTGACAATACAACGGTACTCGGTAATATGGCCGAGCAGCCGGAAAGGCTGAATTATGTTTTCAAAAACAGAGAGAAATTCGTAAGACCGTTCATCGATGTGCTATGTAATAACCCGATCAGAAAGATCATCTTCTTTGGCTCCGGGACTTCCTTTAATGTCAGCGTGATCGGCTCTTACTATTTCAAACATATCGCGGGTATTGGTGCGGAAGCACAATACCCGACGGTATTCATGAACTATGAAAAGGCGGACTGGAATGACGTCTTAAAAAAAGAAGAGATCCTCTTTGTCGGGATCTCGCAATCCGGTACTTCCGTATCGACCTGTGAGCTCATGGAATACGCAAAGTCCAGTGGCTATCCGACACTGGCGATCACCGGAAATCTGAACAGCGAGATCACCAAACACGTCGACACAGTCTGTCATCTTCTGGTCGGCGATGAGCTCACACCGCCGGAGACCAAGGGCTATACCGTCTCCTTGTTGAGCGTATATCTCTGGGCACTGGAAGCTGCCAAAGCGAAAGGAAAGCTCAGCGAAACAGATTACGAAACAAAGATCAAAGAGTGTGAATCATTTATCGCAAACTTTGACACCGTAATGAAAGAATCCGAAGACTGGTACGACCGGAATAAGACGACGATCGTCAATTCCGACCGCATCTACATCCTGGGCTATGGCATCGATTATGGCTCCGCTCTGGAAGCACAGTTAAAGATCGGCGAGATGTTAAGAGTCCCATCGATCTCCTATGAGATCGTGGAATACTCCCACGGCCCGACGATGGCTTTGAACAAGAAACAAAGCATCTTCATGATTGGTTCCGACGAAAAGGAATTCGAACAGATGCTGCAGTTCAACAAAGCCTTCAAAAACTACAGTGACCGCGTACATATTATTACCAGCAAGGACCTCGCGGAAAGTGATGGAAGAGACCTCGTCTTTTCCGTCAAGGCAGACAAGTATCTTGCCCCGATCATGTACACCGTGCCGTTCCAGTTCGTTGCCGCAAAAGGCGCAAAGGACATCGGCATCGATACAGCGATCAACCCGTTTGAGATCCCGCTGGCACACTACCAGGAATGATCGTAAAAGCCGTCATCTTTGACATGGATGGTGTCCTGATCGACTCCGAGATGGAGTACATCCGCATATGGAAGGATCTTTACGATCAGGAAAAGATCGATATCAAGATCGAAGATCTCTATTTCCTTGCGGGATCGCCGCACCACGTGGAGATCGACCTGTTTTCGCAAAAGGCAGGCATCTCGCCGCAGAAAGCGGAAGAAAAAAAGGCAGCGTTTTTTGAAAAACGCCCGGTCGATTATCTTTCCATCCGCAAAGCGTATGTGGAAGAGATCCTGAAACATCTCAAGGAAAAAGGGATCACGATCGCCTTAGCTTCCTCTTCGACCTTTTCCAATATCGAAACGGTCTTAAGCCAGTGTGCGATCAAAGATTATTTTTCCCTCATCATTTCAGGTGAACTGTTTGAAAAGACCAAGCCTGATCCGGATATCTATCTGACAACGATCGAAAAGCTTGGCTTTGATAAGGAAGAGATCATCGTCATCGAAGATTCAAACTATGGCATTGAAGCTGCCAAGAGAGCAGGACTCAAAGTGATCGCGATCGAAGATCCGGTCCTTCGATTTGACAATCGGAAAGCTGACCGGATCGCGAAAGATCTCAAAGAAGCAGAAAGGATCATAGAACTATGTTAGGTTATATTGTCAGCGGCCATGGTCGCTTTGCATCAGGCATTACCGCAGCTTTGGAGCTCATCATGGGCAAGCAGGAAAATTACGTAGCCGTCGATTTCCCGGAAGGCGATGGAAAAACGCAGATCGAAGCCCATATGCATGAAGCAATCGGGCAGTTGAAGGATTGCGAAGGCATCGTCATTTTCTGCGATCTTTTAAGCGGA
>JAIKXJ010000024.1 GCA_024684175.1 Erysipelotrichaceae bacterium
CTTTCCATGTACTTATCAAATGATTTCATTTCTTCATCCGAACCATGGTTTCGCTTGCCGAAAACCGGATCATCATAAGCAACAGCCGGATCGTACCAATCCGCTTTATCCTTTGCCCATCTGACCCACTCGGGATTCATGGAAGTTTGACCATTGTTTTCCATTGCAGCAATATAATTCCTTATCATACAAGCCTTTGCATAATCTTCCGCTTCGTTTAGAAGCCTCTTTGTCATGTTTACTTCCCTGACTCTGGTCTTGTGGTCTTCATCGAATTGCTGCTGCTTATCAGCGATCTTCCGTTTCATTTCTTCAATGGGAAGCCTTCTTTCCATTTTTCTTTGAGCTTCCTCATACATAAGGATGAGAATTTCTCCAAGCCTGTCCTCAACCTTTCTTTTTTCAGTATCATAGATCCTTTTGTCATGTCCGACTGTTATGCTCAGTCTTCCTGTAAATACCTCATCATACTTCCTTATTCCGTAGGCATGCCAATACTGCTTCTCATCAAAATGCCTCCAGTCGTTCTTTATCATCTTCTTTTCTTCTGTTGTCAGTATATGCTTTTCCTTCCTTGACGTTTCTTTGAAACGAATGCCGACTGCATCAGAATGAATAACAGGATTCAGGCTTTCATCAACGGATCCGCCAAGTTCTTCGACCGCTTTGAAAAGGGTATTCATAATGTGGATTGTTCTCTCAAGACAATCATCCGATAGATCTTCAATATCTCGAGGTTTTTCCCGGTAATTTGATGATGATTCATAATAGTTCGGGTTTTCACGGATCTTTTTCCTGTATTTCTCAATACCTTCTCTGTATTGAATCAGACTTGAATGCAGATCGGAGCACGGATCGATCTTTATTGTTTCTGCAGCATTGATTACACGCTGACGATCATCTTTATTCATTTTTGAAAGGATGCTGTCGTCAACAGACAGCTTGTATGCGATATTATTGTCCTTGTGCGTATCTTTCACTTCTTTTTCGATATGAAATTCCATCAGCGGAAGATCCACATATTCGTTTTCGCTTTCTGGTAGAGGAATGATATCAGACTCAGTCAATTTGTTGCATCTTTTCTTCAGCCAGAAGCCGGACTGTGGGTAAGGAACGTTGCCATTCTGCAAAGCTTTCGATAAAAGCAAATAGTTCAAAGAATACTTCTCCGCTAACTCCTTCAATGGCGCATTCCATACTTCTTCGTAAATCTGTTTTCTTGACATGGAGATTGTTTTATAGACTTTTTTCATTGCAGATACCTCTTATAATGACAATTATAGTCATGGAGAACGAATAAACCATTGATACAAAAAAACGCCATTCTACCTGGAATGACGTTCATGATTATACAGTATTTCAGACTAACAGAAAAACTATTTGAGGAAATTCATGATCAAAGTGACCATAACATCCTTTTCTTCTGGTCGAGACTCCGCAACCATTAACGTGATTGCGACTAACGCACTGTTTGATATTATCTTTTCCCATCTTTAAACAGAGCATTATTTTTGTTGAGGAATTCAAGGAAGATCGAAGCTCCAATCCTTTTGCAACCATCCGCAAACGGATGATCCTTTACCAAATAGTAAAGAAGATTGGCAGCTTTTTCTTCGATCGAAGGATAGACTTCAACGCCAAAGACATTCTGATAAACCGCTGCTAGGATGCCTTCTGGTTCTTAATACTCTCAGTTCAATTCTCAGAGCTTATGTTGCCTTTTAATGTTTGCCTTTTTTTCAGCTTCTGAATCGATTTCATTCCAGTATGTCAGGACCAGCTCTGTAACGGTTTCACGAATAACGTTCAGAAATCTACACCTTAATGAACTATCCATATAATTATATGATCATGAAATGATTAAACATTCATCGAAATGAACCGACAGAATAACCTTTTTCATCAGAAACCGATGCCTATCATCCCGATATATCGAATATCCCAGTCTATCATATAAGTTCATAGCCGGGATGTTTGTTTTTTCAACATGAAGCAGTACTGTTTCGATGCGGTTTTTTCTCGCGTATGCTTCTGCGCTACGGATCAGTTTGGTGCCGATTCCCATGTTTCTATATGTTTCAGTAACTATGAAATCATCAAGATAGATGTAGTCTTTCGGTTCATGATGGATTTCAATCGAAAGAAACGCCACCACTTCATCGTCTTCCGCAACGTAGATTATGTCTTTCTTTCCGTTCCAAAACCTGTCCAGATCACCGTCCCCATATCCTTGTGCATCTTCCATATGATATACCGTTTTCAGCATTTCCAGATACAGTTCACGTATTCTGATTTCATCTTTTGGAACTGCTTCCCTGATCTTGCAGTTCATTCTTCTTTTCAATAGATATCTTTCTTTTTTCATTATAAACAAAAGGCTCCGGATTTATGAATTCAAGCCCTTTATCTGAATGGTGTTTGTAAATCTATACATTTCAGAACTGATATTCCGGCCGATATCTCATGTTTATGATAGACAAAGCTTCCAAGAGACTGGAAGCTTATGTGTGTACATGAGAGATTACAGATCTTCTCCGTTGGATGCGATCACTTTCTTATACCAATCAAAAGATCTTTTCTTGTATCTGCTATATGTTCCGCTGCCGTCGTCGTTGCGGTCGACATAAATAAAGCCATAACGTTTTGCCATTTCACCCGTTGAATTGGAAACGATATCCATCGGGCTCCAGGCACAATAGCCTAATACCTTGATGCCATCTTCGATCGCTTCATTCAGCTGACGAATATGTTCGCGGTGATAAGATATCCGATAATCATCTTCAACGGTGTCGTTCATCAGCTTTTCTTTTACGCCGATCCCGTTTTCAACAACGAAGATCGGCTTATGGTATCTCTCATAAAGATGGTTCAGAGAGATCCTGAGTCCGACGGGATCGATCTGCCAGCCCCAATCTGTTTCTTCCAAATAAGGATTCTTGATGCCACCGCTTATATTTCCTTCAGCTTTTTCTCCTTCTGCATCTTTTCTTTGACCGGTTAAGCTCATATAGTAGCTGATCGAAATGAAATCGCTCTGTCCCTTTTTCAGGACCTTGAGTTCTTCTTCGCTGATATCGAGGTAGATGTTCAGTTTTTTGAAAAGTCTTTGTGAATAGTATGGATATTCTCCTGTCGTAAACAGATCAAGGGCAAAGTTTTCTCTTTCTCTCTCCTGTTCCATAGCTGCCATAACATCTTCCGGATGGCAGGTGTGAGCATAGACGGGCGCATACGACATCATACAGCCGATCTCTGCATCAGGGATGATCTCATGGCATGCGATGACTGCTTTCGCGGCAGCAACAGCCTGATTATGCAGGATCTGATATCCCCACTGTGCCTTGTTGGCGCCAGCCGGTACAATACAGCCGCCGCTGTGATAGGTCAATAAAGTCACACTGTTGACTTCGTTGAAAGTGAGCCAATACTTGACCAGATCCTTGTATCTGCTAAAGACGCATCTGGCATACTTCTCGAAAAGATCAATCAGACGCTTATCGATCCAGCCGTTGTATTTCTTTGTCAATGCCAGAGGCATTTCGAAATGGCTCAGAGTAACGACCGGCTCAATATGATACTTCAAGCATTCGTCAAAGACCCGATCATAGAATTTCAATCCTTCTTCATTTGGATCTCCTTCTCCATCCGGAAAGATTCTTGCCCAAGAGATCGACATACGGTAGCACTTGAATCCCATCTCCGCCATAAGAGCTATATCTTCCTTATAGCGATGATAGAAATCGATTGCTGTATGGGAAGGATAGTAATCGAATTTCTTTTCCAGGAAAACCTTCGGATCAAAAAGATATTTCACTCTTTCGCGATCCGGAAGCATGTCCGCTGTTGAAAGACCTTTGCCGTCTTCCAGATAGGCGCCTTCGATCTGATTGGCAGCAGTCGCACCACCCCACAGGAACTCATTCGGGAAAGCCATCTTCAGGCTGCCTTTCTCTTTTCGCTCAGATAAGACAAGACAAATCCGAGAACAAATGAGACGATGATGCTGATGAGGGCGTTGGTAAAGGTCGGACCGACAAGGACCGCCATGGAAGGAAGACCTGCCGGAGCCATACCGTAACTGTTGACACCAAGGATGCCACTGATCAGACCGCCTGCAGCACCGGCAATGCATCCGGTAAGAAGGACTTTGTTTTCCGTGAAGGCAACACCGTAGATCGCGGGTTCTGTGATACCTAAGAGGGCTGTTGCGCCGGTTGAATAAGCTGTCTGTCTCATCTTTTCATTTCTGGTAGCTGCAGCAAAACCTAATACGGCACCGGCCAGAGCCAGATTCGAACAGAAAGAAGGACCTGCCCAGAAAGTATCGTAACCGTTCATCATGAAGGCACCGATGACGATTGGCATAAGGGAATAATGCAGACCGGTTGAGATCAGAGGGATCATCAGACCGCCCAGCAGCATGCCGACCAGCCAGTTATACCGGCCAACGATCAGATTTAATACGACAGCAATGCCATCGGAAATATATGTTGATAAAGGGCCTAAAACCGCAAGAGTGATCAGTGCCAATACAAAATAGGTCAGTAAAGGCTCAAGAAAAGTCGCAAACATCTTAGGCACGAACTTTTTGAAGAACTTCTCGATATAACCCTGCGCCCAAACTGCCAGCAGGACAGGAACGATCGCGCTGCTGTAAGTGACCATTCTGACCGGCAGACCGAAGAAACGGATATAGGATTCTCCTTCCGCAGCCAGACCAGAAAGCTCCGGATACAGAAGCGTTGCAACGACACACATCGTGATAAACGGATTGACTTTGAATCGTTTTGCGGCAGAACTTGCCAGCATGAACGGGATGAAATACAGCGGTGCATCGCCAAGAATCTCCAGCAAACGATAAGTTGTCGAAGCTGTATCCATCAGATGGAATGATGAGATCAGGGTCGTGACTGCAGACATCAGACCGGCAGCAATCAGCGCCGGGATCAGCGGAACGAAGCAATCTGCCAGCTTGTTCATAATCTTGCGGAAAGGGCTCATATTTGCATCTTCTGCAGGCTCTGCAGTTTCAGACGCTTTGAACGTATATTCCTTTTTCATTTCATCGAATACTTTGGAAACTTCGGTTCCGATAATGACCTGTACACCGCCTGCCTGATCAACTACGCCGGCAACACCTTCAAGGTCCTTTAGTGCCGTCTTATTGATCAGTGATGTATCCTTGACATTGAAACGAAGACGCGTAGAACAATGTTCGGCTTCACTGACGTTTTCAGCACCGCCGATATTAGAAACGATATTTTTTGCAAGCTGATTGAAATCCATTTTTTAATCTCCTTTTTTTGCACCTTCAGTTTCCCATATAAAAACGGATGCTTCTACATCCGTAAACGATCTTTCGTTGCTTATGCAACTTTATATCTATTTCGTTGTTTTTGTAAATAAAGAGAATACCAATTTCTCAAAAAGATCCCCTTTCAGAGATTCTGAAATCCTTAATGAAGTGGTCGAGATTTCCTGCATCGTTCTCAAAACGATATCGAGTTTCATCTCATTGAGATCGCTTTTATAAATCAAACCCGTATCATAGATCCTCTTTTTAAGCTGTTTCTCATAAAGACCGGAATAATAATCGACAGGATTTGACTGCATTTCCTTCTGATAAAGCTTTACCGATTCTTTCTGTACCTCATTGAGTTTTCGCAAAAACATGCCAGGCTGAAGAAAAAACAGTTCGTATTCATCAAAAGAATCCAGTGTATCACAAAACATATCGTTAAGAAGATCACCATAAATATCATAAAGATCATGATAATGACGGTAAAAAGTTGTCTTGTTGACCATGGCTTTTTTGCAGAGGTCCTGAACCTTGATATCACTTAAAGAATTTTCATCAAGAAGTTCGATCAAAGCTTTCTTCAGATCTCTTTTTGTCTTTATGATTCTTGGATCATCATCTCTGCCCATACAACCATTTTAACAGAATCGATACCAAATCGAACTCTGTTCAAAAATTTACACAATTATGAACCGCCTTACAAACCGGCATCTGTCATTCTGTCTGAACAACGTTCTTTATCCAAATACTTCCTCAAACAGGATCGCTATGGAGCCTTCGCTGCAGGATTCCCTGACAGAGCATCCAAGATTCGGAGCCTTGTAGGAAGGATCGGCTCCGGCATCTTTCAATGCCTGCAATACTTTCTTCAGATCTTCATGAAGTTCATCCGTAAATATTCGGTCTTTGCCTTCGCGATGCTCCGCATAATTAAAGGAGGGAAGGACCTGTTTTGCCTGAAGCGCAAAGCGGTTCAGACCGGAGTTGCCATAGGAATCCAAAGCGTTCACATCCGCCCCCATATCCAGCATCCTTTTCAGAACGGCCAGACCTTCCTCAGCCCTCTCCTTTGTCGAGAAAACACGGAAGCCCATGTATGGATCGTCGGTGTTCCGCCGGCAGAGCATCACCGCACAGTTGATGGCATCATGCAGAACAGGCGTCCTCCATTGGTTGCAGCAGGATCCATCCTCAATGAAATCGACATCCGCACCGTGATCCAGAAGATAGTTCGCAATTTCCGTGTTCCCGGTTTTAAGAGCGACTTGCAAAGGCGACTGTCCGTCATCCTTCTTGGGAGGCTGTTTTGCCGTACAGTTGACCAGTTCCGGCTTCTTCTCGATGATCTGTTTCAATGTTTCCAGATCCGATGCCCTTATGGCGGTAAACAGTTTCTTCATATTTCTAAACTCCGGTTTCGTATTACTTTTTAATTATATTTCAGCTCCAAATGATCGAAGCAGTAATTGTATTCTGAATTGTGTTTATTGACCTGCGAATCGAGAAACACTATTCGATCGAATGATTTTTTATACCGTTCACCCGTTTTCGGAAACCGATAGCCGTTTTTATGACAAGATCTGTGTTTCTGTGCAATATGCATCCGCCGACATCATTCCTCATCATATGAAAACAGGCGAAGCAGGAATGCTTCGCCTTAATGTTTTCAGGAGTTCATCTGTTTTCTGAGCTTGCCGAACCTGCCCGCCATGAGCAGCAGACCGGCCGTCAGCGCAACGTTCCATCCGCCGAGCAGCATCGCCCAAAGCGGTACGGAGGCCTGCGAAGATCCGCCGACCGCAGCCGAGACGCTGTTTCCTTTTCCGGCTACTTCGATCCTTCTGGATGAGCCTTTGATCTCATCGCCGCGGATCGTCAGCAGGATACCGTCGCCCAGAGAAGCGACAGTAAACTTGCCTTTTCCCACTTTCTTGCCGTCGATGCTCACGGATTCAAAATCCTCATACGGCAGATCGAAGTAGTAGGAGCGCAGATAGCCGGAACCGTCGAAGCCCTGCGAAGAGGCCTCTTCGTTCTGCTTGCTGCCGATCACCACATCGGAACCGTCGCTCAGCGTCATGATCAGATCACCGTTGGAATCCACCCGGATATTGCTAATGCCGACGTTGGTGTAAGTCACTTCGCTGCTGTTTTGATCAGGTGAAGAACTGTAGTAGTTATTGTTCTGATCCGTCGACGAACTGTAGCTGTTGTATTGGTTGTAGTTCGAATTGTTGTTCGTCGTGTTGTAACTGTCGTTGCGGTGGATCGGATTGTTGATGATATGTGTCGAAGAATCCTCCGAACTTCCGTTGGTGACGGTGAAGCTCGAAGTCGTACCGTCCGAGTAAAAGATCGTATAGGTATCGACGATACCGGATCTTGCCGTTCTTTCGACCGAAACGATCCCTCTTCCGTCAGCGCCGTCTCTGCCGTCCGCCGGATTCGGGACGAAGAACAGTTCGGACCATTCCTCATCGCCTTCATAGCGCCACATGACGGCACGTTTCTTCGGATCGAACTGCAGCTCGATCTCTCTGGCCGCCTTGCCTTCTTCACCGCGCAGCTCTTCCAGCGAGATCAGATCGGTCCAATCGCTTTCACCTTCATAACGCCAGCGGATGAAGCCCTCTTCTTCATCGACATCCAGTTGGATCTCTCTGCCGTCTTCGCCGTTGAGAACACCGGTCTCCAGCATGACGAGTTCTCTCCATTCCTCCCCTTCATAGCACCACAGGATGGCGTTGGCCAGCTCGTCGTACTTGAATTGGACCTGCTTGCCGTCTTCGCCGTCTTCGCCTCTCAGGCTCTCGAGGTCGACTAACGGCTGCCATTCTTCTTCGTCTTCATAGCGCCACTGGATCTGTTTGTCCTCTTCGTCAAGGCGGATCTGAACCTCTCTTCCCGGATCGCCTTTGATCAGCTGTGAATCGGAGGAGGCAAGAAGGTCTTTCCATTCCTCAGTTCCGACATAGTGCCACTGGATCACGCCTTCTTCATTGACGCGCAGTTCGATCTCCCTGCCGGGATCGCCCTGCTCACCCTGATCGCCCTTATCGCCTTTCAGGTCTTCCAGCGGGACCAGGTCTCTCCATTTTTCTTCTCCTTCGTAGTGCCACTGGATATAATCGTTTTCGATGCGGAGCTCGACCTTTCTGCCCTGGACGGCGGCCAGGTCGCTGACTTCCGTCAGATCGTTCCATTCCGGGTCTCCTTCGTAGCGCCATTGAATGATCTGCTTGTTGCTTCCTTCCGGTTGGAAGGTCCTGAGTTGTATCTCCCTTCCGTCTTTACCGTTGCTGACGACATAGGAAGCCGTCGTTCCGTCACTGAAGTAGATCGTGTAGGTATCATAGAGGCCGTCTTCGCTGCTTTCGGTCTTCTTGATATCGACGATGCCGACGCCATGGCGGACGGTGATGGTCGTCTTGCTTCCGTTGGTATGGACGACCGTATAAGTGTCCGAAGTGCTGTCGGAAGACGTCAGCTCGATCGCATAGAGCGCATTTGCCTCTAAGAAGAGATAGGTGATATTGGAGTTGATGCTTTCATATCTTTCCTGAGGGCTCGCCTTTGTACGAACCAGGAACTTGTATTCCTGACGTCCGTCAATGTCCGTGAACAGGTATTCGTTCTGATCGGCATCTACGGTATCGATCTTGCTCAGGCTGCCGTCACTCTGTATCTGATAGATCACATAGGCGCCGATCCTCTTGTTCTCGGTGCTCGGATCCGACCAGGTCAGAAGGATGTTCATACCTCCGTCTTCATCCATCTTGAATGCCGAATCAAGATCAATGACCGGCGGGCAGGCGGACTTGACACCGGAAAGCATGTAGCCGTAGATCGGGATGCTGAAGACCTTGGTCTCGTACTTATCCGGACCCTCTTCGTCAAATTCCTTGCCTTCCTTCACCACTTTTTTGGTCACTTTGATGTTGGACGGCCAGCTGACCAGCTGATAGTTGAAGCCGTACTGTTTGGCGGAAATGCCTGTCAGACCGAGATCCTCCAGGGCTTCCGGATCGATGTTGCCGACTTCGCAGCTCGTGCCGTAACCGTTGCTCTTGGTCTCCGAAGTGCTGCTTTCGTGCATGTATTCCAGAGAGGCATGTGCACCGAGTGCCATTCCGACATGCCCGACTTTCCACTGGAACATCAATGTGAAATCGAAGTTGAAACCATGGGACATCGATTCTTCATGGGTCAATGAAGTCTCTTCCGACCAGGTGAAGCCGGTGGAGCTTGAACCGACGGTGAACGACAGCGGCGTTTCCTGCAGTACGGTGACATCATCGGTGCGATTACTTGTGCTCATGTAGGCATAAGGATCGCCTTCGTTGCCCAGGTATCCGTCACTGACCGCCGTCAGTTTCGGAACATCTTCGTCCTTGATAACGGTCTCTCCGGCATCTGCATTCACTTCATCCGCCAGCTGCCGGCTGTGCTCATTGTAGACGTCGACGAATTGATTGTAGTCTTTCACGCTCATCATCGCTTTGACCGGCGTTGACGGGAATGAGAGTTCGAGGATGTTTTCATCGTTCCAGTCGTTGTTGACTTCGACTTGATACTTATAGATGGTGATCGGCGTCCGGTAGATCACGACCTGGTCTTCGCCGACCGCCGTGAAAGAATAAGTATCCGACTTCATGAGTCCCTTGGAGAAGGTCTCCGACCATTCCGTCGCATATTGGGCTTCGATGTTCAGTTTGACGACTTCACCTTCCGCTTCATAGGACGGGCCGATCGCAAAGGAAGTGCTGTTGCCTTCGCTGACTTCATACTCGTAGGATGTGGAGATCTCATACGTCGTTCCATATCCCGTCATGTCGCCTTTGACTTCTTCAAAATACGGAGGTGCCTGCAGGATCGCCATGACTTCGGGATCGGTATAGATATAGTCTTTTCCGACATACTTGACATGCAGACCGTCGGAGTCATTATCCCAGGCGCAAAGCTCAAAGTTCATTGCGTCATTGATCTGACAGCGGCCGCCGTTTTTTGCCGGATAATAGTTCCCGGTATTTTCGATCTCATCTCTTTCCGTGCAGTAGTAACTGACCGCCTGCGGCGTCTGGTTGCCGTCATCATCCTGATAGATGCCGCCGATCATGCCCATCGTATAGACGACGTTGCCGGCGACCGCCTTGGATGCCAGACCGAGAACGAAAACGATCTGTTCGCGGCCCTGATCGTTGCCGTCGAAGTTGCCGGCGACGACCGATCGGACGTAGGTCTCTTCCGTCGATCTTGCCGAAGTGCCGAGGTCTGCGTATTTGAAATACTCCGGCTGAAAGACGCAGGTCATCTTTCCATTATTGTAGGCGTACAGATCGCCGTTGATAAAGATCAGTTCGGCTTTTCCTCTGCCCTTGCCGTTGATCGCGACCGTTTTGACGCCGACCTGCTGATAAGACTGGTCGGATGCCGTGCCGTTTCCTCCGTCGACAAAATAGCCGCCGCTGGTGGTACCGCCGTTCGTCCAGTTGTTGGCGGAAGTCGATTGATCGAACATCAGTCTTGATGATCCGCGATAGACCGCGGTCACCAGCTTTGAAGCGTCGACTTCATCGTATGCGTCGTCGACTTCTTTCCGGCTGCCGTTATTGCCCCAGTATTTGCCGGTGACTTTGTGATAGATACCGGAAATGACGGCCTCGTCCCTGCCGTCGCCGTCGATATCGCCGATATCCATGCCGGCCGCGAAAGGTGCGACGTGTTCATTTGTATCCCAGTTGTCCTGCACGCCGATGTTCTTGTCCGCTTTTTCGCCCTCGACGATGCTCTTGCGGGTCCCGTCGACACCGTAGCTGACCGTATACATCGGAATGTAGCACATTCCGTTTCTGTCTTGTTGACCCAATGTGACGCGTCCCAGGTAGCTCAAGACCGCCAGGTCATCGATGCCGTCGCCGTTGAAGTCACCGCTGCCCAAAGCTACGGACAGCCGGTTTTCAACGACCTGGTCTTTGGTATCCATATAAAGATAATGGGTGAGACCCTTTCCTTCTTTTGAAGGATCTTTCCAGTCGGTGGCGGCGGAATAGCCGTTTGCCCCGCGCATGGATAAAGAAATGCTGCTGCCGGACACATTGACATCGACCTGCTTCAGCACAGGATCGGAAGCGCATGCCCAGACGACCAGCGATTCTTTCTTGTCTCCGTCATAGTCGCCGGCGGTGATCCCCATGAAGTTTTTGGAGTTGAACTCCCACATGTAGTCGTTGTTCAGATCTTCATCCCCATCATGTTGGTCGCTCATCCAGCTCGCATGGCCGAGGTCCAGCATGGAACTGCATTTATTGTTCTTGCCCATGACATAGACATAGACGTGCGCTTTCGTTTTGTCGTTTTTAAATTCATCCGCATAGACGCCGATGAATGCGATATGGTCCTTCCGTCCCGATCCGGTCGGGTCGAAGGCGACGGACTGGACATAGCTCATCGCATGGGTCTGATCGACCCCGTACTCAACGGGCGATTTGGCTCCATCGAGCGGATAGCCGGTGTTTTCTGCCGCTAAGCGATCATAGGAATTGATCGTATGTCCGCTCTTTCCCGAATACCGGTAGACCAGCAGCTCCTGCTGCTGGTTCAGGAAAAACATGTTATCCAGTCCGTATCCGTACGGGTCTTTCGTGGAATACCAGTCGGCAGGCGGGTTATCCGCCATCTTCATGATGTCCTCATAGACATCTTCTTCATCCTCTTCTTCCGCGAAGACGTCCTGTCCGATCGACCGGCAGACTGCAGCCGACATCATGCACAGTGTCAGCAATACGATGACGATCTTTTTCCAAAATATGCTTCTCTTACTCATATTTGCCCCTTTCCCCTGTATAAGTATGCTTATTGCGCTTTTCTTTCTTCTTCTGACAGTACAGCGTCACGCAGACCGCCGTAATGAAGGATACCACTGCGACAAGGACATAGCCTCCTGCGCTGTCATCGAGCAGCGATGATCCGCTGAACCCGTTCTCCGCCAGACTTTGAAACGGGACATCGATCTTCACGATCGTCCCGATCAGCAAGCCGAAGAGAAGTATACTTGCACCCCCATAGCGGTACATCTTCCTTTGAGCTTCCAGTCGTTCCGCTCTTTCATGAAGAGCGGCGATCCTTTCCAGGTCATTTCTCATGGCTTTCGAAGACTCCTTTCATATACAGAGATACGTGAAAACACAAAAATCCCCGAAAAAAAGAAAAAAACCTGTAAAAACAGGTCCTTATAAGTCAAAACGCATAAAATCTTATCAGATCTTCTGCCTGTACAGGAACAGCAGCTTATACAGCACGGCGGAAAACAAAGGGATCAGATAAGCGATCAGAGCGATCTTTCCGGTCTGCAGCACCAGCATATTATAGATGCCGTGGTAGGTGATCGCCGCCGCCAGCAGGCCGGCCGTTCCGGCAGCCCGCAGAAAGACCCTGTCCCACAGGGAGATCAGTCCGATGAAAATGATGATCCCGCAGATCACATGCATCGCTCCGGTCCCGAATCCCCGGATCAGCAGATCGATGAAACGGGAGGAGCCGTTCTGCACCAGATAGCAGACGTTCTCCAGGGTCGCAAAACCGCAGGCGGTCATGAAAACGCAAGGCGGGATCTTTTCCTTTTCCGGTTCAAAGACCAGAAGATAGAATAAGACCGGCAGCAGTTTCATGACTTCTTCGACGATCGGCACGATCGAGATCGAAGCCATGATGAAGTCCATCTCGTAGAAGAAAGCCAGAAATGTGCTGATATACGATGAAAGAAGACAGGCCGACATCCCGCTCAGAATGAAGAACAACATCGCCCTTCCCCTTTCTCTGGCACAGACCAGCGCGATCAGAAGCGGCGCCGCCAGACATACATAGATATTTTCGATGTAGTTCATTGTTCACACACCTTCTTGACCGTCAGATAGAAGAAACAGTAGATCAGGGTCAGAGCCAGATCAAAAAAATAATAAGGATTGAGAAAAACGGGACCGCTCCAATCGAAACAGGAAGCCGTCCAAAGGCCGTTTTCCACAATACAGTAGAGCAGGCTGACCAGATACAGACCGCGGTCAGGCGTTCCCTTCGGATGATCTCTTAATCCGCAGACCGAATAATAGATCAGAAGACCCATGAACAGCGCATAAACAAGATTGGTGAAATATGCGCCGAAACGCATATAAAAAAGACACATGCCGAAACTGAAGGCAAAACTGAGCAGCAGGATCCTGAGATCGGCCTTCCGTGTCTCCTCTTTTTTTTCATGAAGCAAAAGCAGCAGCAGGAACAGAAAAGCCGAGACCCAACAGAAATCTGAAATGTACGGATAGTAAGGCGTCTGTTCGAACAGCAGCATATACAAAAACCAGTAGAGGTTGCCCAGAGTGATGACGCCGTAAAACATCGCCAGAAGCGACAGCTGCATCTTCAGTTTCCGGAACGTCTGATAGATGGCCAGTCCCGTCAGGATGCCCAGACAGATCAGCTGAAGGGCATTTTCGATCTTTTCGATCAGGAACATCAGCGGCCGTTCCTTCCCTGTCCTTTTTTCAGATAGTAGCAGAAGACCGTGACGAACGTCCCCAGCAGAAACGAAACGACTGCAACAAAAACATATCCCAGAGCATTCCCTTTGGCGAACATGGCGGCATTCATTCCGCCCGGAAGCACATCAAAAGAAACGGCGTCTCCGTATCCCGAAACGAAATACGCAAATACGGCCGTCAGGATCAAAGCGAACGAAAAACTCAGTCCCTGAACGATCCTTTCCTTTCTTTGTCTGTTCAAGACCTCTGCCCTT
This sequence comes from Erysipelotrichaceae bacterium, assembly GCA_024684175.1. The sequence continues at coordinate 14,085 of JAIKXJ010000024.1, forward strand.
TCATGCAAGGCAGCGATCCTCTCTTCATTGCTGCGCATCGGTAACACCTTCCTTCATCAATTCCTTTTTCATCATCTGTTTTCCGCGGGAAAGCAGATGATCGACCTGTTTCTTCCGGATCCGCATGACATCCGCGATCTGTTCGTAACTCAGATCCTCGAAATAGAAAAGCCACAGTGCCTCCTTCATCTGCGGATCGATCCTCTCCAGGCACAGATGCAAAGTCTCTTTGCGCCGTTCATTCTCCAGCAGCTGCAACGTCTGCATCGAATCGGCGATATCCTCCCGCAGATCCTCAAAACCGAACGGCTGCATGTTCTTCCGCTTCTCATGGAAACGGGCAGCCAGATTTCTGGCTGTCTTGTACAGATAAGCCTTGAAACAGCCCGGTGCGATCCTCGGCTTCTTGACCATGATTCTGGCAAACGCTTCGATCATCAGGTCTTCCGAATCCTGCAGATCATGGAGATAGCCTTCAATATAAAAAGTCAGGCTGTCGCCGTAACGGATCATCAGCTGATCATAAGAAGACGTTTCACCTTTCAGAAAGCTCCTGTACAATTCATCATCGCTAAGCATAAGTACCTTAAGAAAGCAGGTTCATTTTTCTGCCTACATTCTCAATATATCATTTTTTGTTTCCCGCCAAGATCTTTTTAAACCCGGTACAGGATCATTCATTCCGTCAGTCTTTTTCCGGCGACCTGATACATTTTGTCATCGGAAATAACGGCAGTGACCTGCAGATGAGCAGAAAAGATCCCGGCAAGTTCCTCTGCTTCCATCAGTTCGCATCGGATCTCATCGGAAACATTCGAATGATGGGCATTGATCCGATCTCTGGACATTCCGTGAGCTACGCTCAGCACCCCGCCCTTCTTCAGCAAAGATGCCAGATGGGAAATGAGTCTTTCTCCGTCCGGAAAATGAGGAAACGAATTATAGACGATGATGGCATCATATCGGATGCTGCTTTCGTAGTCCTCGATATCCGAACAGACGATCTTAACGTTCTTTCTGCTGCCGTATTTTGCCGAAGCGATCTCACACATCCTTTCGGAAAAGTCGATGCCCGTCACGGATCGGACTCCTCTTTCAAGATAATAGTCGATCATGACGCCCGTTCCGCAGGCGACATCAAGGATATCCTTTCCTTCGGATACTTCGGCATTGTCAAGGATCAGGTTCATGATGAGGTCGTCTTTCACCATGTCATCGTCCCAGCGGGAAGCCCAGCCGTTAAAAAATTCTTTGATCTTGTTTTTATCCATAGTTTTCCTATCCGATCTGCCCGTTTTTTCCAATGGTCTGCATCGTGAACATTTTGACCCGGAATCCAAGCAGTACGATCCGTCTTCAGTTTTTACGCGTCCAGATGATCGTCTCATCCGGGAACGTGAATGTGATCGTATCACCGTCTTCCGACAAAGATGCCCGGTACCGTTTAAACAGCTCATAGGTACGATCATCCGGGATCCTGACAGCACGGATGATAAACCGTTCCCCGCGGAGTATACTTTTACCCTGCGGTCCACCCTGGGCTTCGATCTCATCCATGTGTCCTTCAGCAGCCTCGAAGTCTATGCGCACATTCGAGCCGTCATCTGTCAGTCCGATGTTCCAGGAATAAGGTACTGTAACGTAAGTATTCTCCCGTCCGTTCGGCGGCGGGACCGGCAATCCGTACCAGGAACCGGTGAATTTGCGCATGACAGCGACCGCTTCTTCCTCATCAATGACGTTCATGAATCCGTCATTCTCTTCGATCTTTTTTGAAACGGTCTCATTTTCCCTGATCTCTTTGACAAGGGATGAGGGCACATCTCCCCATAAAGCGATCTCAGAGATCTCGATCCTGCTGTTTCCGGCGTCATCCTCGATCACGGAAGCCCTCTGCCCGGCATTTAAGAGGATGCTGTCGTTCTCCGTTTTGACCTGGGCCTGTCCTTCCAAGAGGATGATGTCCGTCCGCTTTTCCGCTACGGCTTTGACGATCCCGGTCGTCCCCCGGATCGAAAGTGACATATTGACCGTCTCAAATTCCAGAGATTCTTCTTCCGAAAGCTCTTTGCTCACACAAAACAACAACGATCCCTTCTCGACACGGATCTTTAAGTGTTTTCCTTCCTGAGAGATCTTAGAAGAGCTCTGTTCATCCATCTTGAGCAATTTGTTTTGGTCCAGATCGATCCAGGAGTAACTTTCTTTTTCCGTTTGGATGCCGTAACCGTCATAAAGATTCATTCCGATAAAATGGCTGATCTTCCGGTTTCCGTCTTTGACGGTGATCGAACCTTCCGATCCCGTTAACATCATCTCGCTTGCTTCATGGGTCGGAGCGCAGCCGCATAACAGCAGCAGCGCAAGGATGGCCATCATCATCTTCTTCATCTGCTTTCTCATCTTCTCTTCCTCAAAACAAGGATCCCGCAGGATCCTTATGAAATTCATTCTTCGAACTGTTTCGCGATCCGCTCGAACGCTTCAAGACACAAAGCCCGCGGTGAAGACAGGCAAGCCCTGTGGATCTGCTTGTCGCGCTTGTCATCGAAGAACAGACCGGAGTTCAGGATAACGCCGGCTTTGGCATAGATCTTATCGACGACTTCCTCATCGCTCAATCCGTAACCCGAGAAATCGACATTGATCGAATAACCGCCTTCCGGACGGAGGACCTTGGCCTTCGGCAGTCTCTTATGGATGAAATCGATGCAGGCATCGATGTTACCGTCGGCATATTCGTTCAGCGCATCGACCCAGGCATCGCCTTTCGTATACGCTGAAATGACCGCCTGGATACCGAACGGCGTCGGCATCGAATACATGTTTCCGCCTCTTTGTTTCAGTTCTTCGTCGCAGATGATCACATTGGTCATCGCCAGACCGGCGAGATTAAAGGTCTTGTTGACGGCTGTCGCAGCGATCAGCCCCTTCGGACCGCAGGCCTTCATCATCGGCTCGAAATCCTGTCCCTTCCTTAAAATGTCGGAATGGACCTCATCGGAAACGATGAGCACATTGTGTCTTCGGCAGATCTCGGCGACTTTGACGAGCTCTTCATGCGTGAAGACCCGTCCGGTCGGATTGTGCGGATGACACATGATGATCATTGTGTTGTTCGGATCGGCACAGGCGTTCTCAAGCGCCTCGTAATCGATCGTGAAATATTCGTTTCCGTCATTGATCATCTCGACGGTGACATATGCTCTTCCGTTTCCTTCGACATCCATGTGATAGCCGTAGCACGGAGTCAGAACGATGACGCCTTCTCCCGGCTTGGTATAACGCTTCACACACTGGGCAACGGCCTCATGCGTACCGGAGAAGATGAAGATATCCTTTTCGGAGAACTTCCAGCCTTGTCTTCTTTCGTACCAGCCTTTTACTGCTTCATAGTAGGATTCCGGGATCCTGGAATAGCCGAAGATGCCGTGATCGCACAGTTTCTTGAGATCTTCGATGATCTCCGGTGCCACTTTGAAATCCATGTCGGCCGTCTCCAGGCAGATGACATCGTCCCGCCATTTTTCGATCCCGAGATCGTTCAGGATATAGCTTGGGCTCTGCCATTTGAAAGAAAAAGAATACGGGTCGTGGATACGGTCGATGATCGTGTCGAAATCATATGTCATAGTAAGATCCTCCCAATGATCTGATATGCATGAATCTGTCCCCATTATAAACCATTCCGGAAAACAAAAACATCGGGAGACCCGATGCTTCATGTTTATTTGTTCTGCGGTTTATAAGCGATGACGTCGATCTCGACTAGGATGCCGCGAAGGGACGTCCCGATGCAGGTCCTTGCCGGATACGGTTTCGGAAACATCTCGCTGTAAACTTCGTTCATCGCAACGAAGTTTCCCAGATCGGAAAGGTAAGCACCGGAGCGGACGACATCCGCCAGGGTGGCGCCGTGCTCCGCCAGGATAGCTTCGATGTTTTTGATGACCTGTCTGGTCTGTCCCTGAATGTCTTCCGGGATATAGCCGGTCTTGGGATCCACCGGACGCTGGCCGGCAACGAAGATATAATCTCCGGCAACGATGCCTTGGGAATAAGGCCCGGCCGGGCTTGGTGCGTTTTCAGTCCTGATTTCTTCTTTTTTCATTTTCTTCTCCTATAGATCTCTTGCGATCAGATCAAGTATGTGGATGCCGTTCGCCCCGCCGAGCAAGACGCCCTTGAGACAGGAGTTGCAATAGACGACGACGCGTCCCGTCTTGTACTGTCTGACCCACTTTTCCATTTCTTCTTTCTGCCTGTCTTCCGGCAGGATCTCGATATATTCATCTTTCAGCCTTCCGAAATACTTCGGAGCCAGGGAGAGGTTACTGTCGGAGATCTTCTGATAACGGAAGATGCCGTCGAATTTCGTCTTTTCGTAATTCTCTTCGATCTCGACCGGGACCATGTTCATCTTTTTCAGACATTCCCGGATGGCCTTCTGCATTTCGGGTTTGTGCGTTGAACGGTAACAGTCCTGTACCGTGATCTTTTCGCCATGATAGTCAGGCCACACAAAATCTTCATCTTCCAGAAGATATTCATAAATGCTGAGCTCTTCAGCCTGCGGTGAGACCTCATCGGTGATGATCGCACAGGACGTGCAGTTGGTCAGGACCCTGTCTCCTTGGTGAAAGAGATCCTGGGACACTCTGCAGCAGCCGGCGATCACATGATCCTTCTTGGTTCTCAGATACGCCTGTATCTTTTCGCTTGTTTCCTTGTGTGCAGCTTTGAATCTGCAGCTTGGCAGATAATATGTCGTCATAGTTTTACATCGAGAGGTCTTCCCCGTTGCTGGCAATGACCTTCTTATACCAGTCGAAGGAATCCTTTCTGATCCTTTCTTTGCTTCCGTTTCCGTAATCATCCTGATCGACATAGACAAAGCCATAGCGCTTCGACATTTCCGAAGTCGATGACGAGATCATGTCGATCGGTGACCAGGCACAGTAGGCGATGATATCGGCGCCGTCGATGACGGCTTCCTTCATCGCTTGAATATAGTCGTGGAAATATCCTATGCGGTAGTCATCGTGGACTTTCTTGTCCTCTGTCAGCTGATCGATCGCACCGAAGCCGTTCTCTCCGATCAGCAGCGGCATGTGATATCTGTCCGTATACTCACAGATGTTATGGTAGAAACCCTTCGGATCCATGCGCCACTCCCACGGTGTCGGTTTCAGATACGGATTCTGGACGAAACCCTTGGAATCCATCGTATTGACCTCGTGGTCGATGACTCTGGTCGCATAATGCGAGAAGGCCAGGAAATCCATCGTGTTGTTCCGGATCGTTTCCAGTTCTTCATCCGTCGCTTTTACATCGATCCCGTTTTCCGCAAAATAGTGGATAGCATAATCCGGATATCTCCCCAAAAGCTGAACATCCGGGAAGAAATACTGCATCCTGTTCCTCTTCTGGGTCAGGACCATATCTTCCGGATTGCAGGTCTTCGGAAAGAGGATCCTGTCCGAGACCATCGTACCGATCTTCACATCCAGTCCCTTTTCTTTGGCAAATTCCTTGAGCTTTGCACAGCAGTAGAACTGGTTCTGCGCCGCCTGATAGTATTTCTCAAGGGTCTTTCCGTCGCCTTCTTCCGTCACGCCGGTCGATTTGAAACCGCACGGATAGAAGAGATTGATCTGGTTGAACGGGATCCAGTATTTCACTCGGTCCGCATATCTTTCAAGAACGAGCTTTGCGTATCTCAGATAGAGCTCGTTGACTTTCTTGTTCGCAAAACCGCCGTAGTTGAATACGAGACCCAGCGGCATCTCATAATGGGAGATCGTGATGATCGGTTCCATGCCGTCCCTGACGATCTCGTCGATCAGGGAGTCATAAAAGGCAAGGCCTTTTTCATTGGGCTTTTCCTCATCGCCGTTGGGGAAGATCCTCGCCCAGGCGATCGAAGTCCTGTAGCACTTGAATCCCATTTCCTTCAGCAAGGCAAGATCTTCCTTGTAGCGGTGATAGAAGTCGATGCCCCATCTTTTCGGATAGAGGTTTTCGCTGTCTTTCGCATACCTTGCGATATCTTCAAGACTGCCGCCGCCTTCTTTTTTCATCTTTGTCCTGTCGAGATCCTTCGTGTACATCTGTACGTCGGATACGGTCATGCCTTTGCCGTCTTCGTCATAGGCACCTTCCATCTGACAGGCAGCGCTGCCGCCGCCCCAAAGGAATCCCTCCGGGAAGCCTTTTCTGACTTCAAACATCCTAAGCTCCCTTCACGACTCTGTAAAGTTCGACCATTTCTTTGATCATGGAAAGCTCGGACTTGATCGTCATCAGGGTATCCTGGGCATGGATGAAGAGGATACAGAGCTCATGTTCCGTTCCGCTCATCTCTTCCTGCAGGATATCGGTCTGCGCCTGGTGGGCATTTCTGATCGCTTCTTCGGCGTTTCTTATCTTTTCTTCGGCTGAGGCAAAGTCGCCCTTCTTGGCATGATCGAGAGCTGCGAAAGCTTCCGTTCTGGCATCGCCTGCGTTCAGTATGATCTGCATAGAGACCTGGATCAAAGGATTGTTTTCTGTCATATCTTTTTACCTTCCTCGCCTTTATTAAAATTCAAGATACGTTTTCGTTCATTCCGTGTTTTTCACGACCCTGTGAACATCAGCCGCCGATTTTGATCGAAGTGATGATATTCCTGAATTCCTCGAACGTTTTCACTTTCCTGAGACGGTCGACACAGTCCGTTTCCATCAGCAGCAGCAATAACGCATTGTACATCTCCTGGAATTCATCCAGACCTTCCGGGTTGACCGCCATCAACATCACGCAATAGACCGTCCGCTCTCCCCACAGCAGTCCGTTCGGAGCGATGCAGACGGCGACCGCCTGTTCTTTGACCTGATTGCTGACGCCGTGAGGAACGGCGAAGTTGATGTAGCCCGTGGAGATGGCTTCCTCCCTCTGTATGACTTTCTCCTCAAAGTCTTCGCCGACATAGGCATTCTCTTTCAGCGTCTCGCACATCCTGTGGATCAGTTCGTATTTATCCGGAGACGATCCGATGATGGAAAAGTTCTCTTCCTTGAAAAAGAACGGGAAAGAATTATGGAAACCGACGAGGATCTTCTCCTGCTGCAGTGAAGTGATCGCATCGTTGAGCAGACCGTAGTCATTCTGGGTCAGCAGCGGAGATATCCTGATGTATTTCTTGTTGATCGGCACGTCGACATTGACAAAGGAGATCAGGATGTCGTAATCATAATCGGCGATCTCATCCTGGCTGTGGACGACACCGGCGATGGAGATCATGTCCTCGAAATGGATGCGGATCTTGTTGACGAGACTTGTCTCGATCCCCAGATATTTCGGGAAATAAAGCAGACAGCTGACATTGTTCGAATCCTGTTTCTGCCGTTCCAGTTCCAGCGCCAGATGCATGACCAGGAAAGTCAGCTCGTTGTCCGAGACCTCCGCATCGATCTGATATTTTTCCTTGATCGCATCGGCGATATACAGAGCGACATCATAAAGGAAAGCGGAAGAATTGCGGAAAGACTCCTTGATCGGATTCTCGATCAAGATGTTCTTTTCCAGACGGAGCAGCAGATTTTCGATATGGAGCGAGAACGGGACCAGGAAGTTCTCATTGAGGAAGTCGAGATAGAAGCGCTCTTCCACGTCTTCCATGATCTCCTTCACGTCGTTATAGATCCTGTTCTTGAGGCTCTCTTCTGTCCTCATATCCGCATTGTCCAGGTGGATGTGGGACTGGATCAGAGAAGACATCTGGGCCGTTTCGGTATTGTTCAGTTTGATGCCGAAGGCTCTCTCGACATCGGAGATGATGTGATCGGACAGGGCTTCCGAACGGTTTTGCGCATATTTCTGCTTATGGTCCTCCTCCTTGAGCTGTTTGCCGATCAGCAGGCGGTTGGCGATGATCGAAAGATGCAGAAGCAGATTGAGTCGGGAAAACTCGTTGATATAAGCACCGGCATTGTTGACGTTGGCCAGGATGATCTGATTGATCTGATCGACGATCTCATTGGAGAAATACGTCCTGAGCGTTTCGTCATTGAGGATGTTGTCTCCCTGATCCTTCTGGATGAAGGCGGTCATCACCCTCCTTTTCGCTCTCTCATCTCCCTCGATCAGGATGGTGTTGTTGCGCGAGATGATGGAAACTTCATAAGGCTTGAGGACATTGTTGAAATCGGCGATCTCCTTCTTTAATAAGGAATAGCTGATATACATCTCATCTGCCAGATCAAAGGCATCGATGCCATCCTTTCCCGAAAGCAGCAGGAGCCGGAGCAGATAGATCGTGCGCTGGGTCCGGTCTTCGGGAACATCGTTCTCTTCGATCTCATAAGAGACGCTGCGGTCGATGTAGTAACCCTCCTGGCCGGAAAGGATGAAGCTTTCTTTTGAGCTCCGGTTGAGTTCCTTAATATAATTGATGATCGTCCTGGTCGAAACATCCAGCCGTTTCGCCAGTTCCTTGCCGGTGATCGGCGTGTTCGATTTCTGTAAGATCTTCAGCAGTTCTTCCTTTTTCCTGTTCATTTTTCCATCCTTATATTATCTGTTTTTAGTATATGCTATCCTGAGGGTGGCTTTATCTTCCATTTTTCACAACCCTGTGAAATATTGTGATGGATGAGTTTCTGCGATCTCTCGTAAACTGAAAACGTAAACAAGGAGGCTAACGAAATGGCTACAAGAATTCTCTTATGCTGCGGCGGCGGCATCTCAAGCGGAATGCTGGCACAGGCGTGCCGCAAGGCTGCCAAGAAGAAAGGGCTCGATGTCAAGATCGACGCCAAATCCGAAAGTCAGGTCAACGATTATCTCTCACAGATCGACGTTCTGATGCTGGCACCACACTACGAAGTCGAGTTTGAAAAGTTCCGCAAACTCGCGGAACCGCACAACGTCAAAGTTGCCGTGATCGCCAAAGACGTCTACGGCATGCTGGACGGAGAAAAGCTCATTGAGACTGCCTGCGGACTTGTAAAATAAAAAATTATTTAAGGAGAAAAATATGCAGAAATTCATCGACTGGCTGACCACCGTGTTGGCCCCTAAGGCTCAGAAGTTCTTCAACAAACCTTACATTGCCGGCGTTTCCAGCGCCATGACCAAAGTACTGCCGTTCATCCTGGCAGGATCCATCGTCTATGTCTACGGTGTCTTCCAGGGCTTCTTACCGACCGTACTTCCCAACCTCACATTCTTACTGATCTTCTCGTTCAGGATGCTCGGTCTGATCACGTCCTTCTATGTCGGACATCAGATCATGGAAAAGCTCGAGATGCCTCAGTACTCCATCATCGCCGGTATCACTTCCATCCTGATGTTCATCATGTTCATCAAACCGGAAATGGACGGCATCGCGACAGCGACGTTCCAGTTCGGCCGCTTCGGTCCTACCGGTATGTTCGTCTCCATCACTGCCGGTGTGCTGGTCGCTGTGATCTTCCACTTGATCGGCAAGCTCCACATCCTTGAAGACAACGACACCGTTCCGGTCTTCATTCAGGAATGGATCAGAAATACGATCCCGGTATTCCTTTCCGTCTGCGTCGGTTATACGCTGTCCTATGGTCTGAACCTCGATGTCTATCAGATCATCATGAACCTCTTCGCTCCGATCTCCAGCTTCTTACAGTCCTTCCCAGGCTTCGTCCTGCTGGCGTTCTTACAGGCATTCTTCTTCACCCTCGGTATCTCTCCGTGGGTCTGGGGCGCCGTTCGTACACCGGTCTTCGCAGCCGGCATCGCCGCCAACATCGAAGCAGTCGCTGCAGGACTTGCACCGCAGTATATCGTCACCTATGAAGTCATGTTCACCATCGGTCTGCTGACTTTAGGCGGTCAGGGTTCCCCGCTGCCGTTAGTCGCAATGATGCTGAAGTCAAAATCGAAAAAGCTCAGACAGTTCGCGAAAGTCACGATCGGCCCTGCGATCTTCAACATCTCCGAACCGATCATGTACGGTCTGCCGATCGTCTTCAACCCGATCATGATGATTCCGATGTGGATCAACTCGCTCGTCGGTGCAGTGCTCCTCTGGGTCATCTTCAGGATGCACCTGCTGAACATCCCTGCCATCTCCTTACAGACAGGTTCCCTCCCGGCGCCGATCACGACCGTCATGATCTGCCAGGACTGGAGAGGTATCCTCTGGTGGGTCGTCTTCTTCGCCCTCTACGCTGTCATCTGGTATCCGTTCTACAAGGCATACGAAAGACAGATGCTCAAAGAAGAAGCAGAAAATCAGTAATTCACAAGATCACAATATATTTTCCCCGCATCCCCATCACTATGATGGGGATTTTTCTATATAGGAAAACCGCCCATCGGGCGGTCCATTCATATCAGTATGACTTTGGAAGCGCCAAGAGATCTTGCGAGATCGACATACGATCTTGCGTAATCCTCATCCGTTGTCTCATCACCGAGTACTTTTCTTTCCTCTTCTCGGACTCCGAACTGCCGGTAGCGGATGATCTTGTAGCGGCACCGGTCCTGGATCTGCGAAGCGACATAAGACACCGTCTTTTCATTGTCCTCGTCCCTGTTGGGGAAGATGAGCGTCCGGACTTCTTCGAGCTTTCCGATCTTCAGAAGATAGTGGAGGTTTTTCAGCACGACCTCGTTGGGATAACGGATCAGCCAGTCGGAAAACTCTTTTTCATAAGCCTTGACGTCCAACATGACCCCGTCGCAGTATTCCAGGATCTGCGGATCCTTTTCAAAATCGAAGGAACCGTTGGAATCCAGCAGCGTCGTCAGTCCCAAAGCCTTGACCCGCGGAAAAAGCTCTTCGATGAAATCTTTCCTTAATGTGCACTCGCCGCCTGACAGCGTGATGCCCTGGATATACGGGGCCGTCCTTTCGATCTGCTCCATGAGCTCATCGACGGACATCCAGCTGATCTTCGGCGAGGCATCGTGGCGGCAGACCTTGATGCAGGTATCGCAGCCGACACAGAGATCCTTGTTCCAGACGACCTTTCCCTCCTGAAACGACAAGGCGGAGACCGGACAGGTCTTGACGCATTCCCCGCAGTTCATGCACATGTTGATGGTCTCGGGATTGTGACAGAAGCGGCAGTTGAAAGGACATCCCTGAAAGAAGACGGCCGTCCGGTTGGACGGACCATCCACATTGGAAAAAGGAATGATCTTATTGACCGGTGCTGTCGTCATGACGCTGTATCCTTCTGTCTAAGGCATGCGCACCGTCCTGGGCGCCCTTGCCGAAGACCGTCACGTTGTTCAGCGACTGTTTCTTCTGCCGCAGTTTCTCGATCTCCGACTTCTTGACCAGATAGCCGGTCACTCTGACGACATCGCAGTTCTCAAGATAACCGGAGAAGTATCTCAAACCTCTGCTGAGCGAACCCTTGATGATCGGCAAGATGGCTTCCGGTGTCTTTTCGTAGGTCTCTTCAAACTTGAAGATATCCCCGGTTCCGGTCGGGAAGTACGGATGGAACTTCTCGTTGACTTCCAGCTGTTCCAGCATCGTCGGTTCCGCAAAGATCGGGATACGGGTACCCGGAGAATCGTCCATGCCGTCGGTATCGATACCGACCTGGGCATGGAGCCGATAGTGATGGTCCGCGCATTCGCAATACGGCGCGACATGTTCCGCGACTCTCTTCTCAATGACATCCATGATGCGGATGCCCAGAGCCGTCGCTTCCTTGTTCATGCCGAAACCCTTCTTCTTGTCTTCGATGCCCAGGAGATGGTTGACGCATTCCGCCAGTCCGACGACACCGAACATGCCGATGAAGTTCTCTTCTTTGACGAAACCTTCCGTTGCCAGGAAGTTCGCCTTGAAGAACGAAGATTCTTCTACGATGAACTTCACGCGCTTATCCATATATTCCAGCTGCAGATCGATATACCTCGGAAGTTCTCTTTCAAGGAAGTCTTCCGCATCTTTTGCAGTCAATGAACATTCATAAAGTCTCATACGCGGCAGCGTATAACCGCCGCCCGCTTTGAGCAGTCCGTTGTAGCAGGAAGCGATCGCATAATCCTTTCCCCACTCCTTCACGAACATCCTGTGGTTGGCGAACGACGGTTTCGCCGTCTTCAACATGCAGCGGACGCAAGCCAGGGCAAAATCATCGCTCGTCTTTTCCGGATCGTATTTTAAGGTCAGGTTCGGGATCGCCAGCTGCATCTCTTCCGTCAGCTCCAACAAGAGTCTTCCGGTCACGGAATCCTCCGGTCCGATATCCGCATGGACAAAAGAATCCGTCAGGACCTTGTCGATCTGAAGCAGGAAAAGCTTCAGAATTTTCTTGGCATACGACCGTTCTTCCTTCAGGACGAACGGTTCCAGCAGCTTATCGAGATCGCCCAGATAGACCGGGAAGGTCGTGATCGACGGGACATGCCGGTAGAAGATCTCCAGTACATTGACCGCTTCCAGCAGGTCTTTCGGCGGATCCAGTTCCAGGAACGCACATCCTTTTTCAAACAGCAGTTCATAGTCCGGGCAGATATAGCGCGGACGGTACGGCATCTTGCCTTCGCCCAGGTCGCAGAGCGCACGGGCTTTGAACGCCTTATAGTAGTCGTCCGAATAGACCAGAGTATCATCGCTGTTTTCGCCCAGCTTCGCCAGAGCGATCAGCTCCTGATTGTAGGTCAGCGTCGGATCTTTGATTATATTCAATGCTTCACTCATTTGGCACCTTCTTTCTTTTCATTATTATAATGCGGGGTCTTTGGCAGAGAAGTGCTCATGATCCTACTTCAGCACGATCAGAGCCGTCAGACGGCAGACTGCCTCATCGACGTTCCTGATCCCGTGACCGTGTCCGTCTTCACAGATCATGACATCGCCGACACCGACTTCATATTCGCTGCCGTCATCGTTATAGATCGCCTTGCCTTCGTTGATCACGAAGATCTCCTTTTCGCCTTCGTGCATATGATAACCGATGCCGCAGTCCTTGTTTAAGATCATCTGGGCATAGAGCCTTCCTTTTTCATATAGGTCTTCTTTGCTGCAGACGTCACGGATGATGACATAGCCCGGACCTTCCCTCATCGCATCTCTTCTTTTTTCGTTTCTTTCCTTATCGCGAATGATCATTGTTGCCTCCTTCATTCCCTTCTGTGGTCTTATAATTAAATTATATGGAGGTGGGCCATGAAACACTACATGCCGACAAGAATTTTCAGCGGAAAACACGTCCTTTTCGATCATAAAGACGTATTCAAAAAAGCCGGAGACCGCTGTCTGATCATCACATCCCCGCATGCGGGAAGAGTTTCCGGTGCCCTCGATGACCTCGAGACCATCCTGAAGGAAGAAGGGATCACCTATACGGTCTTCGATCAGATCCGGGAAAATCCGAGCGTCGCTTCCTGCATCGAAGCGGGAAGAAAGGCCAACGAGACCGATGCCGCCTTTATCATCGGCGTGGGCGGCGGTTCCGTCCTCGATGCCGCCAAGACGGCTGCCGTCGTCGCAAACGATCCGGAACTTACGGAAGAAGACATCTATGCCCTGAAATGGCAACATGAACCAAGGCCACTCTTCCTGGTCGGTACGACAGCCGGTACCGGATCGGAAGTCACCTACGTTTCCGTCATGACCGACAAAAACGGCAGAAAGAGGTCCATCCATCATGACGATCTCTATGCCTTATACTCCTTCGGAGATCCGGACTATACGAGATCGATGAAGGAAAACGTCAGGATCTCGACCGCCATCGATGCCCTCGCCCATCTTATGGAATCCTATTTCAACAACAACGCCAATGACATCTCCAGAGCCTATGCCCTGGAGGGTGTCCGCTTATTATATCCGGAACTGAAGAAACTGACAGAGAAAGTTCAGCTGAACGACGAAGACCTCGAGACGGTCTACAACGCCTCCATCCTGGGCGGCCTGGCCATCAACATCACGGGCACGGTCTTCTGTCACACCCTGGGCTATTACTTTACCGAACACTATCATCTGCCGCACGGCTTTGCGTGTGCCTTGTTCACCAACGATCTGATCGACTACGAACTGGAAAATCAACCGGAATACGCAAAAGCCTTCTTCGATATCCTGAAGATCGATCCGCAGCAGATGAAGCGGCTCGTATCCGATCTGCTTCCCGACTTTGACATCCATATGAGCGAAGAAGAGATCGAAGCCATCCTTCCGCGTTACCAAAACAACAAGTCCGTAAAGAACACCTACGGAAAGATGGAGATCGAAGACATTAAAAAAGTGCTGTACAGACTGCACTAGCACTTCGAAACATCATTCAAGATCATCACCCGATGATCTTTTTAAATCTCTTTCAGGAAAGAAAGCAGTTCTTTCCTGCTGCGGCAGATCTTTTTCAACGCCATCGAGATCATCAGATTATCGTTTCCGTCACTCAGGCTGCGCAGATCCGTCTTCAGACCCACGCACGGTCTTCCCGAGGCATAGAAATAGCCCAGAGCGACGCAGGCACCTTCATCCGGAACCCGGCCGTCCAGCAGAAAGAGGAAGACATCGCTGTGATCCATCGCTTCGAGATCCTTCTTGAAGACATATTCGCCTTTCGGTATGCCGTCAACGATCTCGGGCATCGTCGCCACAACACCGCCGTCTCTTTGCGGCAGATAAGTATCAAAACCGTTTTCTCTTAAAAACGTATCGATCTTCAAGTTATAATCCAGCTCATATTCGCAATATAACGGTGCAGCGATATAGACCTTCATTTAATGACAGCAGCCTCCTTCACACTCATGATCTTCTTCATGTCCGTGATGATCGCACATCGCATCGAGGTCAAAGTCCAAAGTCCCCTGCAGGAAACGGCGGACCGTTTCATCCGCATTTCCATCGACCCCCGGGACCAGCGAGATGCCGGCTTCTTCCAGTGCCATCCTGGCACCCATGCCGATGCCGCCGCAGAGCAGCACGTCGACGCCCGCTTCCTTCAAAAGTCCGGCCAGAGCGCCGTGTCCTTCCCCGTTGCAGGGCAGGATCTGCATCATCACCACTTCCTTATTTTCCACATCGTAGATCTTGAACTGTTCCGTCCTTCCGAAATGTCCGAAGACTTCACCGTTTTCATATGTTACCGCTATGCGCATCTTCTCCCATATCCTTTCTTGTTCCATATCCATTAAACCACATTTCATTCAAGAAAAAGCACTGCCGAAGCAGTGCTTGTTTTTTAGGATTATGCCTGATCCTTGTGGATGACATCGGTGAGCTCGTGCTGAAGCTGCGTTTCGATACGGCGCAGTTCGGTCTGAGCAGCCAGTCTCTTTTCTCTGCCTTCCGTCTGGATACGCTTGACTTCTTCGAGCGTTTCGATGAGCTTCTTGTTGGTCTCGGTGAGCGTCTCGATATCGACGATACCTCTCTCGGATTCCTTGGCGGTCTCGATCGTTGCCATCTTGAGTGCTTCCGCATTTTCCTTCAGCATCTTGTTGGTCATCTCGGAGACTTCGTTCTGTGCCTTGACGGCTTCCTTGGAGTGAGCGATGCCTAAGGCGATCAACATCTGTGACTTCCACAGAGGGATCGTGTTGACCAGGGTCGACTGGATCTTCTCAGTCATCAGTGTATCGTTGTTCTGGACCAGACGGATCTGCGGAGCCATCTGGATGGAGACCATACGGGTCAGCTCGAGGTCATGAAGCTTCTTCTCGAAACGGGTGATCGCTTCGGACAGGTCATTGGCGGCCTGCGCATCTTCCGGCAGACCGGATTCTTCCGCTTTCTTCAGAGCGGCCGGCAGATCGTTCTTCTTGATCTCATCCAGTCTCTTGTAACCCGCCAGGATGTACATCGTCAGTTCCTTGAAGTTGACCAGGTTCTTTTCGTACAGCTGATCCAGCAAGGAGATGTCCTTCATCAAAGTGATCTGATGGTTCTCCAGGATCTTGACGATCTTATCGACGTTCGCATTGGCGGAGTCGTATTTCGCCTTGACGTCATTGATCGAGTTGGAACTCTTCTTGAAGATCTTGGCAAAGAAATTGTCGTTCTTGTCATCGACTTCGAAATTCCGCAGCTGAGAGACCAGGTCCAGAAGCGTATCGCCGACCGTGTCGATATCCTTGGTACGGACGTTCTTTAAAGCGGTGTCGGAGAAATCCGCAACTTTGGACTGGGCGGTCGCACCGTATTGCAAGACGGTGTGGGTGTCCATGACATCGATCTGCTTGGAGAAATCCTCGACCATCTTCTTTTCCTCATCGGACAAAGAAGAATCATCCAGTTTGGCATAACCGACGACATCGGATACC
The DNA here is from genome assembly GCA_024684175.1 of Erysipelotrichaceae bacterium. Next base: position 30,337 of record JAIKXJ010000024.1, read on the forward strand.
GGAACGCTTGCGTGCTCCTTTTCCTTTTCTTCTTCTTTTACTTCTTCAACAACTTCCTCGGCTTTTTCTTCACCGAGCGTCAAAACGATCTTTTCTTCATTTTCAGCCATATCGAATTCCTTTCTAGTCTTCAATGACATCCATGATCTCTAATATCCGGTTGAGATCCTCAATATCAGTATACCTGATTGAAATACATTTGTTTTTGATTTCGACTCTCGTCGAAAACTTTTTGCGGAGCCTGTCTTCCACGTCTCTGGTGAACGGATCGGCGCCCGGTGTTTCTTCCGGTCTACGATCCTTCTTCTTCGCGGAACACAGCTTCTCCAGCTGTCTGACCGACAGGCCTTCCTTTGCCGCCTTTTTCGCCAGTTCTGTGATCTTGTCTTTCTCTTCCAGCGAAAGCAGCGTCCTGGCCTGGCCGTAAGAGAGCTTCCCTTCATGGACCATCGTCCGGACTTCTTCCGGCAGGCTCAACAGACGCAATACATTGGCCACATTGGTCCTGGACTTGCCGATGCGCTTCGCCAGTTCGTCTTGCGTATAATTCAGCTTGTCCATCAGCTGACGGTAGGCCTTCGCCACTTCGATCGCCGTCAGATCCTTACGCTGTATGTTCTCCAGTAAGGAGATCTCCATCATCTGTTTGTCGTCGAAGTCGACGATCAAAGCCGGGATGGTCTCTTTTTCCGCCAGTTTGGATGCGCGCAGTCTTCTCTCACCCGCGACCAGTTCATAGCCCTGCAAAGACTTTCTCACTAAGATCGGCTGGAAGACGCCGTTCTCTTTGATCGATTCAGCAAGTTCCTTCAGACCGCTTTCATCGAATTCGACACGCGGCTGGTAAGGATTGGGACGGATCTCGGAGATCCTGATCTCGCTTTGTCCGCCGGCCGAACGGCGGGCACTGGATTCGATGTCGTCAAGGACCGAATCGATGTTCTCACCGAAGATCTGATCCAGGCCTTTGCCCAGTTTTTTCCTAGCCGGCATGGCTCTCCTCCATAGAGTTGGCGATGACTTCTCTTGTCAAAGCGACATACGCCTTCGCCCCTTCCGAAGAGATCGCGTAATCGTAGATCGACTGACCGACCGACGGCGCTTCGGAAAGTTTGATATTGCGCGGGATATAGGTCTTGTAGGCCTTCTCCTTGAAATGTTTGCGGATCTCCTGACCGACTTCCGCCGACAGGTTGGTCCTTGCATCATACATCGTCAGCAAGACGCCTTCGATCTTCAGATTCGGATTGAAGAGCTTCTGTACCAGACGGATCGTCTGCAAGAGCTGCGTGATGCCTTCCAGAGCATAGTATTCGCTCTGTACCGGGATCAGCACGGAATCCGCAGCCGTCAGGGCATTGGTGTTCAATAAGCCCAGTGACGGCGGGCAGTCGATGATGATGTAATCATAATCGTCCCGGATCGGCGCCAAAGCGTTCTTCAGCAGCTGTTCCCTGTTTTCTTCGATCTTCGCCAGTTCCAGATCGGCACCGGCCAGATTGATGTTCGCCGGTAAGAGATCGAGCGGCGGTTTGGACAGAGATTTGAGACAGTCGGCCATATCCGCATCCGATAAGATGGCATCATAGACCGTCAGGTCTCTTAAGCCGACTCTGTAGCCCACGCCTTGCGTGGCATTGCCCTGCGGGTCGAAGTCGACCAGAAGGACTCTTTTGTTGAGATAAGCCAGGCCGGCAGCCAGGTTGATGGAAGTGGTGGTCTTTCCGACTCCGCCTTTCTGATTTGCGATCGCGATGATTCTTGCCATAACTGCCTCCTACTTTTTCATTCGAATGACGATCTTCACATTGTCGTCATATTCCGTCACCTTCAAATCGGCATCGATGCCGGACTTGCGGCACAGTTCATACGCTTCCCTGATCGTGTTGACCCCGATCTGCAGGTTGTTGGAAACGCCTTTGGAATGGTGCTTCTCCGACAACAGTTCACGAATATATTCTTCTGTTTTGGAAACGTTGTATTGACGGTTGGTGATGGTCAGGAAGACCTCTTCGAGCCGGTCTTCCGGAACGTTGAGCAGGGCTCTGGCATGACGCTCGGTGATCGTCCCGTGGGAGATCGCCTGTTTGATGTACTCCGGAAGCTTCAGCAGCCGCAGCTTGTTGGCGACGGTCGACTGCCGGTAACCCAGTCTCTGCGCCAGTTCGTTCTGCGTCAGGTCTTCGCTGTTCATGATGCGGCGCATCGCCATAGCCTGTTCGATCGCATTGAGGTCTTCTCTCTGCAGGTTCTCGATCAAAGCCAGGTTCGCCGATTCATCGTCGCTCGATTCCATGATGATCGCCTCGATGTCGTTGGCTCCGTTCAGTAAAGATGCCCGATATCTTCGCTCACCGGCGATCAACTCATACTTGTCTCCGGCCTTCCTTACCGTGACCGGCTGCAGCAGACCGTTCTGCTTGATCGATTCCGCCAGGCCTTTGATGGATTCATCATAAAAATCCAGTCGCGGCTGGTTCTTGTTGGGAACGATCTTATCTAATTTGATTCTTACGATTTCTTTTTTCATAATGGACTCTTTTTTATTATATTATATTTCCTAGGATATTTTAACGGGGTCGTCTTCACTTTTCGGAAGTAAGAGATGATCCGCTCATCGCCGTTCAGCAGATGTTCCTCATCGATGAACGGGACTTCAAAACCCATCGTTTCGATCGCCTTTTTCGCATCGGCGATCTCTTTTCTTCCGTCTCTGCCCCTTAAACAAATGAAGTTTCCGCCTTTTTTCACCATCGCACCGCAGACCTCGATCAGGACATTGAGGTTGGACACTGCCCTGGCTGTCACATAGTCATAAGCTTCCCGATGGTCCAGGGAATGATCCTCGCCGCGGGCATTGACCACTTCGATCCCCTGCAAAGACAGCTTCTCGATCAGCGACCGCAGGAAGGTGCAGCGCTTTCCGATCGGTTCGATGAGCACGACATGAAGCTGCGGAAAGACGATCTTGAGAACGACGCCGGGAAACCCCGCTCCCGTGCCGACATCCGCCAAAGTCCCTGCCAAAAGCCCTTTAGCCGCCAGTAAAGAATCATAGAAGTGCTTGTCCAGCACTTCTTCATATTCGGTAATGGCCGTCAGATTGATCTTTTCGTTGTATTCTTTCAGATACGCGGCATAATCGTTCAGCTGCATCTTCATCGTCTCATTCAAGCCGATGCCGCGCTTCTTCAAAGCTTCCTCGAACTCAAAAAACTCCATAAGGATATTATACTTTATCTGCGGCGCAAAAATACGACAATCCGACTTTCAAAAAAAACGCAGCCGTCATCTTCCCGAAGAACTTCGGCTGCATTCCCATTCATTCTTTCATAAAGAAAACGTCATCCCTGGGGGATGACGTTTCATGAATTCATTTACTTATACAAGACGATCGTCTTATCCGATCTCCTAACGACCAGTTCGTCAGGATAGGTCCCTAAGAACCTCGAATCCGCATAGACGCCCGCATCCTCGTGATTGACTTTGACCGTGATCTTGGCATCATCGTTCACGATATAGGCCGGCGTCAGTGTGTTGGAACAGACCGGTGTGACCACGATGGCCTTCACCTTTTCCGAGACCAGCGGACCGCCGGCGGAACGGTTGTAGGCAGACGAGCCCGTTGGTGTGGAAACGATGACCGCATCCGCCCGGACTTCGAAAAGCTGTTTCTCATCCGCAAAGACGCTCAGATCCGCCGTCTTTCCGAAATTGGTCTTGGAGATGACGATATCGTTGAGGGCGTAATAGGTCTGCCCTTCAAAATCCACTTCCAGCATCGTACAGATGTTCCTCTCCGCGTGTCTGAACTTGCGGTCGAACGAATCGATCTCATCCAGACGCATTCCGCAAAGATAACCGACCCGGCCGGCATTGATGCCGAATAACGGCGTGCCGCAGTCAAATGCGACCTTCGCCGCCTTCAGTAAGGCACCGTCGCCGCCCAAAGAAACGATCAAGTCACAATCTTGAGGCGGGAAACAGACATAAGAGTCATCGCCATAGAGGGTCTTTGACAGTTCTTCGGACATCGAACAGGGGTGGGAAAGCTCTTCGAGACTTTTCACGCACGCCTTTGCCTGATCGATCTGGGCTTGTGTAAACCCGTTTGCGCAGAGATAGAGTTTCATTTGTTTAGTTTTTCTTACTTAAGAATTCATCGATGGACTTTGCCGCCAGTTTGCCGGCACCCATCGCGGAAATGACGGTCGCTGCACCGGTAACGGCATCACCGCCGGCGTAGACCGCATCACGGGAGGTCAGACCGTCTTCATTGACGATGATACCGCCGTGCGAGTTGACTTCCAGACCCTTGGTCGTGTTCTTGATCAGCGGGTTCGGGGAAGTACCGATGGACATGACGACCGTATCGACGTCCAGTACGAATTCAGAGCCCGGAACTTCGACCGGTCTTCTTCTGCCGGACGCATCCGGTTCGCCAAGCTCCATCTTGATGCACTTGATGCCGGTAACGAAGCCATTGCGCGGATCTCTCGGATCGTCAGGATTGTTGTAGCCTAAGATCTCGACCGGATTGTTCAGGAGTCTGAAATCGATGCCTTCTTCCTGCGCGTGTTCGACTTCTTCCTTACGGGCAGGCAGTTCTTCCATGGAACGTCTGTAGACGATGTAGACCTTTTCCGCACCCAGACGCAAAGCCGTTCTGGCCGCATCCATTGCGACGTTGCCGCCGCCGACGACTGCGACCTTGCCGCCCTTCATGATCGGGGTGACCGGATCGTCTTTGTAGGCCTTCATCAGGTTGGATCTCGTCAGGAACTCATTGGCGGAATAGACGCCTTTGTAGGCTTCGCCCGGGATGTTCATGAAGCGAGGCAGACCGGCACCGGAACCGACGAAGACTGCTTCGAAGCCGTCTTCGAACAGTTCATCGATCGTCAGGGTCTTGCCGATGACGACGTTGGTCTCGACATCGACGCCCAACGCTTTCAATGTATCGACTTCCTTGGCAACGATGGCCTTCGGAAGACGGAATTCAGGGATACCGTAGACTAAGACGCCGCCGGCGGTATGAAGTGCTTCATAGATCGAGACCTTGTAGCCCTTCTTCGCCAGGTCGCCTGCGCAAGTCAGTCCGGAAGGACCGGAACCGACGATCGCGACTCTGTGACCGTTGGAAGCGGGAACTTCCGGTTTTGCAGTCGCATGTTCGTTATGATAATCGGCAACGAAACGTTCCAGTCTGCCGATGCCGACCGGTTCGAAACGGATGCCTAAAGTACACTTGGATTCACACTGGGATTCCTGCGGGCAGACTCTGCCGCAGACGGCAGGAAGCGAAGAAGTCTGGTTGATGATCTTGTATGCTTCTTCGAAATTGCCTTCTTTGACCTGAGCAATGAATTCCGGGATGTGGATGTTGACCGGACAGCCGGAAACACATGGCTGGTTCTTGCAGTTGAGGCAGCGGTTTGCTTCGTTGATCGCCGTTTCCTCGCTGTAGCCTAAAGCGACTTCTTTGAAATTATGAGCTCTGACTTCCGGAGCCTGGGTAGGCATCGGGTTCTTGTTAGGTACGATCGCCATGATTAAGCTTCCTCCTTCTTGAATAAGTTACAAGCCTCTTCATAGGCATGTCTTTCAAAATCCATATACATTCTGTTTCTTGACATTGCTTCGTCGAAATCGACTTCGTAGCCGTTGAAATCCGGGCCGTCGACACAGGCGAACTTGGTGACGCGCTTGCCGTCCTGCACCAAAGTCAGACGGCAGCCGCCGCACATGCCCGTACCGTCGATCATGATCGGGTTCATGGAAACGGTGACCGGAACATCGTATGGCTTGGCAGCCAGGACGACGAACTTCATCATGATCAGCGGTCCGATCGTGATGATCTGATCGAAACGTTCGCCCTTTTCCAGCATTTCCTTCAAAGGAACCGTGACGTTGCCGTGCTGGCCGTAAGAGCCGTCATCCGTCATGACGAACAGACGGTTCGAGCAGGCTTTGAATTCTTCTTCCAGGATGACGATGTCCTTGTTACGGAAACCGATGATGGAAGTGACGTCCGCGCCTAAAGCGTGGAATTCCTGAGCGACCGGCATCGCGATGGCACAGCCGACGCCGCCGCCGACGATGCAGACTTTTTTGATGCCGTCGGTGTGGGTCGCAACGCCCAGCGGACCGACGAAGTCCTGCAGGAAGTCGCCTTCTTCTTTGTGATTGAGTTTTTCCGTCGTACCGCCGACGATCTGGAAAATGATCTTGACGGTGCCCTTTTCCTTATCGGAACCGGCGATCGTCAAAGGGATCCTTTCCCCTTCTTCGTCGACACGCAGGATGATGAACTGGCCCGGTCTTGCCTTTCTGGCGACCAGCGGTGCCTCGATCTCCATCTGCGTAACTGTGGAATTCAGCGGTTTTTTACTGACGATTCTGTACATATTTTCTTATCTCCCTCCAGTATGCAAGTGTATTGCGAGAATTCGTTACGCTCTTATTATACAAGTTTCACCCTGTTTCGATGTAACAAAATACTCGCTCCGGACTGAAATTATAGTTCCATAACGAACTGTCTGCACAGTTCTTCATAGCGCTCGATCGTTTCATCGCACCAGCGGTCGAAGTCCTCATCTTCTTTCTTTTCTTCCGGATGGGCGTTCATATAGTCGACGAACATCTGCGCTCCTTTTTTGATATCCACATCCAAGACAGTCTGAGGGGCGAACTGCTTCACCTTGGAGATATCGAAGATGCAGGAGAAATGTTTATCCCCGTGCATCGACGAGACGAAGTCGTAGGTCCTCGATTCATCCAGCAGATATTCCGAAATGTAGCAGGGCTTGTATTCCGCGCCGAGAGCCTGCGCGAGAGCTTCGTAGATCTGATCCCAGGTGTAGGGACGCGGATCCATGATCTGGTAGATCTGCCCGATCGTCTCTTGCTTGTTCACCAGCGGCAGGAAGAACTTCTTGAAATCTTTCGCATGCGTGCATGCCCAGACGCCCTGCCCGTCGCCGTGGACGATGACCTTCTTCCCTCTCAGCATCCTGGAACACACGCTCCAGTAGCTCTTTCCCTTGACCGAGAGAGGATAACGGGAATCCGAATAGGTCTGGGTCGGACGCACGATCGTGACCGGGAAGCCCTTTTCCCATTCCTTCAGGAAATACTTTTCGCAAGCCTCCTTGTTTCGGCCATAAGCCGAATACTTGTTGCCGTAAGGCATCGTCTCATCGACGACACAATTTACGGAATGATCCAAAGTGAGGACCGTCGAGATGAAGATGAACTGCTTCGTCTTCCCCCGGAAGAGTTCTGCGTTGAACTTCGCTTCCTCTTCGTTCATGATCAAAAAGTTGATGACGCAGTCAAATGAAAGATCCTTCAATACTTCCTTGGTCCTTTCGGGATCGTTTTTGATATCGGCGGTCAAACGGATGACGGTCTCTCCCAGATCGTCTTTCCGCCGTCCCCGGTTGAGGACATAAAGCCGGATCTGTTCATTCTGTGATAAGGCTTTCGTGATCGGCGAAGAGATCGTTCCGGTCCCGCCGATCACCAGTACGTTTTTCATATGTTGTTTTCCTTATTTCAAAAAGCCCCGCTCGACGGGGCTGTAATTAGAATTCGATGCGTTTGAACGGCTTGACGTCCTTGACGGCCTCTTTCGGCGTGATACGGACTTCGCCGTTGTCCAGATCGATCAGGATATAGCGGTCGTTGCCCATGCCCAGTTCTTTCATATAAGAAAGCTGGCGGAAACCGTGTCTGGTCTGCATCCTTTCCCAGAGATCGTGGTTCTGTTCCTCGGTCATCGCATGGATCAGATCGACGCAGGCGGTATCGATGGCACAGATGTCTGTGGACGCCAGGATGCCGACGTTCGGTGTGACGACCGGTGCTGCTGCAAGACCTTCACAGTCGCAGGAGACCGACATGTTGCGCATGACGTTGACGTAGGTGACGTTCTTGCCGAAGAAATCGATCGTCGCTTTGGTCGACTCGGAGATCTTCTCCATCAGTTCTTCTTCCGCAACGGACCACTGTCCTTCGCCTTCTCTGGCGTGGATCATCTTCTTGCCGATCTTTCCGTCGGCACAGCCGATACCGATGTTCTTGTTGGAACCGCCGAAGCCGCCCATCGTATGACCCTTGAAGTGGGTTAAGGTGAACATGGAATCATAACCCGTCATATGGGAACCGACGGTCATGTGGTCGAACCACTTGCCGCCCTTGACCGGCAGATCAGCCGTACCTTCTTCGTCGGTGATATCGACCGGGCAGAACGTCCAGCCGTTGACCTTCAGGGTCTCACGGTGCTTTTCCGTCGTATCGCGGTCGCCTTCATAGTATGTGTTGGTCTCGATGATCGTCGCATTCTTTAAGGATTCGCTGTTTTCCATGACTTCCTTCACCCAGGAAGCCGGAACGAAGTTCGGACCGTTCTTCTCACCGGTATGCAGTTTGACTGCAACTTTGCCCGTGATGTGCTGACTGACTTTCTCATAAGCCTTCAGGATGCCCTGCGGGGAGATGTCTCTGGTGAAATAGACGATGGATTCGTTGCCTTTTCTCTCTTCAAACGGCACATAGATATTGCCGCCTGTTGCTGCCTTGACCTGTGTCATATTGTTTTCTCCTTTTTTACAATTGCATTATATCATCAAACTTTTTTCTCCGTCCTGTCTGATGTTCGTATAAATGATAAGTAGAAAAAACAGAAAAGGAGAGATTATTATATGTCACTAGATTCCAGCAAAAAAAGTCTTACGTTTCGTCGGTGTCCTGGCGATGTTCGGCGGCATTTTAGCGATCTTGGGCGGAGCACTGGCCACGTTCGCGGGCTGGAGCACTTCGGTCCCCGATGTCCAGCAGGGTGAGATCCTCATCACCGGAGGCATCATCGAGATGATCTCCGGTGCGATCAACACCTTCGAAGGTTATGCTTCCTATGCAGCCGGCAAACGCGGAAAGCTGACCGGATTCGCTCTCGTCTTTGCGACGATCGCTTTCGTCGGTTCGGTCCTGTCGATCCTGTCGATGTTCCTGAAGGGCGAAAAAGATATGCTCAATATCGCTTCCAACGTCCTGGCGGCAGTCCTCAACCTCATCGTTTTCACGGCTGCCAACAAAGTCAGAAAAGCTGCCCGTTAGTCTTACGGTCACAAGAAAACAAAAAAACCCTTGACGCTGTAAGGATCATGAGCGGTCCCGCCCGTCCAAGGGCTTCTTTTTTTTTATTCTTCTTTCTCTTTACGGATCAGTTCCCGATAGATGAAGTCCGGATGATCTTCTTCGACGATGACTTCCCAGTCTTCCATCTCAAAGACATTGAACCAGGTATCGACTTCATATTCTTCTTTGACGAAGGAAACATAGGCTTTTTTCGCATACGGATACGCCTGATTGAAGATCGATGCCCCGCCGCAGATGATGTACTCGGTCTCGTCGTCCTTATGTTCCTCCAGGAAGCCTTTGAGGTCGTTGGTGACCTGCGCACCTTCCGGATGATAGGAAGGATCGATCGACGCGACCGTGATGTAGCGGTCCGCCAGTTTGCGCGGCAGACCGTCATAGGTCGTCTGCCCCATCAGGATGTTCTTATATAAGGTATTGCGCTTGAAGATCTTGAGCTCATCCTTCAGATGCCAGGGAAGCGCACCCCGGATGCCGATGCCCTTGTTGGGATCGAAAGCGACGGAAAAGGAGATCATACGGACACCTTCCCCTTGATGGCCGGCCACGGATCATAGTCCAGGACCTTGACGTCGTCGATCGTGAAATCAAAGATGTCCTTGATCTCGGGATTCAGCCAGAGCTTCGGCAGTTTGCGCGGTTCTCTGGAAAGCTGTTCCTTGATCTGTTCGATGTGATCGAGATAGATATGGGCATCGCCGAAGGTATGGATGAATTCATAAGGCTGATAGCCGCAGACCTGCGCCACCATCGCCAGCAATAAAGAATAGGAAGCGATATTGAACGGCACGCCCAAGAACAAGTCCGCCGACCGCTGGTAGAGCTGGCAGGACAGTTTCTTCTTGTCGGCGCTGACATAGAACTGGAAGAAGGCATGACACGGCGGCAAGGCCATCTGATCGACCTGGGCCGGATTGAAGGCCACCACCAGATGTCTTCTGGAATACGGATCGTTCTTGAGTCCTTCGATGAGGTTCTTGATCTGATCGACACCGGAATCATCGAAGTTACGCCACTGTTTGCCATAGACCGGACCGAGATCGCCCCATTTGTCGGCGAACGCCTCATCCTCGCAGATCTTTTTGATGAATTCTTCCATCGTCTCGCCCTGATAGTCCGCAGAAGCTTTGTATTTGGCATAAGGCCAGTCGTTCCAGATCTTGACGTTCTTCAATGCGAGCGGACGGATATTGGTCTCGCCCTTCAAGAACCAGAACAGTTCTTCAAAGATGCCGCGGTAAAAGACCTTTTTGGTCGTCAGTAAAGGGAAACCCTCTTCCAGGTTGACTCTCATCTGATAACCGAATTTCGAGATCGTTCCCGTACCGGTCCTGTCCCCTCTTTTTTCGCCATGTTCCAAAACATCACGGCACAGATCCAGATATTGTTTCATAACGCTACCTCACTTATCACAATTATACTCAAATTCAAGATTCTTCCATACTATTAAGGATCATTCTTTTCAATATCGACAGATCCATATGATCCTGACGATAAGTCGCTGTAACATCACTTCCTTCTTTCGGTGAAAGAGCGGAACGGATGTAATACGAATCCATAGAAACGCTGTCCGCCCCCTTGATGTCGGAATCCGGGTCGTTGCCGATCATCAAAGACTTGTTTACGTTCAGACCGTGTTTTTCGATCAGTGCTTCAAAAAAACCTGGATCCGGCTTCCTATAACCGTACGCCGAAGAAATGAAAATGTCATCGAAATCCGCAAGGATGCCAAGCTCCTCCAGTTCCTTCATGGTGAAAAGCTCCTGGGCATTGGATAAAAGATAGACTCTCTTTCCCTTTTCCTTCAGCATCTTCAGCAATTCCTTTGCGCCGGCATACAGGCGAAGATGACTTGTCGAACAGGTCCTGAACAAAGCTGCCGTTTCACGGATCGTCTTTTCATCCGCATCGATCCCCTTTCTTTCATAAAGCTTGAGAAAGACATCATACAGATCGATCTCGATGAAACGGCCTTCATTTTTCTTCTTTTCGCTCAGCGCATCGACTTCCCCGAAATAGAGATCCCTGAGCTCTCTTGGCGCATAGTCCGCACCATAACGGCGGAAGACATCACTTATTTTCTTCCAGAACAAGAGCTTCGTCTCGTCCGTATGGATATCGACCAGTGTTCCGTAGAGGTCGAAGATGTAATTCTCATATTCTTTCATTTTTCTATCATTTTACATTTTTATCTGAGGAATGAAACGCTCTTTTGACAAATCATGTACAGGAGGCACTGTGATCATTTTTAAATGTATTACATTTTGTTATACTAATGATGAAAAAACAAGATCATCATGGAAGATAAGGAAGAAATCGTAAGGATCCGCCTAAGCAAGGATAAAAAACTCACAAAGAAACAACGGAAGCAGCTTCAAGAAGCCGCCGGCCGCCCGATCGTTTTTTCGCCGGATGCCCCGGAACTGAGCGATGAACAATACGCACAGATGGCCGAGCTTGCCAGAAAGCAGAATGCCGAAAAGACCCGACAGCTCATCGCCTTGAGAGTCTCTGCCGACACCTTGCGCAAAGCGAAAGCGACCGGGAAAGGCTATACCGGTTTTCTCAGCAGACTTCTTGGCTATGCGATCAATGATCCGGAACTTGTCATGAAAAGTCTCAGAAAAGTATCATAAGCTCACTGCGGTCCTAAACGTTCCGGCAGCAGTGTTTGTATTTGCGTCCGCTGCCGCAGGGACAGGGGGCATTGCCTTTAACGTCTTTCCATAAGAGGTCCCGTTCTTTTTTTAACTCAGCTGCCGCCTGCGGAAGGTTCTTCCCCGCCTTCATCATCAGGGCGGCTTTTTTCATCGGCTCATCAGTCACTTCGAAGACACGCAGATAAGCCTCACATAAGAGGTTGTTTCCTTCTTCGTCTCTGTCTTTGATACAGCCGCCGCGGCACAGTTTCAGATAAGGACAGTTCTGACACTTTTGACTCAGATCGCTTTTGCGTTTGCCGAACGCGTCCTGTTTCTCCATGATCTTCGAGAAGTGTTCTTCGTGAAGATCGCCGATACAATGCTTCGCATTGACGAAATGATCGCAGGAATAGACCTTGCCGTCGCTTTCCACGGCCGGCACATTGCCGCATCTTTCCTGCAGGTAACAAAGCGTCGGACTTTTTCCCATCTTGTTCAGCAAGATCTCCATGAACAGCTGTATGCCCAGACTTTGGGTATCCTTATAGAACCATTGATGGAAGATGCTGACCAGAAAGTCCCCGTATCTTGATACATCGACCGAATACTCATCCAGAGAGCCGTCTTTCATTTTATTGACGATCGGGATGAACTGTATCCAGCCTGTATCGAGATCTCTCAGACTGTGATAGACGCCGTACGGATCTTCGCAAGTCAGCGCATTCACCGTACAAAGCAGGTCCGGCGAGATGCCGAAACGCTTCAGCAACGCGATGTTGTTTTTGATCCTTTCATAGGTCGGCTGACCTGTGGCGTCCTTACGGTAGGTGTCATGGATGAGCTTTGTGCCGTCGATCGAAAGACCGACATCAAAAGACTCCTTCTTCAAAAAGGCGCACCATTCCTCATTCAGAGCTAAACCGTTGGTCTGTAAGTTGTTCCAGCAGGTCTTTCCTGCCGGCAGATACTTCTTCTGCAGCTCCACGGCTTTCTTGTAGAAATCCAGACCGCGCAGTGTCGGTTCCCCGCCGTGCCAGATGAACGAATACGTATCTCCGGGCGAGGTCTTGAAATACTCCTTGATCAGTAATTCCAAGGTCTCGTAAGACATCGGCTGACGCCGGCTGAGATCATTGCCCAGATAGTAACAGTACTTGCAGGCCATGTTACAAGCCGAACCGATCGGCTTGACCATGACAGTGAAAGGATCTTTGACCATCTACTTCAGATGCTTATCGAAAAACTCCAGGACCTTATTGAACGAATCCATCGCCGCGGCCTGCCGGTACATCGGCTTGTCGTAGTACCAGATGCCGTGCCCTGCCCCGTCATAGCGGTAAAAATCAATGTCCTTGCCTTTCGCTTTCAGGATCCTTTCCGTTTCATCGACCTCTTCGGGTCCCGGATGGCGGTCATCGTTGCCGAAGATCCCCAGTAACGGACAATGCAATCCGTCCGCCAGATCGATCGGCGAGACCGGACGCTTCTCACTGAGTTCTTCTTCCTTCATGATGACGCCGCCGCCCCAGCAGTCGACTGCCGCATCGATCCCGTCGAGCTGACAGGCTGCCATGAAAGCGTGCCGTCCGCCGGAACACATGCCGATGACACCGACCTTGCCGTTGGAAGCTTCCTCGTTTTTCAGAAAAGCGATCGACGCCGCCGTATCCGCCATAACACTTTCATCGGCGACTCCGCCTTCTTCCATCATCCGTTTGGAAACTTCCGTCGGTTTGCCCGATCCGAAGTCCCGATAGATGTCCGGACACACGACCGCATAGCCGTGTTCCGTGAATCTTCTTGAAGCTTCACGGCAATACTCGTCCCAGCCGGGCATATGCGGGATGAGAACGATCGAAGGCACATCCTTTTTCTTCAATGGATGAGAATAATAGACACGCATCGGCTTGTCATCCTTGCCTTTGATGTCGATGGTCTCAGCGATCATGCCGTTATATTCAGCCGTATTGAAATCATTCCACATTATCTTGTCCTCTTTCTTTGTCTTTATTCTATCATCCCGTTTCATCAAGACCCGAAGACTTGATCAGGAACACCGAAGAGATCACGTTCAGCGATGCGTGATATAATTGCCTTATCGGAGAATTTGAACTATGCAAGTAAATGATATGATCCACGGTTTTAAAGTTACACAGATCCGCCCGCTCGATGAGATCCAGGCGGAAATGTATGAAATGGTCCACGAACAGACCGGTGCCAGAACGATCTGGCTGAAGCGAAACGATGAAAACAAGACCTTCTCGATCGCCTTCAAGACCACCCCGGTCGACGATACCGGCGTCTTCCACATCCTGGAACACTCCGTCCTCAACGGCTCCCGCAAGTATCCGGTCAGAGAACCCTTCGTCGATCTGCTGAAAGGTTCCTTACAGACCTTCTTAAATGCGATGACCTATCCCGACAAGACCGTCTACCCGGTCTCCTCGCGCAACGACAAAGACTTCATCAACCTGATGCGCGTCTACATGGATGCGGTCTTCCATCCGCTGGTCCGTCAGAACCCCAACGTCTTCTATCAGGAAGGCTGGCACTACGAGCTCAACGACGTGAATGACGATCCGATCTACAAAGGCGTCGTCTTCAACGAGATGAAAGGTGCCTTCTCTTCACCGGACGGCGTCAAAGGCCGGCTGATGATGCACGCCCTGTTCCCGGACAACTGTTACGGCAACGAATCCGGCGGTGATCCCGAATACATCACCGACCTGTCCTACGAACAGTTCTGCGCCAGCCATGCCAAATACTACAACCCTTCCAATTCCTACATCTTCTTGGACGGCGACATGGACATCGACCAGATCCTGTCCATCATCGATGAAGAATACCTGTCGGAATTCGGCAAGGAAGGCGACCTCATCGCCATCGGCAGACAGACACCGGTAATGAACACCGTCGAAAGAGATTACGAGATCGCTCCGGATGACGATCCCAAAGGCAAGTCACAGATGGCCTTCGGCTACGTCTACGGCGATTATTGCGACTACAAAAAGACGGCAGCCTTCTCTTTGATCGCCTCCGTCCTTTGCGGAAACAACGAATCTCCTTTGAAGAAAGCCATCTTAGCCAAAGGCTTAGGTGAAGATGTCAGCTTCGATGTACAGGACGGCATCTTGCAGCCCTACATTGAGATCGATGTCTACAATACCGACATGGAAAAGAAAGACGAAGTCTACGAGACGATCCTTTCCGTGCTCAACGATGCCGTCAACAACGGCCTCGACCGCAAGGAACTGGAAGCTTCCCTCAACCAGAAAGAATTCAAGGCTCTGGAACGCGACTTCGGCGGCATGCCGAAAGGTCTGGTCTTCGCTCTGACAGCGCTGGACTCCTGGCTGTATGGCGGCGATCCGAAAGATTCGATCTGCTTCGGAGACCTGTTCAAAGACCTCAGAGAAAAACTCTCCACTTCCTTCTACGAAGACCTGATCAAAGAATACATCTTAGATTCCAAGCACAGCGCAAAGATCTTCCTCAAGCCGTCCAATATGCTCGGCGAAGAGAAACTGAAAAAGGAACAGGAAAAACTGAGATCCATCGCCAAGACCTGGACACAGAAAGAAAAAGAAGACCTCGTCGCCATGAATCAAAAACTCATCAAGTGGCAGAACGAGGAAGATACGCCGGAACAGAAAGCGACATTGCCGGCATTACATCTCGAAGATCTGAAGACGACCCCCAGCAAGTATCCTTTGGATGTCAAAAACTATGGGGACAATCTCATCTTCGACCATCCGGTCATCACCAACGGCATCTCCTACACGAGCCTGATGGTCAAAGCCAACGATCTGAACACCGAAGAGATCAGCGTCATCTCCCAACTGATGACCCTTCTGGGAAATCTGCCGACGGAGAACTACGACGCCCTGAGCCTCAACCGTCAGATCAAAGCCCTCCTGGGCGACTTCTCGACGAGCTTCTCCGGCTTAAAGAACATCAAAGACGGCAAAGTCAACGACTACGTCATCATCTCCTGGTCCGCCCTTTCCCGCAACGACGGGGAAGCAAACAAACTGGTCAAGGAGATCCTCTACAAGACCGACTATTCCGACAAGAAAGCGATCCGCGACATCCTGAAACAGAACCTCTTCGCCCTGGAACAGGCCTACATCAACGCCGGCCACTCCCTGGCGATGCAGAGAGCCTCATCTTACAGTTCTCCCGTCAGTGCGGTCGCCGAATACGCCAAGGGCTACGAAGCCTATAAGTATCTCAAAGACCTCGACAGTCACTGGGAAGAGAGGTCCGGCCGTTACATCGGGATGTTACAGTCCCTGAGCAGGAAGATCTTCATCAGGGAACGGTATCTGCTGTCGCTCGCCGGCGAACATCGCGAAATGATCAAAGAAGACCTGCTGAACGATGCCCCGCACGGACAGATCGGTGAGGACATCCTGCTCGCGCCGCTTGGCAAACGCAGGGAAGGCATCGCCGTCCCGGCCAACATCTCCTATGCGGCAAAAGCTTCCTTACTGGGAGATAAGGTCAGAAAAGTCGGCACGATGTCCGTCCTGTCCAACATCTTGAGCTACGATTACCTCTGGAACAACGTCCGCGTCAAAGGCGGCGCCTACGGCTGCGGCTTCCGTTCCGGAGTCAACAGGACCGCTGGTTTCTATTCCTACAGAGACCCGAGCCCGGCCAATACCTTAAAGATCTTTGAAGAGACACCGCAGTATCTCAAAGACTTCATCGCCAGATCGTCAAACATCGAGAATTACATCGTCGGCACGACCGGCGACATCGATCCGTATCTGTCGCTGCGCGCATCCATCCTGTCTTCCGATATGGAATGCCTGATGGGTTATACATACGAAGACAAGTGCGAGGTCCTGACGCAGATCTTAGGTACGACAGTCAAAGACATCGAAGATGCCATCCCGCTGTTTGAGACCGTCAACACAGAAGACAACGTCTGCGTCATCGGCAACAAGGCCGCCTTGAACAAGTGCGAAGGAAAACTCGATACCATCTTCGATCTCAACAACAAATAGATAAAGTACGGCGAAAGCTGTACTTTTCTTAACCGATGATTTTTTACAATGAAAAAGCCGATGTAATATAATAAAGGTAACAAAAGCTACATCTATATCATATAAAACGATGTATAAAGAAGGAGGAATCAGGAATTATGGGATTATTTGATGCATTCAAGAAAAAGACCGACAAAGTCAAGGAAGAAGTAAAAGAAGGAACTGCAAAGGCAAAGGAAGAGATCGTCCAGGCCAAGAAAGACATCGAGACGCTCGCCAAAGAAGTCATGAACGGTGACTGGGGCAAGACCGACGATGAGATCAAGGCTAAACTGCAGGCTGCCGGCTATGACAACTTCTTACATGTCAAATCCAAAGTCAACAATCTGATCAAGGCTGCCGAAGACGCCAAGAAGGCTGCGGAAGCTGCCGCCAAGGAAGCTGCCGCCAAGATCGAGGCGGAAAGACTTGCCAAGAGAGCTGCCAAGATCGAAGAACTTGCCAAGGAAGTCATCCAGGGCAAATGGGGCAACGGTCAGGAAAGAAAAGACAAACTGACGGAAGCCGGTTACGACTACTCCGAAGTCCAGGGCAAAGTCAATGAGCTCTTAGCTTCCGAGAAGAAAGAGATCGAAGAGATCGCCAGAGAAGTCATCCGCGGCAAATGGGGCAACGGTCAGGAAAGAAAAGACAAGCTGACAGCTGCCGGCTACGACTACTCTGCCGTTCAGGCGAAAGTCAACGAACTTCTCAAATAAGATCAAGTTCAATGCTTAAGGACGCATCAATGATGCGTCCTTTTCTTTTGCATGAAAAAAGGAAGTCCGAAGACTTCCCTGAATAAGCTAATCGTTTGAATGCGACGATGAGGACGAACCGACGCTCACACTCGATGAGCTCGGCAGATACGGGATGAGCTTCTGTGCCATATCCTGTGCCGTCAGCGTCTGCAGCCAGACCTTGCCCGGACCGGTCAGTGTCGTCAGGAAGAGGCCCTGGCCGCCGAAGAAGATGTTCTTGAAGCCGGAAACGGATTCCACATCATAGGTGCAGGTCGCTTCAAACAAGGCCACATGGCCGGTCTCGACCTTGATGGATTCACCTTCCTGAAGGTCGACTTCGACGACCGAACCGTCGATCTCCGCCAGCAGTGTGCCCTGGCCGGTAAATTTCTGAAGGATGAAACCTTCACCGCCCAGAAGACCTGCCCAGAAGTTCCGGTTGACGGTCGCATCGACATTGACGCCCTCTTCCGCGACCAAGAACGCGGATTTCTGTGCAAAATATTCATGTTCCGCATCGATCTCGAACTCACGGATCGTTCCCGGGAAACTTGCCGAGAAGGTGATCTTGGAGCCGTCCCGGTGTGCCGTATGCCGGACGAACATCAGGCTGGCACCGGAGAACATCCTGCCGATCGATTTCAGAAGGCCGCCTTCGGCATTGGTGGACATTTCGATGTCTTCATCGCACCACGCCATCGCGCCGGACTGGGTCACTACGGTCTCACCGTCATTCAATACGACGTTGACTGCCGGAAAGGAACCGCCGATGATCTCATAATACATACTGTTTTTTCCTCCTATGATTTTTTATGTTGTTTCAGATAGATCGCCAGGACCTGGATGTCGCTCGGGTTGATCCCCGAGATGCGCGACGCCTGTCCCAAAGACGACGGTCTGATCTTGTCTAATTTTGCCCTGGCTTCCAAAGCCAGATTGTCCACATGCAGGTAATCGATGTTTTCATCGAGCTTGATGGCATCCATCTTCAACATCCGCTCCGCTTCCTTGCGGGCCTTGTTGATATAGCCTTCGTACTTGACCTCGATCTCGACCTGCGCGGCGATCGCCTCGTCGTGTTCGATGCCGGCGATCTTAAGGATCTCATGTAACTGTACGCCCGGACGTTTGAGCAGCTCGTAGGCGTTGTGGGAACCGGTCTCATGTTCGAAACCCAGTCCTTCCAGATAGTCGTTGATGCCGGACTCCTTTTCGATGCGGGTCTGCTTCAGCATCTCCTTCATCTGCCCGATCGCGTCCATCTTTTCCAGGAAAGCATCATAACGTTCTTCGGAGATCAGATGGTTCTCATAGCCGTATTTCAGCAGACGCTGGTCGGCATTGTCATGTCTGAGTAAGAGGCGGTATTCCGCCCGGGAAGTCAGCAGACGGTAAGGTTCACCGGTCCCTTTGGTGACCAGATCGTCGATCATGACGCCGATGTAGGACTCGTCCCGTTTCAGGATCAGCGGCTCTTGCCCGTCGAGTTTCCTTCTGACGTTGATGCCTGCCATCAGGCCCAGACCGGCCGCCTCTTCATAACCCGACGTTCCTAAGATCTGGCCGCCGATGAAGAGATTTTCGATCGGCTTGAGCTCCAGCGAAGCCTTGACCTGCAGAGGATCGATCGCATCGTATTCGATCGCATAGGCATACTTGATGATCTTCGCATTTTCAAGACCGATCAGCGAATGGACCATCTGTTCCTGCACGTCTCTGGGCATCGAGGTGGAAAAGCCCTGGATGTAAGTGGTATCTAAGGACAGCGATTCGGGCTCCAGAAATAGCTGGTGGCGTTCCTTGTCGGCAAAACGCACGACCTTGTCTTCGATCGAAGGACAATATCTGGGTCCCACGCCCTTGACGACACCGGAATACATCGACGACTTGTGTAAGTTCGCTTTGATGATCGCCAGCGTCTCAGGTGTCGTATACGTCAGATAACAAGGCACCTGTTTTTCCGGCGGCAGGACTTCTTCGGGCTTTGTCTCTTCGCTGAAACGAAGGAAATGATCGGCCTCGGGTTCGTATTTCGTTCTGGAAAAATCGATCGAAGACGTCAATACTCTCTGCGGCGTGCCGGTCTTCAGCCGGAAGAGCCGCAGGCCCATCTTGCGCAAAGACGCCGACAGGTCCTTCGTCGTCTTGTCGCCGTCGGGACCTTCGGATCGGGTATCCGAAGAGATCATGACCGTGGAATCCATGTAGGTCCCGGTCGTTAAGATGCAGGCCTTGGCTTCGATGATCCCGTGTCTGCGCAAACGGACAGCCTTGAACTTTTTATTTTCAACGATGACCTCATCGACGATGTCTTCGATGACCTCGAGATTTTTTGTATGCATGCATAAGTCGGCCATCTTTTTGGAATATTCCAGCTTGTCGGACTGCACGCGCATGTTCCAGACGCCCGGACCCTTGGTGGTGTTCAGCATCTTGAACTGTAAAGCCGTCAGGTCGGCGACCCGCGGCATCACGCCGCCCAAGGCATCGATCTCCCGGACCACCACGCCTTTGGCCGGTCCGCCGATCGACGGGTTGCAGGGCATCTTGGCGATATGCGACAGCTTGATGGTGACTAAAACGGTATCCTTGCCGGCATGGGCCAGCGACATTGCCGCTTCCACGCCCGCATGTCCGGCACCGACGACTACACAGTCACGCACGGAAGACGCTCCTGATCCTGTCATAGACCGCATACATATCCTTATAGTGGCCTATCACATCGGCATACATCTCGTACTCCAGATCTTCGTAGACCTCCAGCAAAGCCTCATATAAAGGAAACATACAAAGATCGCTTGCCAGGATATAGAGTCCCTTGACCGCATCCTTGGCCAAAGCATAGTCCTCCTCATCCAGCATATCCTCCAGCTGATAGAAGAATTCATCGGAAAGATAAGCGTTGGCGCTCTCTTCGTAATCGTAGATATTCCTGAATTTATCTAGGATCAGATCATAATCCAATCCGACACTTTTATACTTGTTTTTCATCGGTTCTATTATAATGCAAAACCGCATGGTTTCTCCATGCCTTAGTCATAAGCAGAGAAGTGAGAAAGAAGTGATGATAGATGCCACGCATCATGGTTTAATGCTAAAATCTATTTGTGCTAAAAATACGCAATATTTCAAAGACTTATAAGACGGGCGATCTCGTCCAGCAGGCGCTGGACGATGTCAGCCTCGATCTTCGCGATAATGAATTCGTCGCCATCCTGGGCCCTTCCGGTTCGGGCAAGACGACCCTTTTGAACATCATCGGCGGGCTCGACCGCTACGATGAAGGCGACCTCATCATCAACGGCATCTCCACCAAAAACTACAAAGACCGGGACTGGGACACGTACCGCAACCATACGATCGGTTTCGTCTTCCAGTCCTACAACCTGATCCCGCATCAAAGCGTACTGTCCAACGTCGAGCTTGCCTTGACGATCGGCGGCATCTCCCGCAAGGAAAGAAAGCAGAGGGCTCTGAACGCTCTGGAAGAAGTCGGTCTGAAGGAACATGCGCACAAGCGGCCCAACCAGATGTCCGGCGGTCAGATGCAGCGCGTGGCGATCGCCAGAGCCCTGGTCAACAATCCCGACATCCTTTTGGCCGATGAGCCGACCGGTGCTCTGGACTCCAAGACCTCGATCCAGGTCATGGAGCTGCTCAAGGAAGTCGCCAAAGACCGGCTGGTCGTCATGGTCACCCACAACCCCGACCTGGCAAAACAGTATGCCAACCGCATCGTCAACCTCAAGGACGGACATATCATCTCCGATTCCAATCCTTTTACCGATGATAGTGAACAGATCGATGAACGGCCGAAAAAAGTGAAGAAAGCCCACATGTCCTATCTGACGGCCTTGTCGCTTTCCTTCAATAATCTGCTGACCAAAAAAGGAAGGACCATCCTGACCGCCTTTGCCGGATCGATCGGCATCATCGGCATCGCTTTGATCACTTCCCTTTCCACCGGATTTCAGAACTACATCGACAAGATACAGGAAGATACCCTGTCCTCCTATCCGCTGACCATCACCTCGGAGACGGCCGATGCTACTTCCGCGATCCTGACGATGGTCTCCGACCGGCAGAATTACAAGAGCGAAGGTAACTACGTCCGCGAACGCCAGTATCTGACCACGATGTTCTCGGTCATCGGTTCCAACGACCTGAAGAGCCTCAAAGCCTATCTCGACGCCCATCCGGAAGAATACCGCGATGATGTCACACACATCAACTACGCCTATTCGATCCGTCCGACCATCTATACGATCGATGCGGCAGACAACCTCGCCAAGCTCAATCCGTCCTCACTGATGTCGACGATGTACTCTTCGCAAGCGACCTCCTTCATGTCTTCCTTATCGATGGGCGGCAATTCCGTCTTCTCCGAGATGAATGAAAACACCGATTCCTACAAGGATCAGTACGATGTCTTAGCCGGCCGCTGGCCGGAGCGCTACGATGAGCTCCTGCTGGTACTGTCGGAACCCAATTCGATCTCCGACCTTCTGGTCTATTCCTTAGGTCTGCGGGATACCAACGAACTCAGGACGATCATCACCAACGTCATGTCCGGCGAAGAATCGGGCATCCGCAACGAACCGCGCGAATACAGCTACGAAGATCTGATGAACATCGATCTCAAGCTGATCGAACCGACCGATATCTACCGCTACAACGTCAAATACGATGTCTACGAAGA
>JAIKXJ010000031.1 GCA_024684175.1 Erysipelotrichaceae bacterium
CACGGCGACGATCTTGTCGGGCAGCTTAACCCGCGAGAGGATGTCCGGACAGATCTTCAGGGCAAGCTGGCCGGGAAAACTCGATCCCCTGCCGAAATACTTGCAGATCTTCTTTGTTAGTTTGCAGATGATGATCGCTAAAAACTTTCTCATAATCCTATTATATCTAATGAAAAAGAGTTGAACACTCTTTTTCTAGCATACGATTGAACCGATCTCCATTTCAGAGCTTAACAGTTCGAGGACTTCTTTACCGTCCTTTTCCTTAACCGCCGACAATAACATGCCGTTGGATTCCAGGCCTCTGATATTGCGCGGTTTCAGGTTCATGACGGCGATGACTTTCTTTCCGACGAGCTCTTCCGGTTTGTAGTGCATGGCTACACCGGAGAGGATCTGTCTCTGTTCATAGCCGAAATCGACCTTGAAGACCAGGATCTTGTCGGCATCCGGATGTTTTGTACACTCCAGGACCTTGCCGACGACCATTTCGACCTTGTCGAATTCACTGAATTCGATCTCCGGCTTGTGTTCGACTTTCTCTTCCGGCTTGTCAAGATAGGCATGGACTTCCGCCATTGTCTTTTCCGGATCCAGACGGACAAAGAGCGGTTCCGGCTTATCGGTGACCTTCTTGCATTCATAGGCACCAAAACTCTTTAAGGAATCGTAGGATGTCTCGTCTGTATTGATCTGCGTAAAGACCTTGGCAGCTGTTTCCGGCATGAACGGTGCCAAAAGAACCGTACCGAAGCGGATCCCTTCCAGCAGGTTGTATAGGACGGTGTTGAGTCTCGCTTTTTTGTCTTCATCCTTGGCCAAAACCCAGGGTGCTGTCTCATCGATGTACTTGTTGCATCTTCTGAAGACTTCCATGATGGCTTCGATGGCATCGCCCACTCTGAGCTGATCCATCTTTTCCTCGACGATCTTCACGCTGTTTGTGACAGCACTGATGAAATCGTCATCGATCTCTTCTTTGACGAATTCCTTATTCAACTGTCCGGCGAAGTATTTGTTCGTCATGGCGATTGTGCGGTTCACGAGGTTGCCGTAGACGTTGGCCAGATCGGAATTGATCCGCTCGATGACCAGTTCCCAGGTGATCGTGCCGTCCTGGGCAAAGGGCATCTCGTGCAGAACGTAGTATCTGACGGCATCGACGCCGAAGAACTTCACCAGATCATCTGCGTAGATCGCATTGCCTCTGGACTTGGAGATCTTGTCTTCCCCTACCAGCATCCACGGGTGGCCGAAGACTTCCTTCGGCAGTTCGACACCCAGCGCCAGCAACATGATCGGCCAGTAGATGGTGTGGAAGCGGATAATGTCCTTGCCGATCAGATGCAGGTCTGCCGGCCAGTATTTTTTGAATAATTCGCCATGGTTTCCGTCGACGTCGTAGCCTAAACCGGTGATGTAGTTGCTCAAGGCATCGATCCAGACATAGACGACATGCTTGGGATCAAAGTCGACCGGAATGCCCCACTTGAATGAGGTACGTGAGACGCACAGATCCTGAAGACCCGGCTTGAGGAAGTTGTTGATCATCTCGTTCTTGCGCGATTCCGGCTGAATGAACTCGGGATGCTCGTCAATGTACTTCTCCAGAGCCTTCTGATACTTGCTGAGCTTGAAGAAGTAGGATTCCTCCTTCTCCCTGTGAACTTCTCTTCCACAGTCTGGACACTTACCATCCACCAGCTGGGAATCGGTCCAGAAAGACTCACATGGCGTGCAGTACCAGCCTTCATATTCACTCTTATAGATGTCGCCCTGTTCATAGAGCTTCCTAAATATCTTCTGGACCTGTCTTTCGTGATCTTCATCGGTGGTACGGATAAAGCGGTCATATCTGGTGTTCATCAGATCAAAGATGCGCTTGATCTCGGCGGCTTGTTCATCGACGAAAGCCTTTGGGGTCATACCGGCATCTTTGGCTTTCTCTTCTATTTTCTGGCCATGTTCATCCGTTCCGGTCTGGAAGTAGACGTCATATCC
>JAIKXJ010000025.1 GCA_024684175.1 Erysipelotrichaceae bacterium
CGGTGTCCATTTGCGGTTCTTTCCTCCTAAAGGTCTGCCCGTTTCCATACGTGATACATCACTTCCTTTCTGACTTCATTGTATGAAAAAAGTAGACAATGGACCTTTTCAGGTTTTGTCTACTTTTACGTTAGCAGTTCACTAGTCGGCTTTTCCTTTGACTTTTTTCTGTACGAAGCCGACCGCCCTGGCTGCCAGCTCCAATGGCAGGAAACGGACGGCACGGATCATCAGCTGATTGAATTTTCCGTCGATCTTATAGGCTTTGCCTGATTCAAACAGAGAATAACCGCTGATCGCGGCATCGGTCGGTGTCCTGGTGAACACGGATGTCCCGACCAGCGAACGGTCGCCCTGGGCACGGTTCCAGAAATCGGAAGCGACCGGTCCCGGACATAAGACGGAGACTTTGATGTTGTCGTTCCTGAGTTCTTCCCTCAAAGCCAGTGAGAAGCTCATGACGAACGCCTTGGACGCATAATAGACCGCCATATACGGTCCCGGCATGAACGATGCCACCGATCCCACATTGATGATGTGGCCGTAGCCGAAATCTTTCATGTCTTTGATGAAGTAATGAGTCAAAGCGACCAGAGCTTTGTCATTGAGATCGATCATGTTCATCATCTTGTCAAGATCGGCATCGACGAACGCTTTGTAGTCACCGAAGCCCGCATTGTTGATCAATACGGAAACTTCGATCCCGTTCTCTTTGCAGAAGTCGTAGACGGCTTTGGGGTCTTTTGCCAGATCGCAGGCAAAGTATTCCGTCACGATCCCGTATTCTTCTTCGAATTCTTTTTTGATCTGTTTCAGTTCCTCTTCCCGTCTTGCGACCAGGACGAGGTTATAGCCGCGAAAAGCGAACTGTCTGGCAAATTCCTTGCCGATACCGCCGGATGCACCGGTCACCAATACTGTTCTCATTTGTCCTCCAGAGAATCCGCGATGGATTCGATCTTATTCAAACGATGTTTCATACCCGATTTGGATATGGCTTCTCCGTAATTGTGCTGGTAGATCTCACACAGTTCCAACAAAGATGCCTCGGGATAGCGGACCCGTATGTCGGCTGCATTCATCAGTTTCTCCCCCATCGAATCGAAACGGTCACAGTCGATGATCTTGGAGATGGCTTCGATCTGCTTCTGCCCTGCCCGGATGCTTTTTTCCACGTTGGCGATCTCACAGTTGTCGATGCGCGAAAGCGAGTTCTTCAGATCTCTTGCGATCCGCTCATCTTCGAAACGCATCATCGCATCATGAGCCCGTATGAGAGCAAGGAAATCGGAGACATAGTCGGCCTTTTTGAGATAGACGACATAGCGGTTTCGCCGCTTGACGATCTTCGCTTTCATATCAAAACGCGAGATCAGTTTCACGATATAGTTGGCTGTCTCGATCTCCTGCAAAGAGATCTCGAGATGGTAGTTGGCATTCTGCGGATCGTTGCAGGAACCGTAAGCCAGAAATGCCCCGGCCAGATAAGACGCCGCACAGCAGTTCCGCATCAGGATCTCATAACCCGGATGGGACTCCAGGCCTCTTGCAGAATACAAGCCGAGATCTTCCAGGATCCGCTTGCCGTCCTCGTCGATCTGTATGAGATAGACGTTGTTTTTCTTGAGATTGGTCTTTTTCGCGATCTGCAGGTCCGTATCGGCATCGTAGAGGCTCTTGAGCAGATAGACGATGCGCTTGGAGGTCGTCGGCGACTCGCTGCGGATCAGGATGCCGAGCTTGCCTTTCGAGATCGTCAAAGACGAGGTCAGCTGGATCAGAGCGCTGAGCTGTGCCCTTTGGCAATGTGTCTCCAGAACCGAGTTGGCGATCTCTTGCTTGATATCGGTCGTGAACGACATCAGAGCAGCTCCTTCACCGCTTCTTTGACCAGCTTGGGATCGTGTCTGACCAGACCGTTGTCAAATTTCAGCAGCGGTTTGCGGATGACCGGCACGTTGCAGTCTCCGTGGTCTTCCACCTCGATGGAATTCTGCCGCTGATAACGCATGCGGTTCATCTCCGGGATGCGGTCGGAATGCATCAGGACCTTGTCGACCGGTGTTTTGTGTTTATCGAACGCATCGAGATGCGCCTTCAGATCGTAATTGTATGTCTCGTTGGACTGGGTCATGCAGTTGGCAATATAGACCTTATCCGCTTTACAGCGATGAAGTGCCGCATTGATCTCGGGAATGATCGTATTGGGTAAGATCGACGTATACAAGGACCCGATGCCGTACAAGATCAGATCGGCTTCTTCGATCGCCTTGACGGCTTTCTCGTTGCCTTTGACGGGAGTCTGATAAAAGACACTGCCGATATTGTGAATGAGACTCGGGATATTGGCTTCGCCCTTGACGATCGTATCATCGTCCATCCGGGCGAACAGAGTGACGTTCTGCAGTGTCGAAGGAATGATCTCCCCTTTGACTTTGACCATCTCCGAAGTGATGCGGATGGCCTCATCGAAGGAACCGGTCATATTGGTCAGTGCCGTCAGGATCAGATTGCCCAGGGAGTGGCCGGCGATATCCATATTGTCTTCGCCTTCAAAACGGTAATTCAGCAGTTCATGAAGCAAGGGCTCCGAATCCGAGAGTGCCAGGATGACGTTGCGGATATCGCCCATTGCCGGAATGGTGTAACGCTTCCTCAGACGGCCGGTCGAACCGCCGTCGTCGGCCACCGTCACGATGGCAGAGATCTTGATGTCTTCGATGTCCCGGATGCCCGAAAGGATGGCGGAAAGCCCGTGTCCGCCGCCGATGGCTACCACATTTTTCATTCTTTGATCTCCCTGTGCGTGATGTAGCACATATATCTGCCGTTATAGTATTCATGAAGATAATTGGCGACAGCGACCGAACGGTGCTGGCCGCCCGTGCAGCCCACACAGATCGTCAGATGCCGCTTTTCTTCGTTATCGTAAGTCCTGAACATGAAATCCAGGTAGGCGATCGTCTTTTTCAGATAGCGCTGTGTCAGCTTGGAATTCAAGACATAGTCGGAGACCGCCTGGTCGTTGCCCGTCAGTTCTTTGAGTTCCGGCACATAGAACGGATTGTCCAGCATGCGGACATCCAGAATCACATCGGCATCGTCCGGCACGCCGTTTTTGTAGCCGAAAGATTCGAAAGTGATCGCCAGATTATTGAAGTCCGAATAGTCCAGGATCTTATCCAGTACGGCTTTCAGCTGCTTGACGGATAAGGCCGTCGTATCCAGGACACGGGTATTTTTCCTTTTGAACTTTCTTAAGATCCCTTTTTCGATCTCTACCGCTTCCTCAAGCGTTGCGGCCATATTTGATGTGACCAGCGGGTGGACGCGTCTGGTAAATTTATAACGGTTGATGATGATGTCTTTTTCGGCATCCAGAAGGATCAGTGTCGGATTGAACTCCGAATTGGTCAGAAGATTGGCAAATTTGTCCAGGTCCGACAGGACCACGGTCAAAGCCACCTTCTGATAGCGGATTGAGTCGTCTTTCTTGATCAGATCCAGAAGGTCTCTCAACAGTTCCGGCGGATACTGGTCGATACAGGTGTAGCCCATATCCTCCAGCATATTGGAGACTGTCGATTTTCCGGCACCGGAAATACCGGAGATCAGCACTAACTTTTTCATGTTTTCATTATATACCACATTCTATGGTGTGTCCTTCTCAGGAAAAATAAAAACAGCATCTTAACGATGCTGCTTCTCTTCATGAATGCGGATCTCACCGGCTTTGGCCAATGCCGTCTTGGTCAAAGACGGACCGACCAGTTCATAGATCATGACCGAAAGCAAGGCGACATTGCGGATGGTCGTGCCGTTTCCTTCGCCCAGGACCTGAGCGGTATTGACCATGCCCAGAGCCACACCGGCCTGCGGAAACAGAGTGATACCCAGATACTTCACGATGTTCTGATGCAGTCCCAGCATCTTTGCCGGCAAGGCGGAACCCGCATACTTGCCTGAGCAACGCATCAGGATGTAGAGAGCTCCGATGGCCAAGATCATCGGATTTTTCAATACCGCCAGATCGAGCTGCGCACCGGACAGGATAAAGAACGCCACATACAAAGGCGCTGTCCAATGATCCGCCCTCTCGAAGATATCTTCGGAAAACTCCGAAATGTTGCAGAAGACCGTTCCCAGCATCATCAGCACCAGCAGAGAAGAAAAGCCGATCCTGATGCTCCCCAGATCAAAGCTCAGGCTCGATAATCCGATCGCCAGCAGGATGAAAGCGATCGTCATGGCCATACGGTGATCAGGGGAATAAAACAATTTCTCCAATTTCGACATGACGGTGCCCAATAATGAACCCAGAACAACGGAACAAAGGATCTCGAGAAGCGGATCGACGAAGACCGCCGCAAAGCTCAAAGTACCGCCGTTGAACGCCTGAGCCACACCGAGCGAGACGGCAAAGATGATCAGACCGACCGCATCGTCGAGGGCAACGATCGGCAGCAGCAGATCGGTGAGAGGGCCTTTGGCACCGTACTGACGGACGACCATCAGTGTCGCTGCCGGCGCCGTTGCCGAAGCGATGGCTCCCAAAGTGATACAGACCGGGATCGTCAGGACCTCTCCGCCGACGAAAGTACGTAAGACCAGCAGCGAAACATCGACCAGCAGTGAAGCCGTCAAAGCCTGCAAGACACCGATGATGAGCGTCGCCTTGCCGCTTTTGGCGATCTTGTCGAGTTTGAACTCGGCACCGATCGAAAAAGCGATGAAACCTAAAGCGACTTCATTGATCAGCGACAGCGACCTGAGCTGTCCGAAATCGGAAAAACCGATGCCCGTCAAGCCGAGTTTGCCCAAACAATACGGTCCCAGGAGCAGACCGGTCAGAAGATAGACCGTGACGTCGGGAAATGACAGATGTAAGTATTTGAATGCCCTTGTCAGAAGCAGACCGGACAAAAGCGTGAATGCCAAAGAAACGATGATGTTCATAGTCCTCCTTCTCAAGATCTTTTTAGTGTCACTCGGGTAAGGATGAAACTATGCTCAAAGCGGCAGAAAACAGATACGTACGCACATAAGCGCAATTCTTATGATAGTCCTTCTTTCTTTGAATGCAAGAAAAAAGCTACGTCGCCGCAGCTTTTATTTCCCGTCGCGCAGTTCGTACAAGATATCGCGCAGTTCTGCCGCCCGTTCGAAATTGAGCTGCTTTGCCGCCTGCTTCATCTCGGCCTCGATCTGTGCCATCATCTTCTCTTTCTCTTTCTTAGTGTGCGTGTGTTTCTCGCGATACTTCTTAGACATCTCGCGGGTCTCCTTGGAATGGATGACCTCGTTGAGTTCCTTCTTGATCGAGCGAGGGATGATGTGATTCTCTTCGTTGTATCTTTCCTGGATCTGACGTCTTCGTTTCGTCTCTTCAATGGCCGTCTTCATCGAATCGGTCATCATATCGCCATACATGATGACCCGTCCGTGTTCGTTCCTGGCTGCACGGCCGATCGTCTGGATGAGCGAACGGGAAGAACGCAAGAAGCCTTCCTTATCGGCATCCAGGATCGCGATCAGAGAGACTTCCGGGATATCCAGGCCTTCCCTTAAGAGGTTGATACCGATCAAAACATCATATTTTCCTTCACGCAGGTCATGGATGATCTCGCTTCTTTCCAGAGTCTTGGTCTCATGGTGCAGATAAGCGACCTTGAAATTGAGTTTCTTCAGATAATCCGTAAGATCTTCCGCCATCTTGACCGTCAAAGTGGTGACCAGGGTCCTTTCCCCTTTTTCGATATTTTTGCGGATCTCTTCCATCAGATCGTCGATCTGACCGGACGTCGGACGCACTTCCACCAGCGGATCGAGCAGGCCCGTCGGACGGATGAGCTGTTCGACCGGCTTGGGCGAACGTTCCAGTTCATAGTCGCCCGGGGTCGCCGACATGTAGATGCGCGGCGCCTTGAGTTCTTCCCACTCGTCGAAAGTCATCGGACGGTTCTCCAATGCGCTCGGCAGGCGGAAGCCGTATTCCACCAGCGTCAGTTTTCTCTGATGGTCGCCGTTATACATGCCGCGGATCTGCGGCAGAGAGACATGGGATTCATCGACGACGATCAGAAAATCATCGCCGAAGTAGTCGAAGAGATTGTACGGTCTTTGGCCGGGCACCCGGTGGTCGATATGCATGGCATAGTTTTCGATGCCTGAGCACATGCCCATCTCGCGCAGCGCTTCGATATCGTAGCGGCAGCGCTGTTCCAGGCGTTCGTATTCCAGAAGCTTGCCCTTCTCTTTGAAGTACTTGAGCCGCTCTTCCAGTTCTTTTTCGATATTGTCACAGGCGATCTGCAGGTCATCCCGGTCTCTGGCGTAACCGGAAGCCGGGAAGAAAGAATAGACCGTATATCCGTTCTGCACATCCTTGGTCACCGGATCGATCTCCGTGATCCTTTCCACTTCATCATCGAACATCTCGACCCGGATGATGAACTTATCGGTGTGACCCGGACAGATCTCGATCACATCCCCCTTGACGGAGAACGTGCCGCGGATCTTGTCGACATCGTTGCGCTGGTACTGCATGACGATGAGACGTTTGATCAGATCCTGGCGGTCGATGATCTCGCCGACTTTCAGCGAGAAAAACATCTCCTTGTAATCTTCCGGATTGCTTCCGGCATAGATACAGGCGACGGAAGCGACGACGATGACGTCCCTTCTCTCCAGAAGCGAATTGTAGGCCGACATCCTCAGCATGTCGATCTCATCGTTGGTCACCGCATTCTTCTCGATGTAGGTATCGGTCTTGGGCATGTAGGCTTCCGGCTGATAGAAATCGAAGTTGGAGATGAAGTACTCCACCGCATTCTCCGGAAACAGTGCTTTGAACTCGGAATATAACTGACCGGCCAGTGTCTTGTTGTGGGCAAAGACCAGTGTCGGCTTGTTGACCCGCTGTATCACATTGGCGATCGTGAAGGTCTTGCCGGTGCCGGTCGCACCCAAAAGGACCTGTTCGTGCTCCCCTCTTTCCAGACCTTCGACCAAAGAGTCGATCGCCGCAGGCTGGTCGCCCATCGGCCGGTAATCGGAATGTAATTGAAACAGTTTCTCTTCCATACATTGAACATTATATACCATAGTTCATAATCCTTATGCGAAATGAAAATAGTGCTATGATTATTTCAAGAAAGAAGGAATCCCAATGACAAAATTTCAAGCCGTTACAGCTGAGAAACTGGACAAATTCGACAAAGAGTACAGTGCAGACAATACCGCCAGGATCGTCAGGAATGCTTTGAGTGAAAATCCGATCAGGATGATCTCCCGGCGTTTTGAAGGCAAAGTCGAGAACCCGAACCTCTTCTCGATCGACATCAAGACCCTGCCGGTGACCAACCAGATGGCCTCAGGCCGCTGCTGGCTGTTCTCTTCACTGACTCTTTTAAGAGAGATGATCGCCAAAAAATACAAGATCAAAGATCAGTTCGAGCTTTCCCAGAACTATCTGGCTTTCTATGACAAACTCGAAAAGATCAACTATTTCATGGAATGCATGATCGCCGAAAAAGATCAGCCGCTCAATACCGAGACTTCCCGCTACCTGCTTCGCACGGCGATCGGTGACGGCGGTCAGTGGGATATGATGGTCGCCTTAGTCAAGAAATACGGCATCTGCCCCAAGACCGCGATGCCGGAGACCTACCAGTCTTCCCACACCCGCGATATGAATATGATCATCAACCGCCGTCTGCGCCGTTTCACGGCCGACTTGAAGAAAGCGGAAGACGGCAAACAGATCAAAGCACTCAAAGATGAGACCTTGAAACAGTGCTACAGCCTGTTATGCGATTGCTTCGGTGTTCCGCCGAAGACCTTCACCTTTGAATACTACGACGAGAAGGACAAATATCATGCCCACTATGATGTCACGCCGAAAGAGATGTATGAGAAATATCTCGGCGTCGACCTTGACGACTATGTCGGCATCATCAACGGTCCGACGGAAGACAAGCCGTTCTATCAGACTTACACCGTCAAATACTTGGGCAATGTCGCCGGTACCGACAATCCGGTCTTGTTCCTCAACCTGCCGCTGAAAGACTTCAAAGACCTCATTCTGAAACAGCTCAAAGAAAAAGAGATCGTCTGGTTTGGCTGCGACTGCGGCAAGGACGGTGACCGCGAACTCGGTCTGTGGGACGACCGCAGTTTCGATCTGGAGAACACCCTGCGCATGGATCTGGAATTATCCAAAGCGGAGATGCTGGATACCTGCGAATCGGCGATGAACCATGCCATGGTCTTCACCGGCGTCAATCTGTTCAAAAACAAGCCGACCCGCTGGAAGATCGAGAATTCCTGGGGCGACAAAGCCGGCAACAAAGGCTACTACATCGCTTCCGATACCTGGTTCGACCGCTATGTCTTTGAAGCGGTGGTTGCCAAGAAGTATCTCAACAAGAAACAGCTCGCCGCACTGAAGAAAAAGCCGGTCGTTCTGGATCCGTGGGATCCGTTCGGTTCACTGGCTGATTAAAAGATCCGGTACAGCTTCATGCTGTACCTTTTTTATCGGAAAATGATTGACAGCTATATCGTATGCCGATATAATGAATTCAGATAT
The DNA here is from genome assembly GCA_024684175.1 of Erysipelotrichaceae bacterium. Next base: position 8,591 of record JAIKXJ010000025.1, read on the forward strand.
ATCGTTAAACGATATATCGTAAGACGATAAAGGAGGGAAACATGCAGGAATCCATGGTATTGACCGAAGCGAGTTATTATATCCTGCTTGCCTTATACAATCCCCAACACGGTTACGGGATCATGCAGGAAGTGGAATACCTGTCCAGAGGAAGAGTCAGACTGGCGGCAGGCACTTTATACGGCGCATTGACATCGATGGTTGATAAAGGTTGGATCATACTGCTTCCATCTGAAGAAGGAAGCAGAAAAAAGAATTATCAGATCACTTCCAAAGGTCTGGAAATACTGAAAAACGAAGTCGAAAGATTGAGAGAGCTCCTGCTCAATGGCGACATGATATTGAAAGGAGAAAAAAAGGATGAATGAAACAAAGACGATACGTAAATTGTTCTGGGTATGGGATTTTGAAAAAGAAGAAAAGTGGCTCAACCGGATGGCGGCCGAAGGATGGGCTTTAGTCTCTGTCGGCTTCTGCAGCTATACCTTCGAGCAGAGCGAACCCGGTGAATACATCATCCGATTGGAGATGCATGATTCAAGTGATACGCCTTTCATCTCTTTCATGGAAGAGACCGGTGCCGAATACGTCGGGAAGATGATCAAGTGGATCTACTTCAGAAGAAGAAGCGAACTGGGATCCTTCGATCTGTTCTCCGACATTGATTCACGGATCGATCACCTGAAGACGATCATCAGCATGATCAGACTCCTCCTGGTCGCCAATACTCTGATCGGTGTCAGCAATTCCATCAATGTGACACGGATCGGATGGATCAATCTGCTGGCCGCTGCCCTTCTCGCTTATGGCCTGGGAAGGCTGGATGAAAAGAAAGAAAGCCTTCAAAATGAAAGGCTGCTGAGAGAATAATGACAGAACAAGGGAGAAGACTCACGTCTTCTCCCTTTTTTGTTTACCACTTGTTTGTGACTTTCTCGGCAAAACCTAAGAAGTCTTTGATCCGGATGAGCGTGCCGTCATCCAGGATGGCCTTGCCGGTAAATCTGCCGAAGACCTGATGCTGGTCGGAACCCAGGATGATGAAATCCGTATTGGCTGCCCGATCAAGGATCGGCACAAAGTCCATTTCGAAGCGGCCGTCATCCGATGTGAACGTCCAGGGCGAAAGGAAATCATCTTTGCCGTCTTTCATCGGGATGTTGAACGTGACCTTTGAGAGCTTATGGGCTTTCCCGTCATAGAACAACATGTTTTCGCTGGCTGCAGAAGTATCGCCGAAGCCGTAGCCGATATTGAAACCGAAACGTTTCCCTTCAACGATCCCGGAAGCGGAGCCCCAGTACCAGGTGTTCTTGTAGGTCCAGACGCCTCTTCCCCAGTCGAGGACAGCGAAACTGTCTTCCTTGTCGAAGACATAGTCTCTGCCGTCGAAACTGACCTTGCCATAGGCAGGCATGCAGTTGATCTTCTGATTGTAATAAAAATGGACTTTGCTTTCCTTGTACGGCGTGACGATCACCATGGAATCATCGTCGTTCTTGAGCAGGCGGATCTCTCCTTGGATCGGTTTGTGATCCATGAAATCTTCCATCGAAAAACGAAGGATGCGTTCTTCTTTTTCATGAAGGAATTCGATGGAATAACCCTTGCCTTCCCCTTTGACATCGCCGCTGAGCGAAGAAGACGGGAAATTGCGTTTGCCCAGTGTCATGAACTTCATCGGTGAATTGGTATGTTCCCACGGCCTTTGAAAGTCCAGCAAGGAGATCGAATCGAGGGCCATATAGGAGTTGTCATCCACCGTCAGAGCGACACCGAAGTCCTGATTATAAATAAGATAATAGTCCCATTCCTTGATGCGCAGTTTATTGGCTTTGATGGCGCTTCGTTCGTAATTCAGGATCAAAGACCTGGCATAGCCGGTCTCGATCAGGTGTCCGTTCTCATCCAGCAGCGGATGAGCTTTCAGGATCTCGTGCTGCATCTTGTTTCCTTTCCATCTCTAAAAGATAGTCATAGACTTTTTCATCGATCATATCTTTGATCTGATCGTATTCATGAAGATGTTCCCGGATATACGTGGAAGAGATATCGATCGTCTCATGTCTGAGGACGACGTAGTTTTTCTTATGCAGACCGTTCATAAGTGTGACGATCCGTTCCTTATCGATCTCGCCTCTGGGAAGGACGATGAAATCAAAACCGAGCAGATATTCATATTCCTTCCAGTCGGAGAACCTCGGCAGGTTGTCGCCGCCCAGGATCAAAGAGAAGCGGTCTTCCGGGAAGCGTTTTTCCAGTTCCTTGAAGATCATGTAAGTATAAGGACGGTCATTGTAGGTCTCGTCGATCACGATTCCCTTTTTGGCTGCCAGCTTGAGCATGGCAATGCGGTCTTCGATCGGATAGAACTCATTCTTTTCCCAGTAGGCACCGGTCGCAACGATGCGCACCTCATCGACATAGCCTTCTTCGATGCAGGCTTGCGCGATCGCGATATGCCCGTTATGGACCGGATTGAAAGAACCGCAGTAGATGCCGATCCTTGCCATATCAGTCTTCGATCTTGTAGACGGGGATATTGAACTTGTGGGCCGCCTTGCGGTGGAGCACCTCGATCTTTTCTCTTTCTTTTTCATCGACTTCCTGTCCGCGGATGATCTTGCCGATATCGGCATACTTCACGCCCATCTTGTCTTCGTCCGACAGACCGGAGATGCCGTCGTCCGGTGTCCTGTACAGTACTTTTTCCGGAACGCCTAAGACTTCACCGACTTTGATGACTTCCTCGACCGTCAGAGAATAGATCGGAGCGATATCGTAGACCGAATCGCCGCCCTTGGTGAAATAGCCTACATAGAGCTCGCAGGCATTGGACGTACCCGGAACGACATAAGTCCCGCCTTTGACTGCCGATAATAAAGCCGCCATATAATAGACCGACGCCATGCGCAGCCGCGGTTTGAGATTGATGTCGGAATTCTTCAGTTCTTCCTCGGAGAATTCGCCGAGCTTGCCGATCTGGACTTTGAATGCATCGAAGACCTCCGTCAGATCGATGTTGAGAAGTTCGAAGCCGAACTTCTCGGCGACGAGCTTGGCATCGGCGGCATCCGCTTCCTTGGAATGGCAGGGCAGCGTGATGCCCACGACATTTTCCGGACCCAGAGCCTTGCACATGATGGCAGCGACGACACCGGAATCCTTACCTCCGGAAATGCCCAATACCGCCCCTTTCAGGTGATTCTTTTCAAAATAGTCTTTGACGAACTGTACGATCTTTTCTGTTTCTCTTACTGCATCAGTCATTTTTAGCCACCTCATTTTTCATACGCCATTCGATACTTCTTGTCAGATAATCCACATAGTCCTGATTCTTGCACATCGACTTGCCTTCCACATCGGAGACTTTCGCCACATCCTGGCCGTTGCACTTGGTCACTTTCATGACGATATTGAGCGGAGGGACCGATGTGTCGTTGGAAAGATACGTCCCGATACCGAACGCCACCTTGCAGCGGTCTTTGAAATAACGGCAGAGCTTCGTTGCCTTTTCGAAGTTCAGCGAATCCGAGAACAGGAGCGTCTTGGTCTTGGGATCGATACCCAGGGACTCGTAATGTTCGATCATCCGGTCGCCCCAGACAAACGGATCGCCCGAATCGTGGCGGACGCCCGAGAACAATGTCGAGAACGTCAGACGGAAATCCCTCAGGAAGCATTCCGTCGTGATCGTATCGGTCAGAGCGGTACCGTTGAGGACACCGTACTCTTCGACCCAGGCATTCAGGGCAAAGAAATTGGAATATGCCGGATTGTGCTTGTGATCGCCCTGGCCGACGCACATGATCCACTCATGGGCCATCGTGCCGACCGGTGTCAGGCCATACTTCTTCGCCAGATAGACGTTGGACGTGCCGACGAAACGGGACAATGGATTTCGGTATTCCGAAAGCTTCTTCACGATGAATTCCTGTGCTTCGCCGGAAAGTCTTCTTCGAAGTCCGAATTCCGAATAGGAATTGAGCTCGTATTCACCGTTTTGTACCTTCTCACACTTTTCGATCGCTTTTTTCCTGAACTGCTCGAAAAGCTCATCGTAGTCATAGTTCATACGGAAATAAACTTCGTTGATGATGGCCAGCGTCGGGATCTCGTACATCGAGGTGTTGAGCCAGGTGCCGGTCGTCTCCACATACAGGTGACCTTCTTCATCACTGGAGAAGTGAAAGTCTTCATAACGCGGCTGCCAGAGCCGTAAGAAGTCGACATAGCTGCCCTTGATCCAGCGGATATCATTGAGGTATTCGAGCTCATCTTCCGAGAAACGCAGCGCACAATACATGCGGATCTGGTGTTTGATCTCTTCGATGACCTCCTTGGTGAACTTCGCATCCTCATTCCGGCATTTGAAGGACCAGGTGGTCTTGTAATGGGAAAAATGGTGATAGATCGCCTGTCCCATAGAGAACTTATATAAGTCATTTTCTAAAAGCGATGTGATGATCTGATGCATAGGTGATCCTTTCGTATATCTTCCTTATTATTATAATATAGGACGCAACAAAGTCAGGGAAAACCCTTACAAAGATGCGTTTTGGCACGACTGTATCCGTTTTACTGCAAAAATGCGATAAAATCTGCATTTTCTGCTTGATTTTAGGCCCTCTCCCTGTTATTATTAGAAGGCTGACAGGATCCGAAAGGATCCATAATTAAGTCAGATATTTGGCACACCTGAGAAAGTGTGCATGAGAAGAAAGGAGTACATATGCCAACAATCAATCAGTTAATTAGAAAAGGCAGAACTGCGAGAACATTCAAGTCAAAGGCACCGGCTTTAAATAAGGGTTACAACTCATTAAAGAACCGTCCGATCGACCTGGCTTCCCCTCAGAAGAGAGGCGTCTGCACCCGTGTAGGTACGATGACACCTAAGAAGCCTAACTCAGCGTTAAGAAAGTATGCCCGTGTTCGTTTATCCAACGGTATGGAAGTCACAGCTTACATTCCGGGTATCGGACATAACCTGCAGGAACACTCCGTTGTCATGATCCGTGGCGGTCGTGTCAAGGATTTACCGGGTGTTCGTTATCACATCATCAGAGGCACGCTCGACTGTGCCGGTGTTGACGGCAGAATGCAGGGCCGTTCATTATACGGCGCTAAAAAGCCTAAGTAAAACATGAAAGGAGATTAAAAATGCCAAGAAAAGGACATATTGCGAAACGAGATGTATTAGTAGATCCGATCTACAATTCCAAGCTTGTGACACGTTTAATCAACAAGATCATGTTAGACGGTAAAAAAGGTGTCGCACAGAACATCCTCTACAATGCATTCGATATCGTAGAAAAGAAGACAGGCTCGCAGCCAATGGAAGTATTTGAAAAAGCATTGGACAATGTCATGCCTGAACTCGAACTGAAATTAAGAAGAGTCGGTGGTGCTAACTACCAGGTCCCTGTTGAAGTTTCCGATGAAAGAAGACTCACACTGGGATTGAGATGGATCGTCAACTACTCCAGATTAAGAGGCGAAAAGACGATGGAACAGAGGTTAGCCGCTGAGATCATTGATGCATCGAATGGTGTCGGTCAGTCTGTCAAGAAGAAAGAAGACACGCATAAGATGGCTGAAGCAAACAAAGCATTTGCTCATTATCGCTGGTAATTTTGATAGAAAGGAGATTACGTTATGGCACGTCAATATGCTTTAGAGAACACTAGAAATATTGGCATCATGGCGCACATCGATGCAGGTAAGACTACCTGTACCGAAAGAATTCTCTTCTTTACCGGAAAAACACACAAGATCGGTGAAACACATGATGGCGCAAGCCAGATGGACTGGATGGAACAGGAACAGGAAAGAGGTATCACGATCACCTCAGCCGCTACAACGACTTTCTGGCCGGGTTCCAAGAATCAACTTCCGAAGACCAGGGTCAACATCATCGATACTCCGGGACACGTCGATTTCACCGTTGAAGTCGAACGTTCTCTGAGAGTTCTTGATGGTGCTGTCACGGTATTGGACGCCAAAGCAGGTGTTGAACCGCAAACGGAAACAGTCTGGAGACAGGCTTCAACTTACGGTGTACCCAGGATCGTCTTTGCCAACAAGATGGATGCCACAGGCGCTGACTTCATGATGTCAGTCAACTCGATCGGAGATAAGCTCGCTGCCAAAGCGGCTGCGATACAGATGCCGATCGGTGCGGAAAACACTTTCCGCGGTATCATCGACCTGGTAGAGAGAAAACAGTACATGTATCCCAACGATCAGGGCACGGATATCCGTGTTTCCGAGATCGAGGATCAGTATAAAGATGAAGCAGAGGTCATGAGAAGCGAACTCATCGAAAAGCTCTGTGACTATGATGACGATCTTATGGAGATCTTCCTGGAAGGAGAAGAACCAAGCATCGATCTGATCAAGAACACGATCAGAAAAGCGGTCCTGACTTCCGAATTCTTCCCGGTACTCTGCGGTTCCGCATACAAGAACAAGGGCATTCAGCTCTTATTGGATGCGGTCGTCGAATACCTCCCTTCCCCGCTGGATGTTCCGGCGATCAAGGGAACGACGAAGTTCGGAGATGAAGCGGAAAGACACGCTTCGGACAGCGAACCGTTCTCCGCTCTTGCCTTCAAGGTCATGACCGATCCGTTCGTCGGAAGGCTCACCTACTTCAGAGTATATTCCGGTGTTGCGACAGCAGGTTCTTACGTACTGAACGCAACAAAAGACACAAAAGAAAGATTTGGCAGACTGGTGCAGATGCATGCGAACCACCGTGCTGACATCGAAGAAGTCGATGCCGGTGACATCGCCGCAGCTGTAGGTCTCAAGAATACGACCACAGGTGATACGCTGTGTGATGAAAAACATCCGATCATCTTGGAATCCATGGTATTCCCTGAACCGGTCATTCAGATGTCGGTCGAACCAAAGACAAAAGCCGATTCCGATAAGATGGACATCGCCTTAGGCAAACTGGCGGAAGAAGACCCGACCTTCAGGACCTATACGGATGAAGAGACCGGTCAGACGATCATCGCCGGTATGGGTGAGCTCCACCTGGATATCATCGTCGATCGTATGAAACGTGAATTCAAAGTCGAATGCAATGTCGGTAAACCGCAAGTCGCTTACCGTGAAACGATCCGCAAGACAGCAGATTGTGAAGGTAAGTTCGTCAGACAGTCCGGCGGACGCGGCCAGTACGGCCATGTCTGGATCAAGTTCGAACCGAACGAGACCGGCAAAGGATTTGAATTCATCAATGCCGTTGTCGGCGGTACAGTCCCGAGAGAATATATCAAACCGACAATGGAAGGCTTGAAGGCGGCCCTTGAAAACGGTCTGATCGCCGGTTATCCGGTCGTCGACATCAAGGCTACCCTCTTCGACGGTTCCTACCATGAAGTCGACTCTTCGGAAATGGCCTTCAAGACTGCCGCAAGTCTGGCACTGAAGGAAGCAGCCAAGAAGTGCGACCCGGTCATCCTTGAACCGATCATGGACGTCGAGATCACCGTCCCGTCCGAGTACCTCGGTACCGTCATGGGCGATGTCACGAAACGCCGCGGTCATATCAACGACCAGGAAGAAAGAGGCAACGCTGTCGTCATCAGAGCTTACATCCCATTATCATCGATGTTCGGTTATGCGACTGACCTGAGGTCCAATACCCAGGGCAGAGGCAACTACATGATGCAGATGGATCATTACTCAGAAGTACCTGCAAGTATCGCTGAGGAAATCGTTAAGAAAAACACCCGATAGCAATTGCTAAATAAGGTGATTTAGCTTAAAATAGTATTGTTAAATTTAGGAGGAAAAAATTTTAGATGGCTAAAGAGAAATTTGACCGTTCGTTAGAACATGTCAATATCGGTACTATCGGTCACGTCGACCATGGTAAAACAACTTTAACTGCTGCTATCACTAAGAGATTAGCGGAAAAGGGTCAGGCTGAATTCAAGGCTTATGACCAGATCGACGGAGCCCCTGAAGAGAAGGCTCGTGGTATCACGATCAATACTGCTCACGTTGAATATAAGACAGACAAGAGACACTACGCTCATGTCGACTGCCCGGGACACGCTGACTATGTCAAGAACATGATCACCGGTGCTGCGCAGATGGATGGTGCGATCCTGGTTGTTGCTGCAACTGACGGACCGATGCCTCAGACTCGTGAACACATCCTGTTAGCCAGACAGGTCGGTGTTCCTTACATCGTAGTATTCCTTAACAAGTGCGATGCAGTCGATGACGAAGAACTGATCGACTTAGTCGAAATGGAAGTCAGAGAACTGCTCGACGAATACGGATTCGACGGCGATAACACTCCGGTCATCCGTGGTTCCGCATTAAAGGCTCTCGAAGGCGATCCTGAAGCTCAGAAAGCTATCGATGAACTGATGGATGCATGCGACAGCTACATCCCTTCTCCTGCAAGAGAAATGGACAAGCCGTTCCTTATGTCTGTCGAAGACGTCTTCACGATCTCCGGCCGTGGTACTGTTGCTACAGGCAGAGTTGAGCGTGGTGTTGCCAAGCTGAACGATCAGGCTGAAATCGTCGGTTTAAGGCCTACAAGAACGACCGTCATCACTGGTCTTGAAATGTTCCACAAACAGCTCGACCAGGCTGAAGCGGGCGATAACATCGGTGCTCTGCTCCGTGGTGTCAACCGTGACGAGATCGAAAGAGGCCAGGTCCTTGCAAAACCGGGTTCCGTTACTCCTCATACGCAGTTCACTGCTCAGGTCTACGTTTTAACGAAGGATGAAGGCGGAAGACATACACCGTTCGTTGCTAACTACCGTCCTCAGTTCTATTTCCGTACAACTGACGTTACCGGTATCGTCAAGGAATTAGGCGGCGCCGAAATGGTCATGCCTGGTGATAACGTCGTCATGACTGTCGAACTGATCGCTCCGATCGCTATCGAACAGGGTACTAAGTTCTCTATTCGTGAAGGCGGCAGAACTGTCGGTTCAGGTTCCGTTGTCGACATCATCAAATAATTACTGATTGATTGTTTATGATACAAACCTTCCGGAAACGGAAGGTTTTTTTATACATCTGTTTTATAATTGAAGTATGTTCATAAAAATCATCGTATTACTGATCGTCTTATATCTGATCGCGATCTATCCCGACACTTCCCGCAAAAGCATGTCTTCCGCTTACGAGAAAAAGTTCATCGCGCACCGCGGCTTGTTCAACAACAAAGATGTTCCCGAAAACTCGCTCGTCGCCTTTCGAAAAGCAGTGGAGAACGATTTCGGCATCGAGCTCGACGTGCAGCTCACCACCGATGACCGACTCGTCGTTTTTCACGACGCTTCCTTGAAGCGGATGACCGGCGTCGATAAGGACCTGACAGCCTGTTCCTACGAAGAACTGCAGACCTATCCCCTTCTGGATACGAAGGAACGGATCCCTTTGTTCGAGGACGTCCTGAAAGTCCTGAGACCGGATACGCCACTTGTCATCGAGATCAAGGCCGAAGGCCGCTATATCGAAACGACTCGAAGAACGGTCGAGATGATGCGGGGATACAAAGGCTTATACAACATGGAATCTTTCAATCCGAAAGTCGTCCGCTATCTTAGGATGAACGAACCGCAGATCATCCGCGGACAGCTGTCTTACAACTATCTCGGCGATCCCAATGCGACTGTCTCCAAACCGATCTCCTTCATCCTGACTTACCTGATGCTCAACTTCCTGACCCGTCCCGATTACATCGCCTACGACGTGGAAAGTTCTTCCAACCTCTCCTTTCAACTGATGTCGAAGCTCTTCAAAGCGGAATGCGTCGCCTGGACCGTCAAATCAAAGGAACAGTTCCAAGAAAAAAAGCACCTGTATCAGTGCTTTATCTTCGATTCCTGGCTGCCGGACAACAAGGATCTGGAGCTGTGATCTTCCCTCAGGAAGATCTTTTTTTATTCTCCCTCATATAACCCTTTGGCGTAATCGAGCAGACCGTTGAAACCGTCAATAGACATCGCTCCGTTGGCATAACACAAGAAATTCCCGTCCGGATCGATGACATAAGTCGTCGGATAGGAAGTGACGCCCAGATAATAAAACAAGACCCCTTCCTCATCGATCAGCAGCGGGATCTCAAGATCGCGCTCTTGAACGAATTTTAAGATATCTTCTTTGCCGCCCCTTTCATTGACCGGAGACATGACCACATAACACTTCGCATCGCCTTGCTTGGAAAACTCCTGCAGATCGGGAAGCTCCATGTCACAATACACGCACCAGGTCGCCGAGAAATTCAGAACGATATATTCTCCCTTGTGATCGGACAAGACGATCTTGTTTCCTTCGGTATCTTTGAATTCATGACTGATCAGATAAGAGATGATATCCTCTCTATTATTCCCGACCGCATTCTCATTCAGCTGTTTCAGAGAACGGATGTTTTTGGCGCCGTCATAGATCATATAGGTACCGAAACCCAATAAGACGATGCCGGAAAGGATGGCCACATAGCGCATGAAACGTTTGTTTTTCGAAATGAAGTTCAGTACCGTATTGGTGAACAGACCCGTCAGCAAGAACGGAACGATCAGTCCCAGTCCGTAAGAAACGATATGGAGATAGCCGTTTTCTTCCGTCGCCGCCAGTAACATCGCGTTTGCCAGCATCGGACCGATACAAGGTGACCAACCCAAAGAAAAGACGAAGCCTAGAAGGAAAGCCTTGAAGAAGTTCATCTTCGAAAGACCGAGCTTGAATCTTGGCTTGAATTCCCTGTTCAGCAGATCGATGGAGATCAGTCCGGTCTCGTGCAAGCCGAAGACGATCAGAAGCGTTCCGCCGGCGATCGAGATGACCTCTTTGTAGGTCTCTAGAAAAACGGAGATATAACTCAACGAGAACGCCAGAATGGCAAAAGTCAGACAGATCCCCAAAACAAAGAAAAGTGTCGTGATGAACACTTTTCCTGTCTGATATCTGATGTTGCCTTCTTCGTCCAGGGTCTTGTTGTCTCCTGCCAGATACGAGATGTATAAAGGGATCAGAGGCAAGACACAAGGCGAGAAGAAGGACAGCAAGCCTTCCAAAAAAGTCGCACTCAGCAGTTTGAGATCCATATCACCTTAAAAAGATCAGAATGATGATACCCATCAATATCCTGTACAGACCGAAGATATTGAAGGTATTCTTCCGGATATAGTTGAGCACGAAGCGGATCATGAAAAGCGAGACCGCAAACGCGCTCAGACAACCGACGATCAGTGTCAGAACTTCGGTAATTGTAACGGCACCGGAGAATTTCAAGATCTCCATCAAAGATGCACCGAACATGACCGGGATCGCGACTTCAAAAGTGAATTCGGTCGCCGTCGGTCTTGAGATCCCCAGCAGCAGTGCAGCGATGATCGTGGAACCGGAACGGGAAACGCCCGGGAAGATCGCCGCGATCAGCTGTGCCAGGCCGATGATCAAAGCCTGCATGTAAGTGATCTGACGGGTCGTCTGCACGGAGAATTTCTTCCCCTTGACCGCCATCTCCACCAGGATGAAGATGATACCGACCAGGATCAGAGCGATGCCGATGAAAGTCATCTCATTCTTCTCGTTGATGAACGTGAACAGATCCTCTAAAAGAAGCTCGAAGATGATGACCGGCAGACAGGCGACGATGATCTTGAGCCAGAGGATGAATTTATCCTTCTTCACGTACGATAAGACGCCTTTGCCCAAAGGACGGTTCGACTTGCCAAACGGCCAGATCTTGTTCCAGAAGACCAGCACCAGAGCGATGATCGCTCCGAGCTGTATGACGACTTCAAAGACATCATAGAATTCCGGCGAGACATCGAGCGGCAAAAAAACGTTCAAGATCTTCATATGCGCTGTCGAAGAGATCGGCATCCACTCAGTGATGCCTTCGATGATCCCGAACAGGATCGCTTTTAAAATATTCATGTGTTCCTCCTAATTGAAGGTGACCAGTTCATCCTTCGGAGCTTCCGCTTCCTTAAAGGAGCGGACATTCAAGGCGCAGATCCGCATACCTTCATCGTTTTCCACGACATGGCCGACACCGGTCAGCTGATAATACTTGTTCTTATCGATCTGCTTCTCATTCAGTCCGATACAGGGAAGCGCGATATCGGTGATGTCATTGGCGCAGCAGACCATCGCCTTGCGGCCCATGATCAGTACGTTTTGTTCATCATCGATCGTACCGGCATACTTCACCTTGATCGAGATGTTCTTCCTGTCGTATTTATCCGGATTGTCGACGGCATCCATGAACCAGAGACCGTAATCCATATCCGAGATATCAAGATCCTTGCTGACATCGAAAAGCTCGTCTTCGATCTTGTTGGAGACGTTGCCGTCCTTGTCTTCGTAGATCAGTTCCACATACTGATTGATCGACTTCAGGTTATTGCGCAAGAAACGCTTGTCGCAGCCGTCCGACCGGTTCAGGATGACCACTTCCGCATTCACGACATGGTTGTATAAGAACTGACGCATATTGGCCAGATAAAGATTGAACTTGGATGCGTCGATCGTCGTCAGCGTCTGTGCGAGTTCCCAATCTGAAATGAATCCCGTCTCATAAAGGATATTGTCATCCTCCATGCCATTGAGCTCGATGAAGATCCTCTCGATCCCCTTGTACTTCTTGTCGATCTCTTTTTGTTTTTCAATGGTCAGGTCTTTGATCGAATCCATATACAGAACTTTCGAATTGGTGAACTTCAAAAACTTTTCATCATATTCCACGTCACCCTGTTCAAAGACCAGGATCAAAGACGATTCGCCTTCGTTGAAACGCGGGTTGTACAAAGTCTCCTTGATCGCCTGTGTCTTGCCGGAATCCAGAAAGCCCGAAAACACATAGACCGGTTTAATCATGGAAGAGTTCCTCGAAGTAGTCTTCGTCGATCTGCGTGCCGATGACTGAGACTAAAGCCTTATCTTTCATCTCCCCTTCGAAGATGTTGTATTCATTCAGGACATAGTTGAAATATAAGGTCTTATTGTCGGAAAGGACATAGCCTTTGACGCGTATGATGTCCTCCGGGATCTTTGTCAGGATCTGTTCCAGTTCTTCCTTGCTGAAACGGTAGTCCGGTTCAAGGATCAAATTCTTGAAGATCTCATCTTCATCGTCATCGTCATGATGATGGTGGTGATGATGGTGATGGTGATGTTGTCCTTCCTCTTCTTCATGGTCATGATCCTCATTTTCATCCTCGTCGTCGTGATGGTGGTGATGATGATGTTCATGATCGTGGTCGTGTTCCTCTTCTTCGAAATCCGGAAGGATGTCACCGCCGGAAACGATGATGTCCAGGACTTCTTCGATCGGAAGCTCATTGATCGGTTCATCAACGATCTCTGCATCCTGATTGAGTTCTCTTACGATCTGTTTTGCCTTTTCGATCGTCTCTTCATCCGCCACATCGGTGTGAGAAAGGACGACCGCATTTGCGGCAGCGACCTGATCGTTGAAATATTCCTTGAAATTGACATGATACTTCTTACAGGTCTTGACATCGACGATGCAGATATGGGAAACGATGCGGAAATCCGGATCGCCCTTGACGACATTGATGATCTCGGAGAGCTTACCGACGCCGGACGGTTCGATCAGCAGATCGCTCACGCCCATCTCTTCAATCTCTTCGAGAGCGTCTTCGAAATCACCTTGCAGCGAACAGCAGATACAGCCGTTGTTGATCTCTTTGATCTTCAATGATTTATCAAAAAAAGCACTGTCGACACCGACTTCACCGAATTCGTTTTCCAGAAGCATGACCTTCTCGAATTTCTTTTCACTTAACAGTTTCTGAATAAACGTCGTCTTGCCGGCACCTAAGAAACCGGAAACGATATAAACATTGATCATTTTATCTACCTTCTTTCCTAAATACGATCTCATCATAGCCCGTCTGTTCATCATAGACGCGCTCACTAACATATTCTTCCAAAACGCCAAGGACCAGTTCACAAGTCGTATTGACCAGGCACCCTTTGCTGAGATGCCCGCCGATCAGAACTCCATACTGATCCGAAAGCGCGATATGGATATGGACCTTCCCTTTACTGACCGTTCCCGTCAGCGAAACGATCTCATAGTCGTCTTCTTTCTCGAAGAACGCTTCCGCTTTTGCCAGACGGATCTTCACTTTGTAAAGACAGCCCACTCCCGAAAGGACCACAGCCGTATCGACACCGTTTTCTTTGCATAAGGATTCGATGGACGATTTAAGATCATCTCCCTTTTTCAGCCGGACGGCAAGTTCTTTCATAAACCTTATTTTACCATTTATAATAAGGCTATGATAAATAAAATACACTCTGACCTGATGGCCATGAAAGACGATAAATACCGCGATTTCAGCAGCAAGATCATCCGTACCTCCTACCCGGTCATCGGTGTCCGGCTGCCCGATCTTCGCTCTTACGCAAAGACTTTGTCGAAACAGGAGACCGTCAGATTTGAAGATGTCTACTATGAAGAAGTGCTCTTGCACGGCATCTATATCGTCTCAAGAAAGGTCCCTTTCAATCAAAAAGTCGAAGAAGTCGAAGGATTTCTTTCAAAGATCGATTCCTGGGGGATCTGCGATTCGTTCGTCCCCTCCTTCAAGGAGATCAAAAAACACAAGGAAGAATACTATCCCGTGCTCCTGAAGTATCTTGATAGCGAGGAAGAATACACGCAGCGTTATGCACTGGTGGTGCTTTTGGACTACTATATCGAAGATACCTATCTCGATGAGCTTTACCGCATCCTGAAACAGACAGACTATCACGGCTATTATTCCCGGATGGCCGCTGCATGGCTCTTATCCTATCTGTTCATGTTTTATTTTGACTGTACTTTGGACTATGTCAAAAACAACGAACTTGACGGTTTCGTCTATAAAAAAGGAATCCGTAAAGCCTTGGATTCCTATCGTTTGAATAATGATCAGAAAGAGATCTTACGCCGCCTTTGAAGCCGCTTTCTTAGCAGCTTTGGGATCTTCATAGACCGGTTTCTTCTTTCCGGTACGGACCGAGAATATCACTGCCGCATACGGTGCCAGATCGATAGAGATCGAATTCGGCAGACCGTGTGCTTTTATTTTGCGTGAACGGATCGGTTCGAAGTTGCACATGTTGCAGCCATTGTAGATGTCTTTTTCCGAATTGATGACTTCCGTATAGATGCCGCGGTACGGAACACCGATCCGATAATTGGTATAAGAGATCGGTTTCATGTTCAGGACGACCAGGAAGCAGAAATCTTCCCCGTATCGGCAATAGATATAGACCGACTGACGATAGTTGTCGGCATCGATCCAGCGGAAGCTGTTGGGATCGTAATCCTTGCCATAGAAGACTTTATAGGACTTATAGATCAGACATAGATCGCGGAAATAACGATTGAATGAATCGTGTGCCGGATAGTTCAGCAGATCCCAGTCCAGACCTCTGGTCTCATCGAATTCGCGGTACATCGCGATGTCGTTGCCTAAGAAGTTGAGCTTCTTGCCCGGATGCGTGAACATATACAGGAACAGGTTGCGGCACTGTGCAAACTGTGTCTCATAATTGCCCCACATCTTGTCGACGATCGTCTTTTTGGAATGGACGACTTCATCGTGTGACAGAGGCAGGATGAACTTCTCGGAGTAGAAATAGGCCATCGAGAACGTCAGCATGTTGTGATGATACTGACGGAACTCCGGATCCATCGCATAATATTTCAGAGTATCGTTCATCCATCCCAGATCCCACTTATAATCGAATCCCAGTCCTTCATAGACCGTCGGGACCGTGACTTTAGGATAATCGGTGGAGTCCTCGGCGATCAGTAAGATATCCGGATGTTCCTTCTTGATCGAATAGTTGAAACGTTTGACGAAGGAGAGACCGTTGCCGTTCTCACCGATGTTCTTGTTTCCTTCATAGAAGATGATATTGGAGACCGCATCCATCCGTAAACCGTCGAAATGATACTCGTTGAGGAAGAAGTTTGCGGAAGACATCAGGAAGGAAATGACCGGACCCGAGCCCATATCGAACTGGTAAGAACCCCATTGCGATCTGGCCAGTTTGGAATCCGTATACTCGTAGCAGCATTCCCCGTCGAACATGCGAAGTCCGAATTCATCGGTCGCAAAGTGGACGTAAGAGACATCCATGATGACGCCGATGCCGTTCAGGTGACACTCGTTGACGAAGTCTTTGAGATCCCATGGTGTGCCATACCGGCTCGTCGCCGAGAAGAAGCCCGTTGCCTGGTAGCCCCAGGAACCGTCGAACGGGTGCTCGACGATCGGCATCATCTCGATATGGGTATAACCCATATGCTTGACGTATGGAATAAGTTCTTCCTTGAGTTCACGGTACGTCGTCAGTCTTCCGTCATGTTTGAAGCCGTTGACGTGGACCTCATAGATGTTGAGCGGATTCTCATAGGAGAAATTGCGCTTTGCCATGTACTCATCATCCGAAAATCGATACTGATCCAGATCATACATGACCGAAGCATTATCCGGCCGTAATTCCGAATAAAAGGCATACGGATCGGACTTGTATACAACTCTTCCGTTGTTTCCGGTGATACGGTAACGGTAGGAATAGATGCACTCGCAATGTTCGATCACCAGATGCCATATGCCGCGGTCATCAGCCTTGTGGAATTCATAAGGGACTTTGAAATCATCTCTGGACATGATGACTTCGACTTTTCTGGCGTGCGGAGCCCAGACATAAAACTCAACACCATCGCCGAGTTTGTGGACGCCCATATACTTATAAGCTTGCGTATCCAGACCGGAAAAGAAATAATCCAGATTCATTTTTCCAATACCTTTCTGTAAAGATTTTCGTATTCCCTTGCGGAACGTTCGAAGGAAACGTCGGTCTTCATGGCGTTACGGACCAGCATCTTCCAGCGTTCAGGGTATTCATAATATTGCGTATAGGCATAATTGAAGACTCTCTCGAAGTCCTGAACGTTGTAAGGACCGAAAGAGAAGCCGTTGCCTGTGTTTTCGTATTCATTGAGCGGTTCCACGGTATCTTTCAAGCCGCCGGTCTCCCGGACCAGAGGCAAAGTGCCGTAACGCATGGCGATCAGCTGCGAGATACCGCACGGTTCAAACAGCGAAGGCATCACCAGCATATCCAATCCGGCATACATACGGTGGGCCAAAGCTTCATTGTAACCGCAGTAATAGACGAAGTGATTCTTGTTTTCGTTCTCCAGCATCTTGAAGGAATACTCATGCTTGGATTCACCGGTGCCGAGTATGGCGACCTGCACATCCTGACGGAGCATGTTCTGGATCGCGCCGAGGAAGATGTCGGTCCCCTTCTGGAACGTGAGACGCGAGACCATGCCGATCAGCATGGTGTCTTCTCTCTCCTCCAGACCGAGTTCTTTCTGCAAGGCAGCCTTATTGGCCTTTTTGCCGGAGATGTAATTACGCAAAGAGTACGGTTTGACGATCGCCTTGTCGTTAGCCGGATTGAAGGAATCCGTATCGATACCGTTGACGATGCCGTAAAGGTCCTTTGCCCGATAACGCAGGATGACATCGAGCTTGTTGCCGAATTCCGGCGTCTGTATCTCTTTGGCATAGGTCCTAGAGACCGTCGTGACGAAGTCGGCATAGACGATACCGATCTTCATGAAGTTGCAGTAATCGTTGAAACGCAGGTCACCGTTTTCGTAGTTCTTGTAATCGAAAGCCAGATAGTCAAAAAGGACCTGCTTGTCATACTCGCCCTGGTAAGCCAGATTGTGGATGGTCAGGATGTGCTTGATGGCACGGATCTTCTCGATCGCATTGTATCTGACTTTGCATAAGGCCGGTAAGACGGCTGTATGGTAATCGTGTTCGTGGCAGATGTCGGGATAATAGTCCATCTTGATCATCATCTCGACAACGGCGACATTATAGAAAGAGAACCGTGCGGCGTCATCGGCATAGCCATAGACGCCGTCACGGTTAAAGTAAGTGTCATTCTCAATAAAGAGGTACTCGACCCCTTCATTGACATAAGAGTAGATGTTTGCTTCTTCGTTGATGAATCCGCTGTGAACATAGATATGATCGAGATACTTCATACCCTGATAGTAAGATTCTTTGATGGACTTGAACATCGGCATGACGACGCGGACTTCAAATTCCGAAGAATCCAGAGCTTTCGGTAATGCATATACTACATCCGCCAGGCCGCCTGTCTTGACAAACGGCAGGGATTCAAAAGAAACAAACAGTACTTTTATCATTAGATACGATCTCCTCGCTTGATATAGATAGGTTCCTCTTCGCTGCCCTTGATATCCTTGATGTGCGTGATGATCGACAGACGGTCGACGACGGCACGTTCAAGTTTGACATTCTTGTCGATCAAGGTATCCGGAAGGATGACGGAATCTTTGATCACCGCTCCTTCTTTGACGACGACATTACGGCCGATGACCGAATTGATGATCGTTCCTTCGATCTGGCAGCCGTTGGCGACGATCGAACCGGAGACCTTTGCGCCTTTCTTGTAAAGTGTCGGGCAGGAATCGTTGGTCATCGTGTAGATCGGCCAGTCATCATTGATGAGCTTGAGCATCTCTTTCTCGTTCTTGATCTCCATGTTGGCCTCATAGTAAGCATTGAGCGTGGAGATGCAGGCGACAAAGCCTTTATGCTGGTAAGCACCGATCTGCATCGGACGTACACAGTCAGCGACGATGTCAGAGAAGGAATATAAGCTGGATGTCATGACGGCTTCTTCGACCAGCTGCTTGAAGGTCAGAGCAGACATGACATAAGTTTCCAGAGAAACGACGGCTTTCTTGTTCTTGCCGCGGTTCTTGTACATTTCGACGACACGCTTGTTTTCATCGAGCTTCAGCAGGTCACCCATCAGATAACGCCTGTCAGCATTGGCTGTAGAGTGATAGAGGATCGTGATATCGTTCTTAGAACGGATGTGTTCCTCGATGATCTCGTTGAAATCCTGCTTGAAGATGAAATGCGACGGAGCGACAACGACATAGGAAGCATTTTCCTGGTCGATGAAGTCCATATACGTCTTGAAGGCCTGAACATCGACATTGAACAGTTCGTTGTTCTTGTAGTCGACATCGCCGTGTAACAGCTGGATCTTGCCTCTCTTGGAGTTGAGATTGTAGCTGGTGTGGGAGATGTGCTCGACCGTGGAACGAGGTCTGTTCTTGATGAAGACCTTGATGCTTTCAACATTGGAGTTCGTGAAGTTTGAAAGCATGAAATCGATGATACGATATCTGCCTAAGATCGATGTCGCGGAGATCGGACGGAAATCCTCAAGACCTCTGACATGGACATAGGACGGTTCAAAATTCAGGATACCTAAAACTTTACTCATGGTCTTCACCTGCCTTTGCGATGTATGCTTTGGACACCAGCAGGATGTCCTCGGAATTCTTGCTGCCGAGCTTCATTCCGCCCGGAACTTTGACATCGTCAGCGACCAGACACCTTGTAAGTTTTGCGCCTTTGCCGACGATCGCATTGTTCATGATGACGGAATCCACGACCTTTGCACCCTCTTCGACCTCTGCACCGGAGAAGATGACGGAACCGGAAACTTCGCCATTGACGATCGCACCCTGCGTGATGAATGCCTTATCGATCTTGGCATTCTCACCGATGCACTGCGGCGTTGCGGAAGCATCGTCCGTGTAGATCTTCCAATCCGGATCGAAAAGATCGAGACCGGAATTGTCTTCCAGGAGATCCATGTTGGCTTCCCAGAGAGAAGAGATCGTACCGACATCCTTCCAGTAGCCTTTGAAGCGGTAAGCCTGCAGCTTGAGACCGTCTTTCAGGTAAGCCGGGATCAGGTTCTTACCGAAGTCATGCTGAGAATCCGGATCTTTTGCATCTTCCTTCAGATATTTCTTCAGGTTCTTGTAAGAGAAGATGTAAACACCCATGGAAGCCAGATTGGATTTCGGCTGTTTCGGTTTCTCTTCAAATTCGACGATGCGGTCGCTCTCATCGGTGTTCATGATACCGAAACGGCTCGCTTCCTTCATCGGAACTTCAATGACGGCGATCGTCGCTTCTGCGCCGGATTCCTGGTGACATTTCAACATCTTGTCATAATCCATCTTGTAGATGTGGTCACCGGATAAGATCAGCACATAGTCTGCATCCTCCTGATCGAGGAAGTCGAGATTCTGATAGATGGCATCTGCCGTACCGGCATATAAGCCTAAGCCTGTCTCGTCTTTTTCGCGCGGAGAAAGGACATAGACGCCGCCGCCTTTGGAATCCAGGCCCCAGGTAGAGCTTCTTGCGGAGTAGGAACTGAGTAAGATCGATTCATACTGAACAAGGACACCTACCGTCGAGATGTGCGAATTTGCGCAGTTGGACAGCGCAAAATCGATGATGCGATACTTGCCGCCGAAGTGAACTGCCGGCTTCGCGACCTTTTTGGTCAGGTCGAAAAGTCGGGACCCTCTTCCTCCTGCAAGTATCATCGCTACCATATTATTCTTTTTCATTATTAATACTCCTCGTTATTAATATGTAACTTAATTATACTACATTAGTCTTCACATATCACGACGGAATACGGAGAAACGCAGATTAAAGAACTGCCGGTATCCGCTGTCCCGCTCTCGTCAAAGATCACCTTGTGATCCTGTCCGTCATCATACGAGATCTCCTCTTCACCCGGATTGATGAAGATCATCAGCGGCCCGATCCGGTAGATCAGAGCACCCTGATGTTCCTCGAAATTGATCCGCGGATCTTCTTCCGTAAAGCAGGGATATTCCTTGCGGATCGCGATGAGTTTCTTCACATAAGAAACGGCATCGTCATAGACCTGTCTCCTGTGCCAGTCCATCCTGTTGATCATATCGCCGGAATTGTAGGAATTTTTAGTGCCTTTTTTTGTCCTTAAAAATTCTTCTCCGGAATGGATGAACGGGATGCCTCTGGCCAAAAGCACCAGAGCCAGAGCCATCTTGCAGCGGCAGACATTCACTTCCTTGCTGTCTTCGCTCTTGTAGATCGCCATCCGGTCATAGAAGGTATAATCGTCGTGACATTCCACATAGTTGATCGACTGTTCCGCGCCAAGATAAGACGGATCGGCTCTCAGACAGCGCTTGACGTCTTCATCGATCGAATTGTTGCCCGAGAGGTAGTGGATCACGATGTCACGGAAATAGTCGTTGAACATGGCGGCACCGGGGATCTTGGCGGCATTGATGATACAGGCACGGTGGCCTTCATCCAGGACATCACCCATGTTCCAGCCTTCCCCATAGACCATGAAATCCTTCTTTTTGACTCGCAGCGTATCGTAGATCAGCTTGACCGTACGCACATCGCTGATACCCATCAGGTCCATGCGGATCCCGTCGATATCGAACAGTTCCAGATAGCGTTCCACCATCTCCACGATGTAAGCTCTGACGAAGGTATCTTCCGAAGCCACCTCGTTGCCGCAGAAGGTCCCCTGTGCCAGGGTCCCGTCCTTGCGGTAACGGTAGAGCCTCCCCGCCAGCATCTTCCCCAAGTCGAATTCTTTCTCGCGATAGACGTGATTGAAGACGACATCCAGATTGACGCGCAGATCGTGTTCGTGACAGAAATTGACCATAGTCCTGAGCTCGTTGACGTAGGCATACGGATCTTCCTTATGCAAGACATATGCAGGAGCCACACAGTTGTAAGACAGCGGATTGTAGCCCCAGTTGTAACGGGCTTTGTCCAGATCGAAATCAAAAACAGGCATCAGCTGGATATGGCTCACCCCGAGACCGATGATATGATCGATCCCGATCGGAAGACCTTTTTCCCCTTTGAGGCCTGTCTGTGTAAATGCCAAAAACGTCGTTTTGCAGCTTCCGTTATAGGAACGGTCACTGGAAAAATCACGGACGGAACATTCATAGATCACCGGTGCGTTCAGCGGAGTCTTAGGAAATACTTTCCGCTTCTCAAACTTGCTCTTATTGACGACATACGATTCATGATTGATGCAGACATAAGAAAAAGGATCGCAGAAGCTGACCTTGTCATCGGCCAGGAAGTGATATTTCATGAGTTCCAGATCGCCCTTGACGTAAACTTCAAAACAAAGTCCGTTGCGGAACATCGGGACTCTTTTGTTCTCCAGGATCAGGTCGAGCCTTTTATAATCCGGCGCAAAGACGCGGAACAGCGTCTGCTTGAGGTCATAGAAACTGCCCAGCCGCTTGATCTCAAAATCATCAGCAGTATATTTGATCATTATCGGAAATCTTCTAATCTGTTTTTTGCTTCTAAAGAATCGATGATGCCTTCCACGATCTTCTCGATCCGGGAATCTTTGGAATAATCCGCCTTGACGAAGAAGGTCGCCCTCTTGTCGGTGTAGAGCTGTTCGGCTTTGTTGCGTTTGGAATCGTCGCCGAAAACGGCGATCGTGATGCCGCCGTTCTGCTGGACGACTTTCATACTCGGGACATCGGTGCTTCCGTCACCGAAGTAGACCATGTTTTCCAAAGGGATATATTTTTCGGATTCCGGTGTCGAGGAATTGAGGTCCTCGTCATTGGTCTCGGAAAGGACGCCCTTGTTGATACGGAAAAGATACTGGGTCTTCATCGTATAATTGACGACACGGGACGGCCATAAGATCCTTTCATTCTCATCGTAGGCATAAGTGCAGGCATAGATCTTCTTGAAATTGTCGGCGATCGAGGTGCCTTTGATGATATCGGTAAGACCGGAAGAAATGACGTAGTGTTCCACATTGACATGATGCTTCTTGCCATACTCATTGATCCGGTCGAACCAGGTCGTTACGCCGGGATAAAGCTTGACGTACTTGCCTTCTTCCAGCAGCTGCGTCTTGGTCAACTCGGGATTCTTGAACGCCATCAGGTACATGTAAGAAAGGATCCCGTCACAGTTGTGCTTCTGCGAAAAGTCACCGCATTCCGCCCAGAACTTCGCAGGATCATCATAGCCCAATGAATTGATATAGTGAAACTCCTGCATGTCCTTTGGCGAGAGCGTCTTGTCAAAGTCATAGATGAGAGCCAGTTTGATATTTTTCATACAAGCTAATTATAACAAAAATAGAAGACGGTCAGTCTTCTATTTCGTTGAGATTTTTGATCGCTTCGATGTAGATCTCGACCTGCTTTTTGAAACTTTCGAGATCGAGCTTTTCATTGGCGTCGTGGATGTGGTTGTCTTCTCCGGCAAACTCACAGCCGAAGGCGATGCAGTTGTTGATGGCTTTGGCATAAGTGCCGCCGCCGATCGCTTCCATCTCCGACTCCCGGTCAAGCGTCACATCTTCATATGCCTTTTTCAGCGCCTTGATCATCGGCGTATCCACATCGAAGTAGAGAGGTTCGACCTTGCCGATATGGTCAAGATGGACATGTTCATCATCGATATGCATGAGACCGCTGACCGTTTCCGTATTTGACATGACCGGAAAGCGCATATCCAGCGACATATGGATCTCATCGTTTTCTTTTTTGATCACACCGAAGTTGATCGATGTATTCGACACCTTATCGGCGATCTTTTCAAAACCGAGAAGTTCCCCATGGACGCTCAAAGCGAAATTGCGGTGGAACCAGTCGACGAAAGGATCTTCAAAGCCTGCCGCATACAAAGCTTCCAGGAGATGGGAGATGGCATTGACGCCGAGATCGGGCATCGAGGCATGTGCCGCCACGCCATGCACGGTCATTTCAATGGTCTCGCCTTTTTCCATCTGATATTTGATCTGATGTTCTTCAAAGAAGGCTTTCAGCTTGTCTTCATCGAAACAGTTGAGCGGCAGTCTGACGAAAACTTTCTTGCAGACGACATTGGAAGCTTCGCCGCCTTTGATGTCAAGGATCTTCGAATCCCGGGCGACGATCCTGGCGGAAAACATGCCCTTCTCGGCATAGATGCCCGGGAAGTTGCCGTCCGGTGTGAAGCCGTAGTCGATCTGCCCTTCCTTCTCCACGTAGTGGCGGATGCAGGCGGAACCGGTCTCCTCGTTGCAGCCCAGGATCAGCCGGACTCTCTTCTTGAACGGATAACCTTCGTCGATCAGATACTTCAGGGCATACATCGAAGCGACGGCCGCTCCCTTGTCATCCGAGACACCGCGTCCGTAAACGAAACCGTCTTTTTCGACCATATCGAAAGGATCGCTGTCCCAGCCTTCGCCTGCCGGCACGACATCGAGATGTGCCAGGATGCCGATGAGCTTGTTGCCTTCGCCGGTCTGGCCGTAGCCGGCATAGTAGTCAACACTGTGAGCCTGAAGACCTTTTTCTTCCATCATCTTCAAAGCACATTCCAGTACCTGACGGTTCGCCGAACCGAAAGGTCTTACATCGTTTCCAAAGACCGAGTTGAACGAGACCAGTTTCTTCAGGTCGGCCTTCATATCTTCAAAATTCTCTTCAATGAATCTTTTCACTTCCATATGTTTATCCTCCTACAGAACCAATCCGACCGGGCAATGGTCGGAACCCATGACTTCATCATAGATCAAAGAATCCTTGATCTTATCCATCAGACGCGCGGAGACCACGAAATAATCGATCCTCCAGCCCACGCCGCGTTCCCTTGCCTTCGTGCGGTAAGACCACCAGGAATACTTGACCGTTTCCGGATACAGTTCCCGGAAGGAATCCTTGAAACCGGCAGCCAGCAGCTGTGAGAACTTGCCTCTTTCTTCATCCGAGAAACCGGCAGAGAAGTGATTCTCATCCGGATTCTTCAGGTCGATCTCGTTGTGTGCCACATTGAGATCACCGGTGTAGATGACCGGTTTTTTCTTGTCGAGAGCGATCAGATGCTTTCTGAGATCGTCTTCCCAATGCATGCGGTAGTCGATGCGCTTGAGCCCGTCTTTGGAGTTCGGCACATAGGCACAGACGAAATAGAAATCTTCATATTCCAAAGTGATAACTCTTCCCTCTTTGGGATGATCTTCCCCTTCAATGTCATAGCTGACGCTCAGAGGCTCCTTTTTGGTCAGGACCATCGTTCCCGAATAGCCTTTGCGCTCGGCGGAATTCATGTAGCGCAGATATCCGCCGAAATCGAAAGTCAGCTGATCTTCCTGCATCTTGGTCTCCTGAAAAGCCATGATGTCGGGATCTTCTTTGTTCAAAAACGGGAGCAGTTCCCCTTTGTTTATGACGGCGCGGAGGCCGTTGACGTTCCAGCTGATCAGTTTCATATCTTTTCCGTCAGTTTCCTTAAGAACTTTTCTTCTTCTTCATTCAGATAAGGCAGCAGGCTCTGGTATACATCCTCGTGATAGGCATTGATCCTTTCCGCCGTTTCCTGGTCGAGGTATCGCTTGTCGATGAGCTTACGGTCGAACGGGACCTTGGTCAAAGTCTCAAAACTGAGGAACTGACCGTACTCATTGAGTTCATCCTTCTTGCATAAGATCATATTCTCGCAGCGGATACCGAACTTCCCGTCGAAATAGACGCCCGGTTCATCCGAACAGATCATGCCCGGCTTGAACTGTGCCAGTTCGCTTGCCGCCTTGGTGTGGCCGTGACGGACATTGGGCGGAGATTCATGGACCGCCAGCAGATAACCGACGCCATGTCCTGTACCGCAGCGGTAATCGATGCCTCTTGCCCAAAGATCCTTCCTGGCCAAGATATCCAATTGATTGCCGTTCATGCCCTTCAGGAACTTGACGGAACTCAAGTTGAACATCGACTTCAGGACCAGCGTGAACCACATCCTGACTTCCTCATCGACTTCGCCCAGAGCCACGGTCCTGGTGATATCGGTACTGCCTTCAAGATAATGGCCGCCGGTATCGAACAGCAGGATGCCCTTATCTTTCAGCATCGCATGATCTTCCTTGGTCGGCGCATAATGCATCTGCGCCGCATTCTCGTTATAGGCAACGATCGAAGAGAAACTCAGATCGATCGCCTTGTATTCCAGACGAAGAGAATCGATCTTTTCCTTGGCATCATATTCGGAGATGCTGTTCTTGTCGACGCTGTCCAGCCACATCAGGAAACGCAGGACCGCCACGCCGTCATAGATGTGGGCAAGACGCATGTTCTCCTGTTCGACCGGATTTTTGACCGCTTTCATCTCCTCAATGATCGAGGTCATGTCATAGATCTTGTTGCCTCTGCCCTTGATCGAAAGATAAGTTTCATAGTTGACCTTGTTTTCATCGATCAGGATCTTCTTGCCGCGGATCAGTTTGAGGAAATCGTAGTAGCTCTCGTACGGACGGATGATGATCCCGTCATCATAGAGCTCGTCGAGCAGTTCCTCGCTGAACCGTTCAAGATCGCAGAACAGATAGACCTCGCCGTCCAGGATCACCAGATAGGAAAGAAAGACCGGTGTATGCGGGATGTCGTTGCCACGCAGATTGAGCAGATAAGCGATCGACTCGAGATTGTTGACGATGTGGACCTTGTCGGAAAGACAGTAGCGGATCAGTTCGATCTTCTTTTTTCTGGACAGACCGGTAAATCTCTCATCGAGCTTCCACAAAGGATCCTTGGACAACGGAGCCCGGTCTTCGATCAGATCGGAATAGATGTCCTTGCTCAAGATGTTGAGGCCTTGCTTCACAAGATCCTTGGCAAAATTCACACCGGTCCGCCGGCCGTCCAGACCGATCACCTTCCCTTTGAAATTCTTCTTCAGGAAACCGATCGGATCGTCCGTGTCCGCCGTGCCCAGTTTCATGACTTTGACACCGTTGGGCAGACATTGTCTGTCAGCTTGCAAATGGTAACGTCCGTCAACAAAGATATAGGCATCTTCTTTCGTCACCAGAAGTGTCGCCATCGAGCCGGTAAAACCGGAAAAATATAAGATCGTCCGGAAATGTTCCGGAACATACTCTGACATATGGTAATCGGAAGTATTGAGATAATAAACATCGATCCCTTCCTTTTCCATTGCGTTTTTCAGCCGATTTAAGTGTTCTTTAACCATGTCTTAATATTATCATTTATCCCTTTGATATAGTATAATTATAAGATGTATGAAAGAAGAAAAAGTATTAAATGATGCGCAAGAGCGCTCGATAAATGAGGTCAAAAGAAGAGCCCGCCGGCACCAGGAAAAACGTGAGTATTTCAAGCCGGAACCGCGTTCCGTCCATATTGCCGGAAATGCGGACGAAAGCTCTTTGAAAGCAAAAGAAACGATCGGTGCACAGTCTCAGCCGAAGCATTCCAAAAAGGATCCCGATCCCTTGAAAAAAAGCTTTGACAAGACAAAAGCCGCCATCGCTTCCGCCCTGGCCGGTCTGAAGACAAAGAAAGTGAAAGCGGAAAGACCGCGCAGGGAAAAGGCAGCCAAAGAAGAGAAGATCAGAAAGAGTGAAACGGTGAAAGAAAACGAGAAGATCACGAAAACGAAAGAAGAAAAAGCTGTCAGAAAGACAAGGACCAAAAAGGTCAGACAGAAGCGTCCGAAAGGAAAACTCGTCACTTTCATCTTCGCGATACTGACCTGTATCGTCCTGTTCCTGGGGATCTGCGGTGTCATCGGTGCCGGCTTCTTTGCATATAAGCTCTGCGAAGGAAAACCGGAACTCAAAGTCACCGACCTGGTCTCGCCGGATTCCTCGACGATCTACGATTCCGATGACAACAAGATCATGGAACTGGGCATGTATTTAAGAGAGAACATCGATTATGAGCGCATGCCGAATTGTCTGATCGATGCCTTCCTTTCCATCGAAGACTCCCGTTTCTTCGAACATCCGGGCTTCGATATCCCGCGATTCACCAAGGCGATCCTGGCCAACATCCGTACCCGGGACTTCTCGCAAGGCGGATCGACCATCACGATGCAACTGATAAAGAACTCCTACTTCTCGATCGATGACGACGAAAATTCGACGATTGCCGCCCGTGAAGGCATGTCCGGTATCAAACGTAAGATGCAAGAGATCGTCCTGTCCCTTGAACTGGAACTGATGACGGATACCAGAAAACAGGACATCATCGCGATGTACATCAACAAAGTCAATTACGGAAACAATATCCGCGGCGTCGAGAAAGCTGCCCAGTACTATTTCGGCAAATCGGCACAGAACCTCAACTTGTCCGAATCTGCCTTCCTGGCCGGACTGATCAACGCGCCGAACGACTATAATCCGTACAACGAGATGCACAAATTCGATAACTATTACCTCGATCCGGAGATGGACTATCTGCAGAACGCCTATGACCGCCGTGCGGAAGTTCTGGACCTGATGGTGATGCACGGCTATATCTCACAAAAGGAAGCGGACTTGGCCAATTCGATCCGTATCGAAGACCTCCTGTCCGGTGTCTCCGACAATTTCCAGGAAGTCAACGAAAAATACCAGGCCTATATCGACGCCGTCATCGACGAAGTCGAAGAAGTGACCGGCGAATCGCCCTACACCGTCGGCATGGAGATCCATACCAACATGAATGCCTACATGCAGGAGTACATCTACGACATGCAGAACGAGGCAGACTATGTCGGCATCGAATTCCCGAACGAACAGTGCCAGTCGGCGATCGTCGTCCTGGATAACCAGATCGGTGCGATCGAAGCCTTAGGCGCCGGCCGCGGCGAGACCGACAAGGCAAGACAGTTCAACCGCGCAACGAAGGCCTACCTCAATCCGGGTTCTTCGATCAAACCGGTCATCGACTACGCCTTATGTATCGACCAGCTGGGCTATGCGACCTCGCATACCTTCACTGATATGCCGTATTACCTCTACGGAGGAAACGTATTGATCTCCAATTATGACCACGCCTACTATGGGGACATGCTGATGACGGAAGCGCTGGGCCGTTCGCAAAACACGCCGGCCGTTCAGGCTCTGGCAGCTGTCGTTGATGAAAAAGGCGAAGAATTCGTCGTCGATTATCTCAATTCGATCGGCTTCAAGTTTGATTATGCCGATTTCGACCTGCAGTTCGCGATCGGCGGCAACCGCTGTCTGGTAACGCCGCTGCAATTGGCCGGTGCACATGCCATGTTCATGAACGGCGGACGCTACATCGCTCCTCACACCATCAACTATATCGTCTATAACGACGGAAGAGATGACTTCATCGCCGACACGAAAGGCGCGCAGAGGATCTCCGATGCGACAGCCTGGATGGTCGCTTACCTCGAAGAATACAACATGTCAGGCAGCTACTCTTCCCTGATGTGGTATTGCAAGAGATATCTCGATTATCCGCTCTACGGCAAGACCGGTACGACCGACTGGGCAGATGCCGGGTTGGACTACGGCATCCCGCAGGGTGCGACGAAAGACAGCTGGCTGGTCATGCAGACCAACAAGTACACGATCTCCTGCTGGACGGGTTACGATCAGCTGGAAAAAGGTGCCTACTTCACTTCCGGTGAATATCAGGAAAACACCAAGTCCAAGATCGTCACCAAGATCCTGAGCGAATTGGAAGAGCACCATTTGGGCGACTACGATCCATACAGACCGCTGGAAATGCCGGATTCCGTCACGGAATTCACCCATGTCAGAGGTGCCTATCCTTACGCTTACTCCAACGGCGAATACGGAACGATCAAAGGCTACATCGCTGCCAAGACGCTTGAGGAAAAACCTCTGGTCTCTGTCTCGGAAGCGATGGAAACGGCGAGAAACAACAAAAAATACATTTCCGGCGGCATCGCCAACCTCAACGGCGCATACGACGGATCTTCTGTCTGGGTGACCTTCGGTGTCGGCGGCGGCGAGAGCGGCTTCTGCGTCGGAGATGCCTGTGACTTGTCAACGACCAACGATTACGGTGAAACGACCTATGCTGCCGGCAGGATCTGGTTCCCGCATTGGACATCCATCTACATGGGAGCGGCACTTCCGCCGTACTTCTATACGATCACGTCCGATACCGGCGAAGTCATCACCGGTGCAACGGAAGGAACAGATTTCTCAGAAAGCATCGGCGGCAGCCGGGTCAACGTCTGTGTCACCCCGTCGGGTTCGACCTCACAAGCCTGTATCGCAATTTCCGCAGGATGATGACAACAAACCGGGAACATCGTTCCCGGTTTTCTTTCGGCCAAAAGAAAAAGTCAGATTGATCTGACTTTCGTTGTTTTTAATCGGCACGCTTTCTGGCGACGATGTTGATCGGTACGCCTTCAAATCCGAAGGCTTCCCGAAGCTTGTTTTCGATGTAACGCTCATACGAGAAATGCAAGAGTTCCGGATCGTTGCAGAACAGCACGATCGTGCATGGCGCACTGGAGACCTGCGATGCATAGTAGATCTTGAACTTTTTGCCGTTATGCGGTTTTGCCGGATTGGCCAGCTGGGCATCCAGGATGACTTCGTTCAAGACGGAAGTCTGGATCCGCTTGTTCAGGTTCTCATAGACCAGATCGATCAGCGGCAGCAAAGTATCGACACGTTTGGACTGCTTCGCCGAGACGAAAGCGATCGGTGCATAGTCGAGATAAACGAACTGTTTGCGGATCTCTTTTGTAATGTTGGACATCGTCTTGTCGTCCTTCTCTACGAGATCCCATTTGTTGTAGACGATGATGACGCCTTTTTTGGCTTCGTGTGCCAGACCGGCGACATGCTTATCCTGTTCGATGATCCCGGTGGACCCGTCAAGTAAGACTAATGCCACATCGCATCGTTCGATCGCCGCCTTGGCCCGCAAGACGGAATACTTTTCGACCGCCTCGTAGATCTTCCCTCTTTTGCGGATCCCCGCCGTATCGATGACGACATAATTGCGTCCGTTGGCCTCGAAGACCGTATCGATCGCATCTCTGGTCGTACCTTCGATATCGGAAACGATGACTCTCTCCTGTTTCAGGAATGCATTGGCCAAAGAAGACTTGCCGACATTCGGACGTCCGATCAAAGCGAAACGCACCATGCCTTCATATTCTTCCATGCTCTTTTCCGGCATGAGCTCGACGACCTTGTCGAGCAGATCGCCGATACCGATGCCATGGACTCCGGATACCGCGATCGGATCGCCGATACCCAGGGCATAGTATTCGTAGATGTCCGCCAGTTTGGTGGAATCATCGATCTTGTTGACAGCCAGGATGACCGGCTTCTTTGAATTGCGCAGAAGCCTTGCGATGTATTCATCGTCCTCCGACATCCCGCTGCGGCCGTCGGTCAGGAAAATGATGACATCCGCCTCTTCGATGGCGATCTCGACTTGCGCGTTGATCTCCTTTTGGAAAGGCACATCTTCGATCTGTATGCCGCCCGTATCGATCAGACGGTACGTCTTGGACAGCCATGTGCAGTCCC
Source organism: Erysipelotrichaceae bacterium (assembly GCA_024684175.1). The sequence goes on from JAIKXJ010000025.1 coordinate 39,866, forward strand.
CGTAGATGCGGTCTCTTGTCACGCCCGGTGTGTCTTCGACGATGGATACTCTTTGTTCCAGCATACGATTAAAAACTGTCGACTTACCGACATTGGGTCTACCAACGATTGCGACAGTTCCATCTATCATATTTAATCTCCTGTTTTTTCTCTCACGATCTTCATGACTGCTTCGACGACTTCTTCGATGGTCATATCGGAAGTATCGATCTCGATCGCATCTTCCGCCTTGGTCAGCGGCGAATGTTCCCGGTGCATGTCTTGATAATCTCTTTTTTTGATATCCTCAAGGATCGTTTCATAGTCCGCGTCCAAGCCGTTTTCCTGATTCTGCAGCACTCTGCGCTTGGCTCTTGCTTCAGCGGAAGCGACCATATAGATCTTGACCGGAGCATCCTTCAGCACGACGGTGCCGATATCTCTTCCGTCAAGGATATAACCGCCGTCCTTGCAGATCTTCTGCTGCATCTTCACCAGAGCAGCCCGGCAGCCCTGAAGTTTCGAAACATCGGAAGCGCCCATCGAGATCTCGTCTGTCCGGATCGCTTTTGAGACGTCTTCTTTTTCCAGGATGACACTGCCGTCGGCAGGCATCTCAAGATCCATTTTCTCGATCATTGCGACGATCTTTTCTTCATCATCCAAAGCAATGCCTTCGCGGATCGCCTTCAAAGCAACGGCGCGGTACATGGCTCCGGTATCCAGATGCGTATAGCCGAGAATCTTGGACAGTTCATCGGCGATCGTCGACTTTCCGGCTGCACTCGGACCGTCGATCGCTATATTGATCTTCATCAGATGACACCCTTCGTCTTTAAGATATAGAAGACGATCAGACCTAAGACAGCAACTAAAACGATGATCAAAACGATCAGGATGATGTTTAAGATCGTATTGGATCCGTCTTCTTCATCATCTTCGATCTCTTCTTCGTCATCATCGGTCGCAACGACGAACGGGATCGTATTGGAGACTGTGTCTCTTGTCGGCTCAGCTTCCAGTTCCTTGAGATTCTTGATCTCAACGACTTCTTCTTCGTTTTCTTCCTGAAGCGTCTTAGCCAGGACCGGATGTTCTTCTTTGACCGGTTCTTCCTTTACGGGTTCTTCGACTTTGACAGGCTCCGGTTCTTTGACCGGTTCAGGAATTTCGACCGGTTCGGGAACATTGACCGGTTCTTCTTTGATCGCATCGATCTCATCCATGATCTTGGCGATCTCCATGGAAACGGTATTGGAGAATTCTTCATCCTCCGCTTCCTCATTGACTTCAGGCTGAACTTCAGCGATCTCCTGCTTCACTTCTTCCTGTTCCGGATGCCGGATCTCGTTGACCATGGCGTTGGTCAGCTGAGAGATCGTCAGATCGCCGTTCAGTGTATTGTACTGATCGACTTCTTCCATCATGCTGGTGAGGTAAGAATTGGTCTCTGCCTCATGTTCGGCGATATGATTGTCGACGAAATCTTCGATCGGTGTCCTCGGAAGCTCGACCGTTTCCTTCGCCGGTTCTTCTTCGATGACTTCGATGGACTGCGGTTCTTCGATCTCGGCGATATCTTCGATCAAAGCATCTTCCACTGCCGGAGCTTCTTCCAAAGCAGGCTCTTCGACCGGAGCTTCATAGACCGGCTCTTCCAGCTGTGCTTCGTAGTCTTCGCTGACAGGCTCTTCAACTGCCGTTACTTCTTCAACTGCCGGTGCCGGTTCTGTGACCGGTTCAGCAGCAGATACTTCCTGTTCCGCCTTTTCTTCCGCTTCTTTATAAAGCGCTTCGATCTCCGGAGACGGTCTGTAATAGCCCGGATAGCTGATTTCTTCAACTTCTTCCCTGGCATGTTCATAAGTCGGGATATCGTCTTTGATCAGCGGTTCACTGCTGACAGGCTCCCTGCTGTGAGATTGTTCGTAGTTATCGATATAAGTCGCAAGATACGGCGTCTCATCGATCAGAGGTTTGATATCGTCTTTGTTTTCTTCGATGACTGGTTCATCATTGACCGGTGCCTGGTCGATCGATGTATCGATGAGAGGTTTTTCTTCTGCCGTTGAAGCGATCGATACTTCTTCGACTTTCTCTTCTGTCGGAGCAGACTCAACGATCTCCTCTTTGGCATACATGGTCTCATTAGAAAATTCCCGGATCTGCTGTTCCAGTTCCGAATTCTTGAAAGAATCAACCAGCGCTTCGATCGGTGTCTCTTCAAATTCCGTCCAGGTATATTTAGGGTCCGTTTCTTCTTTGACTTCCGGTACCGCTGCCGGTTCTTCGGCCGGCACTTCAAAAGCCGGTACAGGTTCTTCCGTTTTGTTCGACGGAGAAAGCAGCTCCGTGATGGAGTTCAATCTATCTTCATAGTTGGAAAGATCCTTAGTCTGTAATGAGGACTCTTTGTCGTTTGCCAGAGAATCCCTCAATTCGGCAAACTTCTGTGTTCTTGTTAATCTAGGCACACTAAAACCTCCAAAATTTCAATACTCAAAAATTATATCATAAGTGTTATCAAAGATAAACAGATAACACAGCTTCACATAATGTAAAAAACGCTTTATTTACAGCGTTTTTTTACCTCTTCAACAACGGCGAGATGCGCTTGTACAAGATGATCGTCAGCACATCGACGATGGCAGCTTTGATCAGATTGAACGGCAAGACACAGCAGAGAACGAAGCTGAATTTGTCATGGATGATCGGAAAAATCTCTGTGCCCATGGCAATGATCGCCTCCAGCGGCATATGATACATGTTCACATACGCCGGTATGATGAATGCATAATTTCCGAAAGCCGCAAAGACGCTCATCAGCACAGATGCGACGATCAGAGCTTTCATGGCTCCCTTCCTCGTCTTGTCTGCCTGATAGATCAAAGAAGCGCTGACGCAGTAGACGGAAGAGAAGATGAATGCGGCCAGCTCACCGACGAATGCCGTCGATGTCGGCTTCAGCAGGAGCTTGATCAGGATCTTGACGACCTGGATCAGCAGTGCCGGGACAGGACCCAGGGCAAAAGCGCCGATCAGACAGGGAAGATCCCCGAGATCGAGTTTATAAAAGCCCGGAGCGATCATGATCGGGAAATCGAACAACATGAGCACTGCTCCTAAAGCGCCTAAGATGGCGATCATCGTGATGTTTTTGACAGTCAATACTTTTTTCAAAATAAAAAAACCTCTCTCATCCTGACTATACAGTCGCCGCCTGGATCCCACAGGCTCTGCTTTACGCTCGCGGGGTATACCGCCGATCGAGGAATCTCACCTCGCCCTGATGTTTCTACAAGGAAATAATAGCACTCAAAAGGTGTAAAATAAAGCTGTATGATCAACAAACTGCAAGAGGCGCTCGATCGCGCGAACAAGATCGTTTTCTTCTCCGGAGCAGGCATGTCCACCGCCTCCGGCATCCCTGATTTCCGCTCGGCAACAGGCCTGTATAAGAACGTCTATCGGGCGGAAGAAATGATATCCCATACCTTCTACGAATATAAGACGGAGGACTTTTTCGAATTTTACCGCGAAAAGATGCTTTACCCTGACGCAAAGCCTAACTACGCCCATGAGTTCATCGCAAAACTTCAGGAAACGAAAGACGTCTCTGTCGTCACCCAGAACATCGACGGACTTCATCAGGCTGCCGGTTCCAAGAAGGTCTATGAACTGCATGGTTCCGTGCTTCGCAACTACTGCAGCCGCTGTCACAAATTCTTCGGTCTGGATTACATCATGAATACGACCGGTGTTCCCAAATGTGACCGCTGCGGAGCGACCGTCAAACCGGACGTCGTCCTTTATGAAGAAGGTCTCGATGAAGAAGTCATCACCGGTGCGATCCGGGCGATCGCCGCTGCCGATCTGCTTGTCGTCTGCGGGACTTCTCTGGTCGTCTATCCGGCTGCGAGCTTCATCCGCTACTTCCAGGGAGACACTCTGGCCATCGTCAACCGCGATGCGACTTCCTATGACAGCAATTGCGATATCGTCATCCATGATGATCTGGTCAAAACATTCAAACAGTTAAAGATCCGGGACTAGCCCGGATCTGTTTTTTTATCGGATGAAATGTGTGGAATACTTCTTTTCGATCTCAGGTTCACTGAGATCGTTTTTCTTCGCCAGCTCGCGCATCTTGAGATAGTAAGCCATGTTGCGTCCCAGATTCCTTAGCGTCTGCATCGCTTCTTCATCCTTCAGTGCGTCTTCCCCGTTGAAGCCGTGCGGATCGTTCCAGTAGGTCGAGGTGATCACGGGCATTCCGGAGATCGAGAAGAACTTCTGTATCATGTCGTTTGCTGTGATGTTGCCTGCCCTTCTGGAAGCGGCGATCGAAGCGGCAGCCTTCATGTTCAATGTGTTCTTGCCAGGATAGGAATAGAAAAAGCGGTCAAGGAAGGACATCAGTGATCCGCTGGCTCCGGCATAGTAGACCGGAGAACCGACCAGCAGGCTGTCGCAGTCTTTGAAGATCTCCTGCGCCTTGTTGACGATGTCTTTCTTGATACAGCCGTCTTTGTTCCGATGGCAGTAATTACATGCCATGCAAGACGGGCAGTCTGCGGGCACTTCGACCCAGACGGTCTCGATACCTTCTTCTTTCAGTATCTTTTCGACTTCGCAAAGTCCCGTATATGTGGTCCCCTTCTTGTGCGGAGAACCGTTGACGATCATGACTCTCATTTAAAACTCCTGTGTCGCCTTGACGGCTTTCATCCACTTGCTGTAGCGCTTTTCGACTTCTTCGTGGTCCATGGAAGGATCGTATCTCTCAAAACTCTCTTCCTTGAAATCATCCATCGAATAGAAATCAACTGCCAGACCGGCCAGTCTTGCCGCGCCTAAGGCCGTCGTTTCCGCCAGGACCGGACGGATGACCGGGATCTCCAGGATATCCGACTGGAACTGGACAAGGAGCTTGTTGACGCTGGCGCCGCCGTCGACTTTGATGAAACGGATCTTTTCCTTCAGGTCCGCTTCCATGACATTGATCAAATCCTTGGACTGGAAGGCCATCGCTTCGATCGAAGCTCTTGCCAGATGTCCTCGGTTGGTGCCTCTGGTCAGTCCGAAGATCGCACCTTTGCACTGATCGTTCCAATACGGAGCACCTAAGCCCGTGAACGCCGGAACGATGATGACGCCGCCGGAATCCTTCACCGATCTTGCTAGTTCTTCCGAATCCTTGGCTTCGATGAAGAATTTCATCTCGTCTCTGAGCCACTGTATCAAAGAACCGGAAACGAAGATCGAACCTTCTAAAGCGTATTTAACTTCCGTGCCGATCTTCCAGGCAACGGTCGACAAGAGCCCGTAATCGGAGATGATCGCCTCATCGCCGGTATTGACCAGGATGAAGCCGCCGGTACCGTAAGTGTTTTTGACGTTGGATTTTTCAAAACAAGATTCACCGAACAGCGCCGCCTGCTGGTCGCCGACCAGCGCCGTGATCGGGCAGGTGCGGTTGAAGAAGTGACGCGGATCGATGTAACCGAAGAAACCGGATGTGTCTTTGATCTCCGGAAGCATGCTTGCGGGGACTTCGAAGAGATCGAGAAGTTCTTTGTCCCAGTCAAGCGTATGGATATTGAACAATAATGTCCTGGATGCATTGGTCACATCCGTCGCATGGACCTGACCGCAGGTGAATTTCCAAAGTAAGAACGTATCGATCGTGCCGAACAGGAGGTTCGGATTGTCTTTCACGCCTTCCACATGATCGCGGATCCATTTGATCTTGGAAGCCGAGAAATACGGGTCTAAGACCAGTCCGGTCTTCTCCTTGATCATCGGCTCATAGCCCTCTTCCTTAAGTTTGGTGACGATCTCGGAAGTCTGACGGGACTGCCAGACGATGGCATGATAGACCGGCAGACCGGTCTGCGCATCCCAGACGACCGTGGTCTCACGCTGGTTGGAGATGCCGATCGAAACGACTTGTTCCGGCTTGATCTGCCCGCCGTCGAAGATCTGTGCCATGACCGCCAGTGTGGACAGCCAGATCTCGTTGGCATCCTGTTCCACCCAGCCCGGTTTCGGGAAGAAATTCGTGATCTCTTTCTGGGCGACTTTCACGACTTGCTGCTTGGAATCAAAGATGATCGCACGGGTCGAAGTCGTACCCTGGTCGATCGCTAGGACATATTTTTCCATCATTATTTGCTCCTTGTATGTACAAAACCATTATATAATAAATGCGTAATACTAGGAGGATAAGCAATGAAAGAAACTCTCGTAATTCTGGCAGCCGGAATGGGTTCAAGATACGGCGGACTCAAACAGATCGACGGTGTCGGAAACCACAATGAACCGATCATCGAATTCACCATTTTTGATGCGATCCGTGCCGGTTTCAAGAAGGTCGTGCTGATCATCAAGAGAGAACATCAGGATGCATTTGAAAATTCATTGGTCAAAAAAGTCAGACCGTATATTGAAGTGGAATACGCCTTCCAGGAGATGACAGATATCCCGGATGATGTCATGATCCCGATCGAACGCGTCAAGCCTTGGGGCACGACTCACGCTTTGCTGGCCTGCCGCAATATTTTGAAAGAAGATCCGTTCATCGTCTGCAATGCCGATGACTTCTATGGCAAGGATGCCTTTGAGAAAGTCATGAAGTTCTTCCACGAAGAAGGCGGCATCAACAACTACTGCATGGTCGGATACAAAGTTGAAAATACCCTCTCCGACAACGGCACCGTCACCAGAGGCGTCTGCCGGAAAGACGAAAAAGGCTATCTTTCCGATATCAAGGAAGTCATGAACATCAAGTGGAACGAAACACATGACGGTGTCTTGTACGAAGAAAACAATGAATACAAGGAACTGGAAATGGGTACACCGGTCTCCATGAACTTCTGGGGCTTCAAGCCTTCCATCATCCCGATGCTTCATGACATCTTCCGCTATGAACTGCCGGTCGGCATCGACAAGAACCCGTTAAAATACGAGGCACTGCTTCCGACTCATGTCGGTCTGCTGGTCGACAGAGGACAGGCCAAAGTCAAAGTCCTGACTTCCGAAGACTCCTGGTTCGGTGTCACCTATAAAGAGGACAAACCAAGCGTCGTTGCCAAGATCCAATCACTCAAGGACAACGGTACTTATCCCGACATCCTCTTTGAAGAAAAATAAGCCATTCAAAAAAAAAAAAAAAAAAAAAAACGAAAGCAGGATCATTCCTGCTTTTCTCATGCCATCAAAGCGATGAAATCTTCTTCGGTCAAGTCCTTCAAGATCGTTTTCAAAGGACATTTTATGCTTAAGAAGCTTTCTTCATCGATCCTTTGAGCGATATACCGTTCCAGAGGCTTTGCCTTGCTGACGACGTAAAAAACGCCTTCCAATGCATCATTGATCTCTCCGCAGCCATCGATCTTTACATTTTGAGCTGTGCCTTCTTTGAGATCGAGCAGATCCTCTACGATCGCCTGACCGGTCGGCAAGGACCCGGCTCCCGGACCGATGAACGACAGCGATCCCAGAAACTTGCTTTGCAGTTTCACGATATTGTTGTTTTCGTTCACTCTAGCGAACAGATCTTCTTTTTTGACGAAACACGGAAGGACATAAGCCTGCAATTTTCCTTCCCTGATGGAACAGCTGCCGATCAGTTTGAGGATGCGGCCGTTCTGCTTTCCGTATTCGACCGCCCGATCTGAAAGATGTTCGATCCCTCTAAGTGGGATCTTCTCATAAGGAACGATCTTATGAAAAGCATACAAGATCGAAATGACCAGTTTGTATCCCGTATCGTAGCCGCACAGGTCATCTCTCGGATCGGCTTCCGCATAACCGTGCTCCTGTGCCTGCGCCAAAGCTTCTTGAAAGTCCATCCCCTCTTCAAAGATCTTCGACAGTATGTAATTGCAAGTGCCGTTGAAGATCCCGGAGATCGAAAAGACCTCATCGTTCCGGCTGATCCTCCCCAGTTCTTTGATCCAAGGGATCCCGCCGGCCGTACTGGCTTCCGCAAGCAGAAAGACAGCGTTTCTTTCCGTCGTCTCAAAAAGATCCGGATGCCTTGCCAAAAGCTTTTTATTGGCACTGATCACATGCTTTCCGTTTTCAAGACATTCTTTCACGTAAGTATACGAAGGCATCAGTCCGCCCATGCACTCAACGACCGTATCGATGCTTTGATCGTTAAGGATCTCATCAAAATCCAAAGTGTATCGTTTATCTGTGCTGTCCCGTTTTCTTTTTGTCAGGATCTTTGCGATTTCGATCCCATCGATCTTCCTGTCTTCCAGGATCGAAGTCACTCCGGAACCGACCGTTCCGTGTCCCAATAACGCGATCTTCATCATGACCTCCCGTCAAAAAAAAGGAAGAAGATCCTTCCTTTATCGCAATAATTCGCAGGCTTTGATCGCGGCGTTGGCGCCGTCCGAACAAGCAGTCGCGACCTGACGCAGAGACTTGCTGCGGCAGTCCCCTGCCACAAAGACGTTTCTGGTCCTGGTGAGACCGTATTCGTCGGAAAGGAAATAGCCTCTTTCATCAAGCTGTGCCAGATCGGCGAAATTGCCGTTGTCCGGGATCAGTCCGACTGCAAGGAAGACGCCATCACAGGAAGCCGTCTTCTCTTCGCCGTTTTCCAGATAACGCACACCGCAAAGCTTGCCGTCGTTCATCTCATAAGCCAGGACGGTCGTATTGACGTGCGCCTCGGTCTTCGGATCGGCAAGAACGGATTCTCTTAATTTTTGTTCACCGGTAAAGAACGGCAGATCCTGCAAGATGATCAGCTTGTCGACGATGCCCAGAAGATGGGAAGATTCAACCAAGGCCGAATTGCCGCCGCCGATCATCACGACCGTCTTGTTCTGGTAGAAATTTCCGTCACAGACAGCGCAGAAATGGATCGATTTGCCGATCAGTCTTTCTTCGTTCTCCAGACCCAATGTGCGGTGGACCGTGCCGGTCGCAAGGATGATTGTCCTCGCTCTCAGCGGCTCGGACATATCCAAATAGACCGTCGCTGTATTGCCGTCGCTTTCGACCTTCTTGACTTCGTCAAAGAAGACTTCGCCGCCCTGTTTCATGACCTGATTGAGCATCAGATCGCCGAATTCATCACCGGAGATGCTCTCAAAACCCGGGATGTTCTCCACTTTCGGAGAATTGACGATCTGTCCGCCGAAAACGGACTTTTCGATCACCATGACGCTTTTACCGTTACGAAGCGCATAGATCGCTGCCGTCAGTCCTGCCGGACCGCCGCCGACGACGATGACATCATATATCTTTTCCATAATTGTTCCTCTTAATTCAAAGCCCGCGATGGCGGGCTTTGATCTGTTCTTACTTTCCGTTATGATATTTCATCCAATCCGCTGCTGCGTTGGCACCTACGAACATCGTTCCGTCCGGATCGATGATGGTCGGTGTTTCCGTCAGGTTGAGCTTTCTGGCTTCGTCCATGTTTTCGGAGCAGTTGACGATCCTGTGCTCGATGCCGCTGATCTGCAGGCGCTGTTCGGCGCCTTTGCACTTCGGGCAATGATCCTGCACATAGATGGTCGGGATATCGAATCCTGTCGCCGTCTTGGCTTCTTCTTCCTTCTTGGCTTCGACGACATCGTTCATGATGTCTCTGGCCTTCATGACGGAAGATTCCAGATTGTATTCCTTACGGTGTTTGAATTCCTGCACCTTGCCGTCGTTCCAGTTCTGGACCGGACGGTAGTAACCGGTAATCCTTGACCAGACTTCCGTCTTCTTGCCGCACTTCGGACAAGTGTAAGCTTCACCTGTGATGTAGCCGTGTTCCGGACAGATGGAATAAGTCGGAGACATCGTGTAGTAAGGAAGCTTGTAGTTGTCGGAGATCTTCTTTACCAGATTGGCTGCCGCTTTCCAATCAGGAAGCTTTTCGCCCAAGAAGCAATGGAAGACCGTTCCGGACGTGTAGAGCGTCTGTAACTGATCCTGGATATCCAGAGCCGTGAAGATATCTTCCGTGTAGCCGACCGGCAGATGGGAAGAGTTGGTGTAGTAAGGCGTCTCGCCTTCCTTGCCGGCAGTGATGATGTCAGGATATTTTTCCTTATCATGCTTGGCAAGTCTGTAAGCCGTGGATTCGGCAGGTGTCGCTTCGAGGTTGTAGAGATCGTGGTACATTTCCTGATACTGAACAAGTCTCTTGCGCATGTAATTCAGGACTTCGATCGCGAATTCCTGAGCGACCGGATCCGTCAGATCCTTTCTGAGCCAGTTGGCGTTGAGGCAAGCTTCGTTCATGCCGACCAGACCGATCGTCGAGAAGTGGTTGTTGAAGGTGCCCAGATATCTCTTGGTGTACGGATATAAGCCGTTTTCGAGCAGTTTGGTGATGACTTCACGCTTCACATGGAGCGATCTGGCAGCAACATCCATCAGGTTGTCGAGTCTCTTATAGAAATCTTCCTTGTCTCTTGCCAGATACGCAAGTCTCGGCAGGTTGAGGGTGACGACGCCGACAGAACCTGTCGATTCACCGGATCCGAAGAAACCTCCGGATTTCTTACGCAGTTCTCTGAGGTCAAGTCTCAGACGGCAGCACATCGAACGGATATCGGACGGCTTCATGTCGGAGTTGACATAGTTTGAGAAGTAAGGCGTACCGTATTTGGCTGTCATTTCAAACAGCATCCTGTTGTTTTCGGTATCGGACCAGTCGAAATCTCTGGTGATGGAGTATGTCGGGATCGGATACTGGAAACCTCTGCCGTTGGCGTCGCCTTCGATCATCACTTCAATGAAGGCCTTGTTGACCATGTCCATTTCCTTCTTGCAGTCTTTGTACTTAAAGTCGAGGGTCTTGCCGCCGACGATGCAGTACTGATCTGCCAGGTCATCAGGAACGGTCCAGTCCAAGGTGACATTGGTGAACGGTGCCTGCGTGCCCCAGCGGGACGGCGTATTGACACCGTAAATGAAGGACTGGATGTTCTGCTTGACTTCCTTGTAGGAAAGGTTGTCGATCTTGACGAACGGCGCCAGGTAGGTATCGAACGAAGAGAAAGCCTGAGCGCCTGCCCATTCGTTCTGCATGATACCTAAGAAGTTGACCATCTGGTTGCACAGTGTGGACAGGTGGTTCGCCGGTGTGGACGTGATCTTGCCGTTGACACCGCCGAGGCCTTCTTCGATCAGCTGTTTGAGCGACCAGCCTGCGCAATAACCCGTCAGCATCGACAGGTCATGGATGTGCATATCGCCGTCCTTGTGTGCGGAACCGATCTCTTCATCATAGACTTCCGAGAGCCAGTAGTTGGCTGTGACCGCACCGGAGTTGGACAGGATCAGACCGCCGACCGAATAAGTGACGGTGGAATTTTCTTTGACACGCCAGTCGACAGCGTTGACATAGGAATCGACCAGCTTCTTGTAGTCAAGCATCGTGGTCGAGATGTTTCTCGCTTTTTCTCTTTGTTTTCTATATAAGATGTAAGCCTTAGCTACATCCGGATAACCGGCTTCCGATAAGGTCTTTTCCACTGAGTCCTGAATATCTTCGACAGTGACTTTCTCATCTTTGACTTTGCTTGAGAAATCGGATGTGACTCTCAAGGAAAGCAGATTGATGACATCCGGATGATACTCTTTCTTGCAGGCATCGAATGCCTTTGTGATCGCCTCCGAGATCTTTTTCAGATCAAAATCGACGATCTTTCCATCTCTTTTTACTACACGGTACATAATTTTACTCCTTTACCCCTCTGATCTCTATTTCATTTACATACGGTCTCACGGTCTGTTTCATCTCTTCCAACGTCTCCAGCGGAACCTCACCAAGTCCGCTCTGGATACATGTACCGTGGTCTTCGAAGTTCTGTAAGTAGTAGCGCTTGGCACCTTTGATCCACTTGCCGATCTCTTCAAGATCCGACACTTCATGGAATTCTTTCACGACCGTCGTACGGAATTCGTAATCTACGTGATCTTCCAACAAATAACTGATGCTCTTCTCGATCTCGCTGAGGTCATAATTCTCAAGCCCGATCGTCATCGCATATTTATCCTTGCTGTTTTTGATGTCCATGGCGACATAATCGATCAGGCCGTCATCCACCAGCTGTTTCAATGCCGTAAAATTGGACCCGTTAGTGTCTAATTTGACTTTGAGTCCCAGATCTCTGACGCGTTCGATGAACGCGCGGATCCCCTTATGCAGCAAGGGCTCACCGCCGGTGATGCAGACCCCGTCAAGGACCTTGTTCCTGTTCTTCAGGAAGTCGAAGATATCCTCATTGGCGATCTCCGAATCGTTCTCATTCAGGAAGACCAGGCTCCGGTTATGACAGAACGGACAGCGGAAATTGCAGCCGCCGGTAAAGACCGTCGCCGCCATGTTTCCCGGATAATCCAGCAATGTCAGTTTCTGCAAGCCGTAGAAACGGACATTTTCATCATCCAGCTCCATGGAATACTCCCTTGCCTTTTCAAGAAGTTTCGCAAGTACGGTGTTGTAAGCATCGAGCTCCGCAGCAGAAATATCGGAACTCAGATGTGAGAACCATTCCGAACGCATCCGATAGAGATCAGGCATGATCTCCTGGGTCTTTTCGGTGGTATATAACAATTTTGCTCTTCTGTCTGACTCGCTGTTGACGATCCGCACATAAGAAAGCTGTTCCAGCCTCTGAATCGATTTTGTGATCGTTCCTTTATCATAAACGCCGCGGATCGCCAGTTCATTCATCGAAATGCCTTCAGATTCATAGATCTGCGTAAGCAGGATGTACTGTGTGTATCCGATAGAATATTTGTCCAGCAGTTTATCGAAATGCTTCTGGTTACAGCGATACAAAACCGAGGAGTCCAGACTTAAATAATTGCGCTCACTCATAATTGATGTACCTGCAAACATAATTATATAGAGGACATAGTTGAAAGTTCAACTAAAATAATACAAAATAATTGAGATTTCAACCGGTTTCTATTTCCCGGAAATCTGCATGGGTACCGGTGAAAATTTTCATCGATCCGCCTGACTGAAACAGAGCCTTTTTAAGCGTGAAAACCATCCGTTTAAGCATCCATACCTCCCCCGTTTTAAGGACTTGCAGAACGAGAAAGAAGCCCCTCAGGGAAGCGATCATGCATGACATCAGTCGTATTTGTAAGCCTGTATATTCACGATGGAAGCCCGTGAAATTAAAAAAGTGCGGTCATGTGACCGCACCGTTATTTGATCAGCCTTTTCTCTCTTCCTTCGCAAAGGAATGCAAGATCAGCGAAAGCTCTGTGATGTCGTCGAACTGCGGAACGCCGATAAAGAACCGGTCGACATCTTCCAGCACGTGTTCGCAGATCTCTCTGGCATTCTCCTCCTTATGGAGATTGAGACATTCCGCCAGCCGCTCGTTTCCGTAGAGCTGCTTATCGGCATCCGTCGCCTCCACGACGCCATCGGTATACAAGAAGATCGCATCGCCCGGCTCCATGAACAGGGTCTCTTCTTTGAATTCGGCATCTTCCATTGCCGCCAGAACGAATCCCGCATTCGTTTTGATGAATTCATAGGAACCGTCTTTCCTTCTTAACAGCGGAGGATTATGTCCCGCATTGGAAAAACGCAGTTCTCCGTTGCGCAGATCCAGGAAACCGATCCACGCCGTGACGAACATCATGGCTTCGTTGCCTTCACACAGATGGCGGTTGGCTCTTTCAAAGATCTCCGCCGGCATCCTGCCCGCTTCCGCATAATTGCGGATCATCGTCTTGGAACGCATCATGAACAAAGAAGCCGGGATGCCCTTGCCGGAAACATCGGCGACCAAAAAGACCAGCGTATGTTCGTCGATCATGTAAAAATCGTAAAAATCACCGCCCACTTCCCTGGCCGGGACCATCAAAGCATGAAGCTCGAACTGTTCGTTGACCGGGAAATTGGTATCCAGGACGGAAGACTGGATCTCTTTTGCGTAAGAGAGTTCCGAATCGATCCTCTCGTTTGCTTCCTTGATCAGCTTTTTCAAAGCGTCGACCGTCAGGTTGATGCCGCCGGACAAGGAAGCGAATTCTTTGTTCACATCGATATCCACCACAGTATCAAGATTCCCTTTGGTGATCTGATCGAGAGAATCATTGACTTCATCGATATTGTTGACGATATGGGACTTGGTGACGTAGTAGACGAAGATGAACATCAGGCCGAAGACACCGATCTGCATGAAGATATTGAGATAGGTCGAAATCGTATTGTCGAATTCCGACTCATTCTTCGTCATGAAGGCATACACGGTGAAGTATTCTTCCTTCATGCCCATGTAATAGTAATCCATTCCCTGCAGGTTGATGGAATAGCGTTTGCGTGAAGAAAAGATATCCGTCTCTTCCAGACCGAGCTCTTCGATCGACTTGCCTTCAAGCCCGGTGGCATCGGCAATGACGATGCCCTTGTTGTCGACGACCATGATATGACCGTATTCTCCGATACGGCGGTTTTCGATCAGTGTCTGCAGACGGCTGTTGACTTCTTCGTTGAACTGTTTCTTATCAAACGATGTGATGATGTAATAATCCTCAAAGCGGACACCGGCATAACGGTTGTCTGTCACGGGCTCATAAACATGATTATCGATATACGGGACCATCTCCCTTTCCCCTTCCAGCAAGAAGGAAAGAGAAGAGACATCGGGAATGAAACCGATCTGTGCACCGATATGTCCCGCATTGTTGGAATCGATGACGATGCCCTTGCTGTTGAGAATGAGGATCTCGGAAACATCATAATAGTTGGCCAGCCAGTCGACGCCTTGGTCCTTCAGATCATAGAAATAATCTTCGCCGACTTCCCGGGTGATCCGCAGATGATCGTTCCTGACCTGCGACATGACGTCGTTATAGGCATCGGACGCATTCAGAAGCATCACTTCGAACGTATTGACGATCGTGACTTGTCTTTGAACGATGTAAGTGAAGAGCGAAGTCACGATGAAACCCAGGATGACGACCAGGATCAGGGAACGCTGGTATTGGGTGGCGATGGTCGGAAGGACTTTCTTGCCTTCGATGTCCTTTTCCATCATCCTCAGGATGAAACAGGAAAAAGCCACCGAAAGCGCATTGACCAGGATCATCGGTGCCGAACAGACTTTAATGTATTCGAATGCCAGCCGGATATCGTAAGTGTTGGTCAGGAAGATCATCACCATGTGGATGGTCTCACAGAACACACCGGAATATAAGGCCAGAACAAAATCCGGGATCTTATCTTCAAAAATGTTCTTTCTCAGATATGCGGCGATGAGCCCTGTCAGGATCGTCGAGATCGTGCAGGCTGTGCGGGTATAATAGCCCAGATTCCAATACACGGAGAACCAGCGCTCAACACCGCCGATCACGCCGGCGATGATGCCGGCATACGGACCGAAGATCAATCCGGCGCAAAGCGGCGCCGCATCTCTTGCGTTGACGATCGTCCCCTCGACCGGAACACCGCACTCCGTCGCAAATATGGCGATCAGGCCGAAGACCAGTCCGGCGATGATCTGCTGTTTCTTGTATGAAAACTCGATCTTTTTCCGATTATGAAAGATCAGAAAAAGAACGACGGAAGCTAAGAACGGGATCGAAGCTATGACGATCAGGTCACGTAACATCAGCATATCTATATCTTATCATTTTCAAAAGCCCTCAGGCTCTGTTTTGGAAGAAGCAAAAGAAAAAAGCGAAGTTTTTACACTTCGCTTTTGAGATCAGATCAGACGATCAAGGCTGTTTGCCGATGTAAGCCAAGATCCCGCCGTCGACATACAAGACATGACCGTTGACAAAATTGGATGCATCGGATGCTAAGAAGACGGCCGGACCCATGAGGTCTTCGACTTCGCCCCATCTTTCCGCCGGCGTTTTGGCGATGATGAACTGATCGAACGGATGTCTGGAACCATCGGCCTGCGGTTCTCTTAACGGAGCCGTCTGCTTCGTGGCGATGTAGCCCGGACCGATACCGTTGCACTGGATATTGGCATGACCGTATTCGGCACAGATGTTCCTTGTCAGCATCTTCAAGCCGCCTTTGGCTGCTGCATAAGCGGAGACGGTCTCTCTGCCGAGCTCCGACATCATCGAACAGATGTTGATGATCTTGCCGTGTCCTTTGGCGATCATGTCTGGAAGGACGGCCTTTGCGCAGATGAACGGCGCATTGAGGTCAGTATCGACGACTTTACGGAAGTCTTCGACGCTCATTTCCGTCATCGGGATACGTTTGATGATACCGGCATTGTTGATCAGGATATCGATGACGCCGAGTTCTTCTTCGACTGTCTTGACCAGAGCCTTGACGGACTCTTCGTCTGTGACATCGCAGACATAGCCCTTTGCCTCGACACCGTTTGCCTTATATCTTTCGACTGCCGCATCGATCTTTTCCTGGCTCCTGCCGTTGAAAACGATTTTTGCGCCTGCTTTGGCAAGACCTAACGCCATGCCGAAGCCGATACCGTCGGTTGCACCGGTAACTAAAGCTACCTTGCCGTCCAGACGGAAATCATTCATTGAAAATTCTGCCATGGCTTACCTCTGAACTCTGCCTGAAGCATCGCCGCCGGCGAGAGCCTTGACTTCAGCTTCGGATACCAGGTTGAAGTCAGTCGGGATCGTGTGCTTCAAAGCGGAAGCAGCAACTGCGAATTCGAGCGCATCGCCCTGGTTGTCCATCGTCAGCAGACCATGGATGACGCCGCCGGAGAATGAATCGCCGCCGCCGACTCTGTCGATGATCGGGAAGATGTCGTAGTGCTTGGATTCATAGAATTCCTTGCCGTTGTAAATCAGAGCCTTCCAGCCGTTATGTGTAGCAGAGTAAGATTCTCTCAATGTAGAGATGACATACTTGAAACCGAATTCTTCTGCCATCTGCTTGAAGATCTCTTTGTAGCCTTCCGCATCGGTCTGGCCGGCTTCAACGTTGGATTTCGGTTTGAAGCCTAAGCAGAGTTCCGCATCCTCTTCATTGCCGATGCAGACATCGACATACTTCATCAGAGGTCTCATGATCGAGATCGCTTTTTCGGAAGACCATAATTTCTTACGGAAGTTGAGGTCGACAGAGACCGTTGCACCGGCCTTCTTGGCAGCGATCAGAGCCAGTTCAAGGTTCTTGGCAGACTGATCGGAGATCGCCGGGGTGATGCCTGACCAGTGGAACCAGTCAGCACCTTCGAAGATCTTATCGAAATCGAAGTCTTCCGGAGTTGCTTCGGCAACAGCTGCATGTGCTCTGTCGTAGATGACCTTGGAAGGTCTCATGGAAGCACCGGTCTCAAGGTAATAGATGCCCAGTCTTTCGCCGCCTCTTGCGACATATTCGGTGTGGACGCCGTATTTTCTTAAAGCATTGATCGCGCACTGACCGATCTCATGTGCAGGAACTTTCGAAACGAAATAAGCTTCGTGGCCGTAGTTCGCCAAAGAAACAGCAACGTTTGCTTCGCCGCCGCCGTAGCATGCATCAAAACTGTCGGACTGTACGAAACGTGAGTTTCCCGGAGTCGACAATCTCAGCATGATCTCGCCCATTGTTACAACTTTCATTTTTCTTTGTCTCCTTTACTATTTC
>JAIKXJ010000028.1 GCA_024684175.1 Erysipelotrichaceae bacterium
GAAGACATCGAAAGATACATTGTGTATTACAACAGCGAACGGCCATCCTATTCACTCAATTATAAAACCCCGCTTCAGTTCAGGACCGAAACGGGGTTCTAGGCCTTTTTATGAATTGTCTACTTTTAGTTGACTAGTTCATAGTTCGGCTTTTTGAATACATCGATGAGGAAACAGAAGCTGATATCGAGCTTTTCGATCGATTTCAGCTTTTCTTTATCTTTTGCGGACGTCGTATTGACATACGGTGTCATCATGAACAAGTCTTCGATATATGGCTTTTCGACATTCGCGGTCTTTGAGATCCGGATCTGTTTTTCCAAGACCAGTCCCTTGATCAGAACTTCTTTTTCTTCGTTGAGATACGGATGTTCGTAGATCGCTTCCTTCAGTTCGATCAGATGCCGCCGGTCGGGACGGACCAGTATGAATCTTCCCTCGTCTTTTAACAGGCGGACGATCTCTTCTTCGGCGATCGGTGCGAAGATGGTGATGATCTTATCGGCACACTTGTCCGGCAGAGGGACGCGGAAGATCGAGCTGAGCAGATAAAGGGTGCTCTTGTCGTTCCTGGAGGCGATCTTGAGTCCGGATTTGGATAAGTCGACGCCGACCTTGTCACGGCATTTGAAGTCTTTTGTGTAATAGCCTTCTCCGCATGCCAGATCGATCGCAGAATCGCTTTCCTCCAGAAGCTGATCGACCGCATCTTTCAAGAAAGAATAATAGCCTTTCTCCAGGAAGTTTTTTCTCGCTTTGATCATCTCGGGATTGTCGCCCGTATTTTGGGAATTCCTGAGGTTCAGATTGAGATAGCCTTCCTTGGCCAGGTCAAAATTGTGACCGTTCAGACAGCGGTAGGAACGATCGGTCAAAGTGAGTTTGTTTTTACAGACGGGACAGCAGATCTCCATGCTTTTATTATAGATTTTATTGTAGAATATGAGTATGAAAAAAGGATTATTGATCGTATACAGCGGACTCTCCGGTGTCGGCAAAGGGACGATCCTCGCTGAGCTGATGCCGATGGAAGAACTCAACCTTGCGTATTCCGTCTCCATGACGACCAGAAAGCCGAGAGAAGGGGAAGTCGAAGGCGTCAATTATTTCTTTGTAGATAAGAAGCGTTTCCTGCAGGCTGTGCGCAACGGTGAACTTCTGGAACATGCCCGCTTCGTTGAAAATGATTACGGAACACCCAAGGAGTATGTGGAGAGGATGAGGAACGAAGGGAAGAACGTGATCCTGGAGATCGAGATCAAAGGCGCCAAGCAGGTCCTTGAAAAGTGTCCGGATGCCTTGAGCATCTACATCGTACCGCCTTCCATCGAAGAGCTCGAAAGACGACTCAGAGAGCGCAGCACCGAAGATGAACAGACGATCCTGAAGCGGGTCTCCAAGGCGAAAAAGGAACTCAAGGAGATCGGTTTCTATGAACATATCGTTTGCAATGACGATCTTGATAAAGCGGTACAGGAAGTCAGACAGATCATATTGGATGAGATGAACAAGTAGTTCATCTCTTTTTTTGATGCAGGACATAAAAAAAGCACCGCTTGCGCGATGCTTTACCCGTTGATTACCTGTTGTAGTATTCGATGACGAGCAGTTCGTTGATCTCCTGATTGAGTTCTTTTCTTTCAGGGTATCTGACGTACTTGCCTTTGCGGGCGTCTTTGTCTACTTCGACGAAATCCTTGAAGGAAGTCTGAGCTTCCAGAGATTCTGCAACGAACGGATTGTTCCTGTAGTTCTCTTTGACTTCGATGACACTTCCCGGTTTGATCTGGCAGGAAGGGATATCCACTTTCTTGCCATCAACTAAGATGTGTCCGTGAGAAACGATCTGTCTTGCCTGTTTCCTTGTGGACGCGAAGCCCATGCGGTAGACCAGGTTGTCAAGTCTGGATTCCATCATGATGAACAGGTTGGTACCTGTGACACCTTTTTTCTTGACGGCCTTGACGTAAGTGTTGTAGAACTGTTTCTCGCTCAAGCCGTACATATGTCTCATCTTCTGCTTTTCAGCTTTCTGTAAGCCATAGTTGGACTGCTTGATACGTCTGGTAGCGGAACCGTGCTGTCCCGGGATGTAAGGTCTCTTTGCCAGTTCTTCACCTGTTTCGAGAACAGAGAAGTTTAAACGTCTGGATATTCTCCAAGTAGGACCTGTGTTTCTTGCCATAAGTTTTTTCCTCCTTAAGTAAGTACAGGTGTAAATCATCACCGCTTGTGTCCGTATTCGATTTTCGCCAATAGCGCCTGGCTACTTGTCTCCCCATGGGTACTGACGCAGTGGGCAGTGACTTTACATGCTGCTATAAAATTTATGTGCTTAAATATTATCGCAAATCGATGTACTAAAGTCAATTGAAAAATGCCTATTGAAATAGTAAAATGAACCTGTATGAAGACGGAATACCTACTGATCTCGATCGCGGTACTCGTGGCGATCACGCTGATCACGGTCATAGTGACCACAAACAAGACAAGAAAGAAAAATCTCAAGAAGCAGCTCGATGAGCTGTATGTTCGTTTCAACTCCGTGAAGACCGTACCGCTGGCCTTCAAGCTCAACAAAGCACAGGCGATGGCCCGCCGCAACGAAGAGATGGCGGCATCCGTGGAAAACTACTATGCGAAGTATGAAGAGACGGAAGGCCACATCAATCAGATACAGGACCGGCTAGGTGACGTGGATGATTCCATGAATACCGTTTCCTACAAGGAAGCGCTGCAGATGCTCGACGATGCTTCCAAACAGCTGGCCGAATGTGAGAAGGAAGTTGCTGAGATCGACGGTTTCCTGGAGGAGTTCTCCAAGAAAGAAAACATCCAGAGAGAATATTCTTCCAAACTGAAAGAGAAGTACCGTGTCGTCAAGACGACCATCAACAAGAATGCCCAGCTGCTTTCGATTGCCTACGAAGGTTTCGTCAGCAAACTGCAGGAATGCGAAGAGCTTTTCTCTTCTTCCGAAGAGATGATGTATTCTTCCGACTACGGTGCCGCACAGGATGATCTGGAAAAGATCGATGCGCTGCTCGAAGAGATCAAGACCAATGCCAATGCCGTCCCGAAGCTCGTCAAAGACACCAAGGGCGTTTTGCCGCTGATGCTCGATGAGACCAAGAGGGAACTGGCTCTGACCAGACAAAGAGGCGTCTACATCGAACATCTCGACATTGAAAACAAGCTCAACGAGATCGAGACCTCATTGAATGCCGACATCAAAGAGCTTTCCACTGCCAATACGGAAGGCATCAAGACCAGAGTGGCGGCCGCCAAGGATGAGCTCAATGATCTCAATGAAAAACTGGCAGAGGAAAACAAGGCTTATAAGCTGACCAGAGAGACCAATGACCGCGCTTTGAGTCATATCAACGATATGGAAAAGGTCGAGAATTATGTCCGTATCGCCTATGACAAGGATTCCGCCAGGTTCGGTCTGGAGAATCTCAACGAAGTATTGAAGAAGATGCGCGAAAGCATCGAACGTTATAAAGAAAAGTATCAGAACATCAATGCCGATCTTTCCGACTGTATCAAACCAGCTTCCGAGATCCTGGAAGAAGCACAGACTTTGGACAGCGATATCGACGGCGATCTCAAGACGCTGTATTGCTACAAGTCGACGATCGACAAGTCGACGGACGGAGAGACCAGAGCGTTCAGTCAGCTGACCAAACTGCAGCTGGTCGTTTCGGAAGTCGAGACCAAACTGGCCGAATATGCGCTTCCGAGCATCGACGAGTCATATAAGAACGACCTGAAGAGGTCAAGAAAGTATATCGCCGATATCCGCGAGTTGATCTCGCAGATCCCGATCGATATCGCGGCTCTCAACGGTCTGCTGGATGAAGCGATCGACTTCATCTACAAGTTCTATAACAATATCAACAATGTCGTCGGTATGGGGATCATGGTCGAGAATGCCATCGTCTTCGGCAATAAGTACCGTTCGACCTACCCTGAGATCGACAGAGAGCTTTCCAGAGCCGAATTCCAGTATCTGAACGGGGAATACACCAAGGCTTTGAAGACAGCCATCTCCTGCATGGAGACGCTGTTCCCGGAAAACGCTGACGAGAAGATCCTGGAGAATGCCTAGTGAAAGTATACTTCGATGCCGTCTCGACGACCGCGGCGGAACCGCAGGTCCTGGAGACATATAAAAAACTTTTGGATGAATTTTACTGTAATAGCGATGCCTTATATGACGACGGCGTCGCTATTTATGATATGCAAGAGAAGTCCCGTGCTCTCATCGCCAGGATGCTCGGCGTCAGGAAGGATGAGATCCTTTTTACGTCCGGCGCTTCGGAAGCCAATTCCTTGGCGATCAAGGGCCTTGCCCTGAAACATCGGGACCGGAAACATCTGATCACCTCGATCTACGAGCACTCTTCCGCATACAACAGCTTCAAACAGCTGGAAGAAGAGTTCGGATTCGAAGTGACTTATCTGATGCCGGATGAACACGGTCACATCACTCCCGAAGCGGTCAGAAAAGCCTTGCGCAGCGACACGCTTCTGGTCTCCGTGATGCAGGTCAATAACGAGATCGGTGCAGTCAATGATGTGGAAGCGATCGCCGGGATCGTCAAGAAACATCCGGGCACCTTCTTTCATACCGATATCACCCAGGGTCTGGGGAAGCTTCCTGTCGACTTGTCCAATATCGACATGGCTTCTTTCTCCGCCCATAAGATCCACGGTTTGAAAGGTTCCGGCGCTTTGATGAAGAAACAGTTCGTCGAACTGCTGCCGATCATCTCGGGCGGTCAGCAGGAATATTCGCTGCGCGGGGGCACGTCCAATGCCTTAGTCAATACCGTGTTTGCCAAGACATTGCGTATCGCTTTGGAAAACAAGGAAAAATATCGCGGACAGATCAAGATGATCCATGACCGTCTTGTACAGGGACTTGAAAAGATCGCTGAGATCAATTATGCGGAAGGCCTGGAGACTTTGATGAACATTTCGACGCCGATCCCTTCGGAGGTCTTACTGAACGCGTTGAACGACAAGGGCATCATGGTCTCATCCAAGTCGACCTGCGGATCCAAGAAGAACGAGAACAACCGCACTTTGAACGCCCTGGGCTTCGACGAGGACCATGCGATCCGCATTTCCTTCGACTATACCAATACGCTCGAGGAAGCGGATTACTTCTTACAACAGCTAAAGGAGATTTTGGATAAATATGCATGAGATCGCTTACGATCATGTCGTGGTGAGGTACGGCGAGCTTTCCACCAAGGGAAAGAACCGCAAGGATTTCACCAGGCAGCTGACCAACAACATCAAGAAAAGGCTCAAGGATCATAATGCCTTGACTTACAATACTTTGCATGACGGACTGTTCATCAAACTGAACGGCGAAGACTATCCTTCGATCCGCAAAGAACTCAAAGACGTCTTCGGCTACAGTTATTTTTCCGGTGCGATCCGCGTGGAAAAAGACATCGACCGGCTCAAGGAAGTCACTCTGTCTCTGGCGAAAGGCCATGAGGCAAAGACCTTCAAGATCGCCACGAAACGCCATGACAAGTCTTTTCCAATGCGTTCTGATGAGATCAACCGGGCTCTGGCCGGCAACATCCTTCATAACACGGAGCTGACGGTCGATGTTCACGAGCCCGATCTGATGATCTACGTCTCCGTCGACAAAGACTTCATCTATGTCATGGATGAGAAAGTCCGGGGCGGCGGCGGATACCCGACGGGGATCAACGGCACCGCCATGGTCATGATGTCCGGCGGCATCGATTCTCCGGTCGCTGCCTATATGACGATGAAGAGGGGACTGCGTATCGAGTGCATCCATTTCGCATCGGAACCTTATACTTCCAAGCAGGCCTTGGAGAAAGTGCTGACTTTGGCGGAAAAACTTTCCGTCTGTCAGGAAGAGATCAATGTTCATATCATCCCGTTCACTGATCTGCAGCTGGCCATCTACAAACATGTCGATGAGCCGTATTGCATCACGATCATGCGCAGGATGATGTACCGCATCGCCGATACGATCTGCAAACAAAGAAAGATCAATGTCATCACCAACGGTGAATCGATCGGTCAGGTCGCTTCGCAGACTCCGGAATCGATCAGTGTCATCGGCAAGGTCGCCGATACGCTCATCCTTCGTCCTTTGTGCATGATGGACAAGCTCGAGATCATCGATATCGCCAAGAAGATCGATACCTACGAGACCAGCATCCTGCCGTTTGAAGACTGCTGCACGATTTTCGATCCGAAGAATCCGGTCACGAAACCGAAACTGGACCGCTGTCTGCATTATGAAGGGATCTTTGATTATCAAAGCCTGGTCGATGCTTGTATCGCTAATGAACGGATCGTGAACGTATCCTATAGAAAGAGAGATAAAGAAGATGAATCTATTTTCTAGCCGCCGTTTGAGGGTCTTGAGATCCTTGAAAGGCAACGGAGCCGTCTTGTTTTTTTCCGGAAAAGCGCCGATGCGCTCGGAAGATGAGGCTTATGATTTTTCAGTCAACCGGAATTTCTATTATCTGACCGGTCTGGACCGCCAGGAGATGGTCCTGTTATTGCAGAACATCGACGGAAAATTCAGAGAAACGCTGTTCATCCTGCCGTATGACGAAGCCCTTGCCCGTTGGGTCGGTGGGCGGATGTCGCAAGAAGAAGCGAGCCGGATCTCCGGTGTCGCCGATGTGCGTGACCTTTCTACGCTCGATGACATGGTGGCTTCTTTATACAACCGCACGCGCAAAGACGATGCATTTGCCTTCTACTTCGATCTATGGCACTATACGCCGGACCAGGATCCGAGCATGGCCAGCCGATACGCCAAGATGTTGAAAGACAGGTATCCGTCTTTACGGATCTGTGACATCTATCCGGTCTTGACTTCCATGCGCCTGGTCAAGGATGAATACGAGATCTCCTGCATCAAAAGGGCGATCCATACGACCAATATGGGTATTCGCCAGATGATGCGTACCAGCAAGCCGGAGCTCAACGAGATGTCGATGGAAGGCATCTTCGATTTCGTTCTGGCACAGTCTTTATGCCGGCACACGGCGTTCAAGACTATCGCTGCCAGCGGCATCCGGACGACGATCCTGCATTATTCCGACAACGATCAGGTCATGAAGGACGGTGACATGTTCCTTTGCGACTTGGGCGCGACTTACGATCATTATTGCGCGGACATCTCCCGCAGTTTCCCGGTCAACGGCAGATTCACGCCGAGACAAAGGGAGATCTATGAACTGGTCTTACAGGCGCAGGATATCGTGCGAAAACACGCAAGGCCCGGTGTCAAGGTCCGCGATCTCAATCAGCTGGTCGTCGACTTTTACAGAAACGAGCTGCCCGAACACGGTCTCAATGAAGATGTCAGTGAATATTACTTCCATTCCGTATCCCATCACCTGGGTCTGGATACCCACGATGTCGACTGCGGTATGGGATCTGTCTTGAAAGCCGGCAACGTCATCACAAATGAGCCGGGCTTATACATTTCCGATGAAGCGATCGGCATCCGTATCGAAGATGACCTGCTGATCACGGAGGAAGGCTGTGAGGTCTTGTCTGCGGAGATCCTCAAGGATCCTGACGAGATCGAAAAACTGATGAACGAGGGACGCTAGCCCCTTTTTCTTAGGAAGTGAAAAACAGAAGGAAATGCGTTAGAATAGTTTTTATGAAAACAAAACATTTATGGAACATGATCCTGATCCTGCTGATCTGCCTGTCTGCGGCTTCCTGTTCCGTGCAAAAGGAGGAAGCTCTTCCTTTACCGGAGCTAGAAGAAGGCGTGCGCGGTCAGCTGGGCATCGATAAAAACATCAACGAGGCTTCGATCGACAAATATCTGGGCCGCAGCGACAGCATCTACCGCGATATGCGGATGTTGAAAGACGAGGCGGATTACGAAGCGATCGGCGGCGATTCTTATCTTTCCGGTTATGTGAAAGGCTTTGAGGTCGTTCCTTATCCGTATCTGTGCAATGTGACCGGTCTTCCGGAAGAAGTCGGTGCATCCTACAGCGGAGATACGCTCTTCACCAAAAAGGAAGACGGGACCTATGAAGCCAATTACGAAGAATCTCTTCACATCCTGGAATCGATCTTCCCGAAAGACAAGTACATCTTCCTGATGTGCGGCGGCGGCGGTTATGCCGGCATGACGAAAGAACTGCTGGTATCGCAGGGCTATGATGCCGATAAGATCTACAATACCGGCGGTTACTGGTATTATGACGGGGAAAACAAGACGGAGACGTTTTACGAAGAAGACGGTGTAAAACACTATGATTTTTCCAACATTCCGTATCATCCGATCCTCTTCGATGCTTTGACGCCGATGGAAGGTTATGAGGGAAGAGAAGACGGGCAGGAAAAAGAAAGCACACCGAGCGATGCCTCGTTCATCGAGATCCATGATGCCGATGAACTCCGAAAACTGGAAGAAGAAGGAAAGACCTTCTTACTGTATGTCTATCTTCCGGGCTGTTCAAGCTGCGTTTCCTTCAAGCCGATCGTCAAAGAGTTCCAAGAAGCCAATGACATCGGCATCTACGCGGTCGATCTGTCAGCCATCTTCAAGGAAAGCAATTCCGTTTCCGACCGTGTCTCGTTCTCACCGTCGTTCTTCATCTATATCGATGGGGAAGTCGCTGCCTATCTCGATCCGGGATCGGACGAAGATCTGCCGTACTATCAGACTTTGGAAGGATTGAGCAGCTTCGTTTCCAAATATCTGGATGTTGAGATCATCAAGTCCGATACGGTCAATGAAGTCTCGGATTGCGAATCTGCCTGTTCTTTGACCGATTAAAAAAAAGAAGGCTAGGCCTTCTTGCATAAACTTGCATAATGATCCGTGAGTCTTCGATTGGCTTGACGGATCTTTTCTTTATTCACTTTGCATTCCTTGCGGTCGTAAGTGAAGAGTCCGTTGACTTCGCCTTCGACATCGCTGATCTGCGTCATGATGTAACCGACCAGACCGTTGTCGATCGAAGGAAGCACCATCTCTTCGTGCATCTCGATGATCTTATCGGTCAGTTCTTCCTCACTGTCTGCCTTGCCGTAACCCCAGGCTTTCTTGGGGTTTTCTTTCATCTGGCGGATGAAGCCGCCGCATTCGGATAAAAGAAGCAGTTTTTCGGAGCCCTTGAGGACTTTGTTGCGGAAGTAGATATGATAGGAATCAAAGTCGGAATGATCATCAAAGAACCAGCCGGAAGTGGAATCAAAAAGTCTTGAAGGATCGAGCTTTTTGAGTTCGTCGTAGGTCCTGGAGGCATCCTGCTGACCCCAGCCTTCGTTGTAGATCGTGTAACCGATGATACAGGGGTGAGACCGCAGATGTTCGATCGTCTGACGGGAGTGTTTCAGGAAAAAATCGTAACGCTTTTGATCTTCGATCGGACACTTCAGGCGGCTCAGGCCGACCGTTGCCAGGAGAGTATCCCGGAAGAAACGGTAGGGACCACTGTTGACCATATCCTGTAAGACCAGGATGCCATGAAGATCGCAATAATGATAGTAAGCCTGCGTTTCGACCTTGATGTGTTTTCTCAGACAGTTGAAGCTCATCTCTTTGACGGCCAGGATCTCGGTCTCATAGTCCTGCGGCTTTTCCGGCAGGAAGATGCCTTCTTCGAAATAGCCCTGGTCGAGCAGTCCGTTGAGGAACAGCGGTCTCCCATTGAGGAAAAGGCGGGGGTGACCGTCGATTTTTCTTGTCTCGATCTTGCGCAAGGCGAAGTAGGAAGTGACGATATCGTTTTTCGTTTCGATCTTCAGGTCGTAAAGATAAGGGTCTTCCGTGTCCCAGAGATGAGGCTTTTTGACATCGATGACGATGTCTTTTTCATCAAAGGTCTGTTCATAGTCTTCAAAGCTGACTTTGAATCTTTCGCTTTCGGATTCGATGTGCAGTTTCAAAGTGTGATCGTCAGTCTCGATCTTCAGGTCATCGATCCCGTCTTTAGGATAGCTTTCGATCCAGACGCTCTGCCAGATGCCGGAGACCGGCGTATACCACATGCCGGAAGGCTTGGCGGATTGTTTGCCGTAAGGATAGAAAAGGTCGAGCTCGTCTTTGGCGAGGACTTTGAGGATGTTCTTTTGTTTCAGATGGGAAGTGATGTCAGCAGAAAAGGGCAGATAGCCGCCTTCGTGGTGTACGAGAAAGACATCATTGAGATAGACGTCGGCGATCTGATCGACCGCATCGAAATGAAGGATGACTTTGTCGTTTTCTTTGATGAAATCATTCGGAAGAGAAAAGGTCATGGTGTAAGAGAATTCTTTCAATGGGCCATGATAGAAAGAAGCTTTGGATTCCGGCGGGAAGGGGACATCGATGTTCTGACCGTTGAGATCCCAGCTTCCGCATAAAGAAAAGAAAGAATTCCTTTTCAATAGAGGTCTTGGATAATAGGATTGGTATGCGTTCATATTTTTATTGTAGTCTATTGTATTTGTTTTGGATGAAAATGAAGATCTGAAAAAGCCGATACGTTTTTAGGCGTCTCTCCCGATGAAACAGGAATAACAGTCAGGGTCGTTTCGAAAAGTAAGCAGAAAAGTGCCGAAATCTCAGTTTTTATTCAGGAAAAACAGATTATTTCTCATAAAAAATCTAAAAAAATATATAATTACCGTTCTGAATACTTTTTTTAGACTAATTCTTTGTATATGTCTCTCATAGAATAAAGTTGTAAAAAGGAGATCTGAAAAACGCAAAGGAGATAAGAAGATGAAAAACGTCAAAGAGAACCTGAAGAAAACTGTATTGGTGATCATGGTGACCATGATCGCACTGAATGTCAGATTTTACAGAGCATATGCGGAAGAAGAACCGGTTTCCGGACCGGCAACCGAAGAAGTTCTCGATCTGACAGAAGAAAGCAGCGAAAACATCGAAATACCTGCTGCACCGGAAACGGAAAATGCAGGTACACAAGAGGAAAACGAAGCGATCGAAGAATACAGCATCCAGATCGAAGAAACTTCCGAAGAATTGTCAAGCCTTCCGGAAGAGATCGAACCGACCGAAGAAGCTTCCGAAGAACTGTCAAGTCTTCCGGAAGAAATCGAACCGACCGAAGAAGCTGCGATCATCGACCAGGAAACCGAGGAAGCGGGTCTTGAGGCAGAAGAAGTTTCAAATGAGACTTCCGAAGAACTCCCTGTCCTTACCGAGGAGATCGCTCAGATCGAAGATGAGACTCCGGTCGTCGAAGAAACCGAACAAACACCTAATGCAAGCTACACCCTTTACAACTACATCTCCCTCAATGACGGTAAGAGCTACATCAGCTTGAACACACAGGAAAATGGAATCACCACGGCAAAAACCGCATCCGAATTCCATAAAGAGAACGGAAACAAGAGATATGACCTCTTGGAAAACGAGTATGAGATCGCAGATTACGATCTGACTGATCTGGTCATCACCACCGGCGGTTTCAGTTTTGTTGAAAAAAGCGTTGCCAAAGAAGGTCAACCTTACTTCACGGGAAGGCTGGACCGCGTTGAGGCAGTTGCGGCAGCCAGATTCAGACCAAGCGACAGTGTCGAAGGTATCGAGAGCTTCGAATCGCTCGGCAACGACAACATCACTTTCCATCGTAACTGGTATCTGACCCTGACTACTCCGATGACCAGCAACAAGCTTCTGACCGGTGTTCGCTTAGGCGATGGCAAAAACGGAAACGGCAATGGCAAGTACTACGGTATCGAATACACCGAAGACTTCCAGGCGGTCGATTCCAGATTCATCTCCTTCGGAACGAAACTGAATAAAGAACAATACAGCATCGAAGACTATGATTTCACCGATCTGACGCTCGAATACAACGGCGAAACTTACGCATACCGACCGAACGGACCGGTAGCCGGTGATGGAGAAGGGTTCCATTACTACACTATAGACTTCATGAAATTGGACAAACTTAATAAGTCTACTTACGGCGGCGGTTATCTGGCTGAAAACTGGCCAAAATGGTCCCTTATCAACAGCGGCACAGCCGGTATAGACGGTTATCCATATCTGGAAGGTTATTACCACAGAGATTATCAGGCAACACTGATGATCGGAGATGCCCCTGTAGTCATCGAAGAAGAAACAGTCACTGAAGAGATCGCTCCGGTCGTCGAAGTCGAAGAGAACATCGAAGAAACGACGGAAGAGATCAAGACAGAGGAAGTCGTCGAAACAGTTGAAGAAGAAACAGTCACTGAAGAGATCGTTCCGATCGTCGAAGTCGAAGAGAACAATGAAGAAGTAAACGAAGAGATCAAGAACGAAGAAGTGATCGAAGTTTCCGAAGAAGAAACAGTCACTGAAGAGATCGCTCCGATCCAGGAAGCAGTCGTATTCTCACCAGTCATGACCGTATCCGCAAACACGAATGCTCCAGAAGTCCATGAGATCGAAGACGAAGTCTTACCTCAGGCTCAAGCAGCAGAAACAGTCGAGATCCTGGTTCCGGAAACAGTCGTTCCGCAGGCCGCTCCGGAAATCACCGAAGCAGTCGGTAATTGGGCTCTTGTCAATCTGATCTGTACCTTAGTATCCATCCTGGGAATGATCCTCACGATGAACAGAAAAGAAAAGGATGAAAATGCAGGAAAGAACAGCTTCTCCAAGCTCCTCGGCATCATCCCGGCAGCTCTTGCCATCCTCTTCTTCCTTCTGACGGAAGACATGAACGGAATGATGGTCCTCACAGACAGATACACTCTGATGATGGTCCTCTTCCCACTGGCATCCCTGCTGACTGCATGGATCATCGGAAACAAAAAAGAAAATAACAGATCCGATCTGATCGAATCTCCTGCAATCTGATCTTTACAAAGACAGATCGGAAACAGAAAAACTCCCTGCAAAGGGAGTTTTCATATGAATTGAATGCTATGACCGCAGTCTGTTTTTGTCAGCGTGGAAACACATTTCTCAAGAGCAGTAAGCTTATTGGAAGAACCGATAAAAGATCCGTTTCTTCTCGTACCGGTGATTTACTGTCATGTAAAATATAAAAGTATGGCATGATAAATATATCAGTGCTGATTTATAAGGCAAAAGAATTATGCGGAGATGATAAATGGAATTGGATATCAGAAGACTGGATAAAGAAAAATGGAAAGGGACGCCCCTTCCCGTCGCCTATACGTCGGAATACTACTATGACATCTCGGTCGATAAAACGGAAGACGGCTTTTCTATCCCCATCCAGAAGAAAAAGTTTGAAAGGCCGTTCACCCATGTGCCGGAGGACGGAGATTATCCGGATAAGTTATATGAAGACTGGTGGGAGGATGCGGAAGCATTTGGTATCGTGGATGACGGAGAACTGCTGGCGGCGATCGAAGTATGTCCCGAAGAATGGTCGAACAGGCTTTTGATCACGGAATTGTTTGTGGGAGAAAAGATCAGAGGGCAGGGGTACGGCAAGCGTTTGATCGACCTGGCTAAGCAAATGACCGTTCAGAAAGGCTATCGCGTTTTGATGCTGGAAACACAGTCATCCAATGTCAATGCTGTCGATTTCTACCTGCATCAGGGATTCGTGTTGATCGGCTTTGATTCGTGCTGTTATACGAACAGCGATCTGCAGCGTAAGGAAGTCCGTTTCAACATGGGCTGGTTTCCGGATAGTGTATAAGTGAGAAAGAGAAAGAATATTATATTTGAAGTAAGAAAGGATACCGAATGACAAGAGTATTGTTCGTCTGCCATGGGAACATCTGTCGCAGCGTCATGGCAGAATATATATGTAAGAAGATGCGGCCGGATCTATATTGTGAATCGGCTGCCGTTTCTTACGAAGAAGAGGGTAATGACATCTATCCTCGGGCAAAAAGATGTCTTGACGCTCACGGGATCCCTTATGGAAGGCACCGTGCCAGAAGGATCGAAAAGGAAGATTATGAACGTTTTGATAAGATCTACGTCATGGATTCTTATAATATCAGAAGCATGTTGAGGATCCTGGATGATCCAAAGCATAAGATCTCTAAGCTGTGTCCCTATGATATCGAAGATCCCTGGTATACCGATAATTTTGAAAAAGTCTTTCAGCAGATCGAAGAGGGTATAGAGAAGCTTAGATGAAGGAAAGTCATGAAAAATGACTTTTTTATTTTTCTATGTTGACAGTCATATGAACCTCTGATATAATCAAATTACCATAAAGGAGGTGTTCTGTTATGGAATCGAGCCGATCATTATATTCATCAATGGCTTTTCCGGCTTGCCGAAAGCAGTTCGCCGCTGATGAATGATCTTGCGGTCAGTCATTGTGATTTATGGAGGTGAATGAAATGTTTGGAATGATGATCATATTTGCATTAGCTTTATATGTTCTGATGGCTTTTGTCGGATTGTTCATCCGCATTGCCTTCTTCTTTAGCCCTTTCGGGATCCTGTATCTCTTATTCAGACCCAGAAGGTTCAGACGTTATTACTATTGGAGATAAATGAATCAGAATACGGGGAATGACAGCGGACTTCATTTCCCCGTTCATAATAAGGAAGGAAAAGATCTATGAAAGACATGCTGATTCCGGGAACGAATATCGAATACGGACAAAGTGATGATGCGTTTTCTGTGCTCAGACCGATGATCGAGATCACAGGCGGCCTCTCTCTTGGACAGATCTGCCGTATCACGGGCTTGCAGAGTTCCACGATACAGAACTGGGTCAAGAGGGGCTACGTGCCTCATCCCGATCAGAAGAAATACTATGAAAGGCATCTTTCCAGGATCCTGTTGATATCGGCATTGAGAGAATGCATGAATATCGAGGAGATCGGAGAACTAATGATGCTGATAAACGGCGACACGGATGACGAAAGCGATGATATCATCTCCGAGACGAAGCTCTATGATTATTTCTGCAAGGCAGTCAAGAATCTGAATGAGCTTTCCCTGGAGGGAGAGAATATCGAAAACAGCATCGTGGAGATCCTGAAAAATGAGGATGAAGCGAATATGGATAAGCTGACATTGGCTCTGAAGGTCATGGTCTATGCGTATATCTCGGGTCTCTGTCTGAAAAAGATCGAAGTCAATCTGAAAGGATTGAGAGGTGAATGAATATGAACAAGAAAAAGAATGGATTTGGTTTGAAGGCTGCTTTGTGTCTGATCAGTGTTACGCTGATCGTGCTGATCGGGCAGTATCTCTTCTGCATCCCGATCAACTGGCATTCAGGAGCTTTTCTGACGGAACTGCTCTTCCTGCTGGCCATCCTTTATCTGTCGGTGGTAGGCAAGAAGATCACGGTCAACGACAAGAAGAAAGTGATCAGGTTGTCTTATTTCCCGATCATCGTGCTTGCGGCATATCTGATCGCTGTACTGGGTGGCGCTCCTTTTTCCGGAGGACTGCACAACTACAAGAATCAGTCTGTGATATCGGAGAACGATTTCTCCAGCATCCCGCAGTTCGATGCGACACAGGTCCAGCTTGTCGACAAGAACACAGCTCAGCAGCTGGGAGACAGGGTCTTCGGCACATTGGGTTCAGAAGAGGTCTCACAGTATGCGGTCGGTGATGACTGGGTGCAGATCGTCATCAACGGCAAGCTCAGCAGAGTCACGCCGATCGACTTCGGCGGCCTGTACAGATACTTTGCGACAAGGACGACTCCGGGATACATCCTGGTCGACTGCAATTCCGGTGAGGCGAAGCTGGTCAGAAGCGAGGGTATGAGATATATGAAGAGCGCTTATTTCAATCACAATCTCTACCGTCATCTCTTCTTCACCGATCCGTTTGCGATCATGGGTCCTTCCAAATTCGAATTGGATGAGCAGAGCAAGCCTTACTGGGTCACGCCGGTCTACCGTGTGACTTGGGTGGGCAAGACAAGAGATGTCAAGGGCGTTTATATAACCGATCCGGTCAATGGACAAAGTGATTATTACAGCAAGGAAGAAGTTCCTGCCTGGGTCGATAACGTCTATCCGATCGGCGTGATCTACGATCAGTTCAGGCAGAGCAAGCGTTACGAGAACGGCCTGTTCAACTGGGCAAAGAAGGGTGTCGTCGAGTTCACGGACGACTATGCCTATGTGCAGTTTGATGGCAACGTCCACATCTACACAGGAGTGACCAGCGTGGGCAAGGATGAGTCCAATGTCGGATTCGCCTATGTGGATCTTCGAAACGGAGAGATCGCCTATATCAGAAGGGCCGGTGCTGAAGAGTATTCAGCCAGAAGTTCAGCGGAAGGTGCCTTGCAGCAGTATCATTACACGGCGATCTTCCCGAGCATGGTCAATGTCGATGACAGACCGACTTATTTCATGGGTCTGGTCGATGGCGCCAATCTGATCAAGAGCTATGCGTTCGTCAGCTATGAGAACTATCAGATCGTTGCGACAGGTCAGACTGTAGATGAGGCTTATCGCAATTATCTCCGTTTGATCTCGGCGGATGGCAGAGACAGCTCAGAACTGAAGGATGTGACGTTCACAGCCAATGAAGTTCAGATGATCGTCAAGGAGGGGAACAGCATCGTCCTGTTCAAAGATGCGGGCGGTATGATCTACTGGTACACGATGGCGGATGGCGATCTGAGATTCTCTTTCATCAAAGAAGGCGATACCGTTACGGTGAAAGCCGATGAGGAAGGAAGGATCAGAGAGCTTCTGTCTGTGAAGGAAGCGGAGATCATCGAGTAAAGAAGAAGATCATAATAAAGTGAAAGCCTTCGTGAGAAGGCTTTTAAGTTGTATAATCTTTGTTATGGGGTTGTTTAGTTTCTTTGATAGAAAAAAGGATCATGAAGGCCCGATCGTAGATCTGAGGGAAAAACACCGCGTCGATAAGCACAGCGCTTATGACGGAGTTCCTGCAATCTACTACGATATCCTTTTACATGACAGCAAAGAGAAGGTCGGCACGATCGATCTGCGTCTGACGGTGGAAGGAAACATGTATTATTACGGTCACATCGGTTACAATGTTCAGCGCGCGCATAGGGGAAACGGCTATGCCTATCACGCTTGCAGAGTCCTCTTCGACATTGCGAAAGAGGAATTCGGGATGAAGGAGCTGATCATCACCTGTTCTCCGGAGAATGTGGCATCCTACAAGACATTGCGTAAACTGGGTGGTGAGCTGCTGGAACTGGTCGAAGTTCCCCCTGGCCATCCCTTGTATGCAGCGGGAGAGAAGAAAAAATATATCTTCCGTTACAGGATAGATCTATAAAAGCTTATGATCGAATTGTTTTTACTGGGAGCAGCCCTGGCGATGGATTCCATGGCGGTCTCCATCGTCAATGGCATCAAATACAGGAATTATGGTTACAGGCAGATGTTTGCGGCTTCTTTTTCCTTTGGCTTTTTCCAGGGCCTGATGCCTCTGCTGGGTTATCTGGCTTTCACGCCGTTTCTGAGCTATATCGAGAGATATGACCATTGGGTGGTCCTGATCGCACTGTCAGTCATCGGCATCGGCATGATCAGGGAATCTTTCGACAAGGAAGCGATCGAAGAGAAGTCTTCGCAGTTCTCCACAAAGATCCTGCTGACGGAGTCGATCGCAACAGCGATCGATGCCTTGAGTTCCGGCATCATCCTGCCGGAGTTTCCGGTCTCTCCGCTGTTCAGCTGTTTCGTGATCTTTATCGTCACCTTCCTCATCTGCATGATCGCGCACCGGCTGGGCAAGCGCATCGCTTTGCTGCTGAAGGATAAGGCGACTATGGCCGGTGGCATCATCTTGATCCTGATCGGGGTCAAGACGGTGCTGGAACATCTAGGTTTCATTTAAAAAAAGGCAAACGCCTTTTTCTTTATCCGACGATCTCCCCGTCGTATTCGATCTGATAGGAGACGCGGTCTTTCAGTTTCTTTCTGATGAAAGGCTTCAGGATGATCAGTATCACCAGGAGCCCCAGCAGGAATCTGGCGAGATCGCGGTAGAAACCATAGTCCGGCCAGTAACG
>JAIKXJ010000026.1 GCA_024684175.1 Erysipelotrichaceae bacterium
ACGGAAGACCGGCCATCAATGCCACGATCGGCTCCCTTTACGGTTCTGACAATGCCATTACCGCCTTTAAGAGCGTCTATGACGTCTACAATGCCGTTTCCAATCGCCGCAAGGCCAGCTATGCCGGCGGCATCCAGGGAAACGCTGACTATAACGAAGCCGTCTTCAACTGGCTCAACCGCCTTGATAATCTTAAGCTTCCCCACCGCTGTGTGGCGACGCCGGGAGGAACCGGTGCCATCTGCCTGCCGGTCTTCAACTGCCTCAACCACCGTGAGACCCTGATCATTCCCGAGATCGCCTGGGGCAGCTACCGCCTGATGGCCCGCCAGAATGAATGTCCGATCGTCACCTACGAGATGTTTGAAGACGGAAAGGCCTCCATTAACGGCATTAAGAAAGCCTGCCGGGAAGTCATGGCCCAGCAGCACAAGGTCGTCATCGTCATCAATGACCCCTGTCAGAATCCTACCGGCATCTCCTTAGGAAGAGATAAATGGGAAGAGCTGATCGACTTCTTCAATGAACTGTCACAGGATGGCGAAGTGGTAGTCATCAACGACATCGCCTACCTGGATTTTGCCCGCGATTGCGCCAGGGCCACCGAATACATGGCCGCCTTCAACAAGGCAGACAGTAAGGTTACCATCCTGATCGCCTTCAGCTGTTCCAAGAGCCTGACCGCCTACGGCATGCGTCTGGGTGACCTGATCATCCTCAATAAGGATCCCGAAAAGGTCAATCACCTCTATAACAGCTTCTTACGGACCGCCCGCAGTTTCTGGAGCAACGTCAACAACGGCTTCATGGACTGCTTCACTGTCCTGATGACGGAACATCAGCCGGAATACCTGGCGGAAAAACAGCGCTCCATCAGAGAACTCTATGAAAGAGCCCAGCTGTTCGTCAGACAGGCTGGCGAATGCGGTTTGCCGATATATCCCTTTGAAGAAGGCTTCTTCATCACCCTGCGAATCGGTGAAGACATCAAACAGGCCTATTATGAGAAACTGATGGCAAATGACATCTACGGGGTCATCTTCCCCAAGGGCATCCGCATCGCCATCTGTTCCCTCTCCCTGGAAGTCATCGACGGCCTGGCCTATCGGCTGGCAGCGATCCTTTCCGAGGTCCGAGCTCAATAACGAAAAAGCCTCAGACATCTGAGGCTTTCTGATGCTCATTTCCGGATGACGACCCAGAAACCGTTCTTATTGGAGCCGCGCCTTTCCAGTAATCCCAGCTGTTGAAGGGCCTTCAGTTCCCTCGCGACCGTGGCACTGGAGAGCCCGGTTCTGGCAGCCAGCGTTTCCCGGGTACAGCGGCCATCCTTTTCTATAATCCGCAGAAGATTATCCCGGCGTTCGCTTATGTAATCATCTGCTGCCTCGGCAGCCGGTCCGGGATTACGGATGAAGGTAAAGCTGAAGTCCGTTCCGTTATCGGCGTATTCATAACTGATTCTCCTTGTCCGGCACAGCCGGAAGGTTTTTTCAAAACCGGTAGCGAAGGAGTCGATCGTTCCGTTCTTGTAGAGGGTCATGCCGATCAGAGGGTTGCGCAGCAGCGGTGCCTTGCGGCCTTCCGCAAAGTCCTCCGGCCGGACGCCCTGAGGCAGACCGCCGGCATTGATGATCCTGAGTTTAGTTGGTGTAAAGTATATCATGTTATTGATGGCCTGACAGTCATGGTATTTCATGTGGGCAAAGCTGTTTACGATGATCTCCCGGACCGCTTCCAGCGGGATCTCCGGTACCTCGACCCGCTTCATCCCGACGATATCCGCTGACCAGTTCATGTAGCGGGATACAAACTGCCGACCAGCTTCTATGCATTCCAGGATGTTGCCCTCAAACAGATCAACATAGGAGAAGGAAATCCTTTCGTCAGTATTGAAGACGGCCAGTTTCAGCTTCAGCGGGCGGTTTTTAGAAAACAGATAATAACCAGCGTTGGTCAGTTTGCCTTCCCTCAGCAGTTTCAGTTTCTGCAGGGCTTCTTCCAGATCCCGGTAGACATAGCTGATCCGGCCGCAGGCATTGGCTTCGTTGAAATAACGGATCACCCGCTCCTCATCGACTTCCGTAACGGAGTACTCCGTCAGAGTGTTTTCCCAGCGGGAATAATCCAGTTCATTCTCCCGGAAGGCGGCATAGAGGGTGTCGTTATCCATGATCAGATCCTCATCATCGCTCCGGACGTAATATCTCCCATAGGCTGAATAGGGTTTTTCACTGCCGCTGACGGTTACCCGGATGTACTGGCGTTCCCCCTGCTGTAATATCTCAATGGCCGGTAAGACGGTCGGCTTCAGGTAATTGCGGATCTCCCGGGAGATATCCCGGGTCGTTTTCTCACCGATCGGCTGTCCGACGATCTCCCCGCTGTTCAGGATGCCGAAGTACAGCGTTCCCTCTCCCCGGCGGTTGAGCATGGAAGCCAGGGAAATGACCCCCTGCTTCAGTTCGCTGGTGCTCTTCTTGAATTCAATGGTCTCGCCTTCTCTTCTGTTCATGAAAACCCCTCCCCGTTTTATTGTATCGTTTATTGTATCACCTATCAAGAATCTGATACAATAAATCTCTGAATACTGTTAGTTCCCGAAACCGGATTGTCCTAAGGAAAACGCCCTGATGCTTACATCAGGACGTTGTTTTCTTTCAGATTCAGGACCTGTTGGAGGTCTTCAGCGCTGACCGGTTTCAGCCAGTTGACCCTTTCCGGTTTGCGGCGGCTGACATTGTTGAATTCCTTGAATTCACAGGTTTTCTGCGCCCAGGGCTTATCCCAGTCGCTGTAGCCTTCCTTACGGATGTGGTCAGAGATGACGCTGTTGACGATCAGGCACTTGCCGTGATCGCGCCAGGGACGGGCCAGGTAGACGCTGTCCCGCATCCCGGGTTCACAAGTGAAGCGGCACTGGTCAAAGATGAAGCCGTACCTCTCCTCTTGGGGCGTTGATGGGGCACAGACATAACCGTTTACCGGCTCCTGAATGTTGCGGGAGCGGATCTCACAGTCATGGAAGTATCCCTGACCGCCGCCGAAGATGAAGTCGACCGATCCCTCGATCAGGCAGTTTTCGAAAACGGCCCTTCGCATGATCCGCGGCTTGTTTTCCAGCGGTCCCCTGAAACCGCCCTTTTCATACTCGCTTTGCGGCAAGGGGGCCAGAAACAGGGTATCCTGATAGGACGAGATCCCACACCTTTCCGCCCGGAAGTTATCGCCGTCGATCATTAAGGCAATGGCCTGACCGTGGTGATAACCGGCTTCATTGATCACTCTGACGTTTTCCAGGGTAACGTTATCCGCGGCCACGTAGAGGGTATAGCTGCGGAAGGTTCCCCGCTTTTGGCCGTCAGCCATGATCTCATAGGCTCCGAAGTCATTGACGAAGGTGCCGTTACGGATGATGACATTGGGACGGTCGATGATCTGCTGGCCATGGATCACGCCATTCAGATCGATGACAACGGGGTCAATGCCGTCTGCCGCCATCAGGGCTTCACTCAAGGTCTGATAAGATCGGTCATCAATGTTAATCATTGAAACCCAGATAGTTTACGGCGTTGTTGTAGGAGATGTTCTCAACCATTTCCTTCAGCAGCTTTTCGTCGGCCGGATATTCACCGTTTTCGACCAGGTCGCCGATGAAGTCGCAAAGGATGCGGCGGAAGTATTCATGTCTGGTATAGGACAGGAAACTTCTGGAGTCTGTCAGCATGCCTACGAAATTCGCCAGCATTCCGTCATTGGCCAGGGTCTCCATCTGGCTCAGCATGCCGGCCTTGTGGTCATTGAACCACCAGGCAGAACCGTGCTGCAGCTTGCCCTTGATGCCTTCGCCCTGGAAGCAGTTCATCGTGGTGACGATGCCGGCATTGTCGGCCGGGTTCAGGGAGTAGATGATGGTCTTCGGCAGATTGTGTTCCTTGTTCAGGCAATCCAGGAAGTCGGCCATCTGGCTGGTCGGGGCATAGTTGTTGATGGTATCGTAGCCGGTATCAGGTCCCAGCTTGTTGAACATGTCGGTATTGTTGTCGCGCTTGCAGCCATAGTGCAGCTGCATTACCCAGCCCTTCTTATGGTAAACGGAAGCTACGTGTCTCATGAAGGCGGTCTTGAACTTCAGTTCCTCTTCCTTGGTAACCGGGTTGCCGGCCAGGCGGGAAGCGAAGATCTTCTCGATCTCCTCATCGCTGGCTGGGGCGTACATGACGTATTCCAGAGCATGGTCGGAAGCCTTGCAGCCCATGGAGCCGAAGAAGTCGATGCGGTCATCGAGAGCTGCGCAGAGATCCTTGAAGGAAGCGATCTTTTTGCCGCTTACCTTTTCCAGACGGGCGAGGTAATCGAGATAGTCAGGCTTTTCAATGTTGTTGGCCTTGTCAGGACGGAAGCACGGTACGATGACGGTCTTGATGGACTTGTCTTCCTTTAACAGCTGATGATAGTGCAGATCATCACAGGGATCATCGGTGGTGCAGATGATGTTGACCTTGGAGTCTTCCAGGATCTTTCTGACCGGCAGCTTCTGCAGGACTTCATTGCACTTGTTGAAGATCTCCTCAGCGTTGTCCTCAGTCAGTGGTTCGTAGATGCCGAAGTATCTCTGCAGTTCCAGATGGCTCCAGTGATACAGCGGGTTGCCGATCAGCCTTGACAGGGTGGCAGCCCAGGCCTTGAACTTTTCCAGGTCGCTGGCATCGCCGGTGATGTATTTCTCATCGATGCCGTTGGCTCTCATCTGTCTCCACTTGTAGTGGTCACCGCCGAGCCAGACTTCGGTGATCGTCGAGAACTTTCTGTTCTCGTAGATCTCTTTCTGAGAGATGTGGCAGTGATAGTCGATGATCGGCATCTTTGCCGCATAGTCATGATAGAGATGCTTCGCTGTTTCGTTGCTCAACAGAAAATCTTTTCCCATGAATTCTTTCATATTTGTGTTACTCCTATCTTTGTACAGCTGCGTTGCCGTTTGTCTGCATGAATTCGACGACTTCCTCTTCCGATAATACGGAAGCATCGCCGTATAAAGTATGTTTCAGTACCGAAGTTGCAAGACCGAATTTCAATGCATATTTCGGATTATCGTAATCTTTCAGAAGACCGTGGATGATACCGCTCGAGAAGGCATCACCGCCGCCGATCCGGTCATAGATCGAGAAGCGGATCGGTCCCTCTTTGAAGCAGATGCCATCCTTGCGGATGCAATAGCTGGAAAGCGAATTATCCGTAGCGGTATGGACGATCCTGTCCGTACCGAAGAGGTATTTGACTTTGGTTTGATCCATCAGTTTCTTCGCCACATCGAGACGTTTTTCTTCCGGTGTCTCAAGATGAGGATCGACCGGGATCTCGAGCATCGTGTTCAGGTCGAAGAAGTTTGCGAACAATACATCGACATATTGGATCACTTTCTGGAAATGCGGTTTGGCTTCTTCGATCGTCCAGAGTTTGGAACGGTAGTTGAAGTCAAATGATACTTTTACGCCGTATTTTTCACAGGCTTCCAGGCATTTATACGCAACATTGCGACATTTCTCGTGGATCGCCAGTGTGATACCGGACATATGGAACCATTCGGCGTCCTTGAAGATCTCATCATAATCCAGGTCATCTTCGCCGATCCTGGTGATCGCGGAGTGAGCGCGGTTATAGATGACTTTGCTCGGACGTCCGCCGAAACCCGTTTCGACGAAATACATGCCCAGGTTGGATGAACCTCTCAAGATATGGTCGGTACCGACACCGTGTCTTTTCAGATGCATGATCGCCGATTCGCCGAGCTGATTGTTCGGCACTCTGGTCAAGAAATCGGTCGGATTGCCGAGATGCGACAAAGAGACCAAGACGTTTGCTTCGGCACCGCCGTAGTTAGCGATGAAATTCTTTGCCTCCGAGATCGTCGTATAATCCGGAGGTGTAAGCCGTAACATGATCTCGCCGAAAGCGAC
The DNA here is from genome assembly GCA_024684175.1 of Erysipelotrichaceae bacterium. Next base: position 5,961 of record JAIKXJ010000026.1, read on the forward strand.
TACTTTTTTAGACATCATTTCCCCTTTCCAGCAGATGTTCCCTGCTTGTGGAAGAATTTCTCCATAAGCAGGTCTTTTGCCTTGATGAACAGCATATCGAAAGCTGTATAAATGATCCCGAAGAAGATCGGTTCGACATTGGCATGGATCAGCCAGTAGAATCCGACCGTCAGCATCAGCAAGACGAAGGCATAAAGGATGTTGGCAAAGAAAGTCCAATACTTGCCGGAAGGAAACATGATGTACGGATAGTATTCCTTATCGTCTCCGCTGATGAATTTAAGTACATTACTGGTAAGCAGATCGGTCACGATGCCCAGACCGATGCCAAACACGAACAATTGATCGAGCCAGTTCGGCAGGTACATCGAAAGCCCCCAGTAAAAGAAAAAACAAACAGCTCCCGCGAACCAGAACTTGATGAATAAGGCTTTGACCCAAACGGGGATCGCGCCTAATTTAGAACTCTTATACTGATTTAATTCCTGATCCGATACCTTTCTGGCATTACCTTTATTGGCTTCTGCCAGACGGTCGACCGCATCCGTTTTCAGCTTATAATAGTCCTTTTCAGCCTGAGGGATCTCTTTGTTTTTTCTTTTTGACATAGTTATTGATTAATTTTCGTTTTCGTGACGTTTACCGCCGGAACGTACAGCTTCAGCGGAATCATCCGAAACAAGTTCGATCGAAACGTCTTCGTTCTCGGCGATCGCAACAGAAGTATCGATCTTGTTGAGCGCCTTGCCGATGACCGGGATCAAAGCGATCAGAACGATGGATATTGCAACTAAAACGATGTGGATCGTCAGCATCGACTGCGCCTGCGGGATGAACTGCCTAGAGGCATTGATCTGGATGGTCTGCAGACCTTCCGCGATCTTGGAAAGATAGATGACGTCAGCAAAGGCAACGATACCTTCAAGCAGATACAAGAGGATGACCATCGGTAAGATCGGTTTCTGTCTCTTCGGATATGCGTTCAGGAAGGCAACGAATGCCAGGATCGAGAACAGCATGATCACGAATTCACACAATCCCATGAACGGTCTGTTGACGACAGCGGTCGTATTGGAGACCTTTGTAAGATTGAAGGAATAGACGATGAAGGCGATCACCATCATGCACAACGGGATGTTGTGAGGTCTTTTCTTGAGTGAAACAATAAATTTACGCTTGGATTCAGCGAACCCTTTATTTCTTTTTTCTTCAGCCATTCTATTGTTCCTCCTAAATAATCGCTTCCGTGGTTTCAGCGTCGAAGAGATGGATCCTTTCTTCGTCGAATCTGACCTTTACCTGATCGCCGACCTGGAATCTCTGCCAGTCTCTGAACTTCGCGCAGGATGTCTTGCCGAACAGTTTGCCATGAGTCAGAGTGAAGTGACCGGTATTTTCGTTGAGGTTGACATCGAGCACATAGTCATCACCCGGATGGATATCCTCCGGACGGATACCTAAGACGAATTCGTTCTTATCGGAAGCATTGGCCGCTTTGGCGACTCTTTCAGGAAGCTTGGCTTCGATGCCTTCGACATAGAACTTGCCGTCTTCCTTCTTGAGGTTGTATAAGTTCATCGGCGGAAGACCGATAAAGGAAGCAACGAAGAGGTTTTTCGGATGATCGTATAACTCCAGCGGAGTACCGATCTGCTGAACATGACCCATAGACATACATACGATACGGTCCGCAAGCGTCAAAGCTTCGGTCTGGTCGTGTGTGACATAGATCATCGTCGTGCCTAATCTCTTGTGTAATAGTTTGATCTCACGTCTGGTCGAACCTCTCAGTTTCGCATCAAGGTTGGACAGAGGCTCGTCAAACAAGAAGACTTTCGGATTTCTGACGATCGCACGACCCATGGCGACACGCTGTCTCTGACCGCCGGACAGCTGGTTCGGCTTTTTGTTGAGCTGCTGTGTCAGACCGAGGATCTCTGCAGCTGCCATGACTTTTTCGTGGATGACATATTTGTCTTCCTTAGCCAGCATCAGAGAGAATGCCATGTTTTCATAGATCGTCATATGGCCGTACAGAGCGTAGTTCTGGAAGACCATCGCGATATCTCTGTCCTTTGCCGGGAGCTGTGTGCAGTCTTTGCCGTCGATGTACAGTTTGCCGTTCGAGATATCTTCAAGACCGGCGACCATTCTTAACGTCGTGGACTTACCGCAGCCGGAAGGACCGACTAAGACGATGAATTCACCATCATTGATCTCCATATTGAAGTCATAGACGGCCTGGACATTATTGTCATAGATCTTATCTATATGTTGTAATGATAGACTTGCCATAATTATCTCCCCCCTTCTATTTCTTCTCTATGGAATCCAGATAGTTCTGTAAGGTCCTGGAATTCTTGATGCTCATGAGACCGCCGATGATCATGAATGCAGCAGCTGCACACAGATAGACGATCGAGAGCATGAATTGAGAATTGTTCATGACCGGTACTGCCGATCCGTCCGGTCCGAGATAAGTCGCCGCATGGGCTCTCATCGGATAGACGAAGATACGGATGATCTGCACTACACCAAGTGCGATCATGAAGTAACCGAATTTGCCATGATAGTTTTTCACTTCGATCGATGACCAGAAGCCAAACAGCATGAACAGCAGGTTGACGATGATCGAGACACCGATCAGGAAGTTGTAGAAGAATTCGTTGTTGATTTTATAGATTAAAACGAAGTAAAGCACATCAAAGACGATAGCCAGTATAGCGAAGTTAGAAGGCATATTGTCTTTGACATAACGCATCCTATCCAGTTTGATTCTGTCTTTATCCATTGATCGTTTCTCCTTCCAATATCGCATTTTCCTGCTTTACTAGTTTGTTTTTCCAAGTTAAGTTGTAGACGACTGCGCATGCACCGCCGATCAGCAGTAATGCCAGGATGATCCCCGCATCGAAAAAGAATGTCGATTCGCTGTAGATGAAGTTCATCGTTTCAGCCATCATCTTGTACATATCGAAATCAACCGTGTTGAGGAACTGTGACCTGAATTTTAAGCAATTGATGATCAGATACGCGGCAGTTCCCACCAGAGCTGCAGCCTGAACATAAGTTGCTACCGTATTGCCCGTGTAGTATTTTCTTCTGGTGTTGGAAGCAAATACGAACGGCAGGCATCCGACGATGATCAAAGCGATCGAGATCAGGACCATGTTATGGTTGTATCCCTGCATATCATAGAAGATCGCAGATCCGGTAACACCGCCTAACGCCTGAGTCTGATACAGGCCGTACATGTCGGTCATGATACCCAGTGAATATACAAAAACGACACCTGATAAAGCCATCAGTACGGGAAATAGGATCTTTTGAAATTTCATTTGTGGTTTGAACATAGTATCACCTCTCAGGTATGTACCCTGGAGCTGCAAGCAGCCCCAGGGTTAGTTTTAATCGAATAACAGAATTATTTGATCGTGTCGTAGTAAGCTTTCAGCTGATTCCACTGAGACTGCTTGATCATCAGATAAGCAGCACCGGACCAGTTGTTCTTGACGAAGTCTGCATATGCTGCAGCATTGTTTTCAGCACCGGCAATGGAACCGTAACCGTCTTTCATGAGGTCATAGAAGATGGAGACGCCGCCCTTAGCAGACTGGAAGTTGTTGACTAAGTCAGCATAGCTTGACAGAGTGTTTGCCTGTTCGGCAGTCGTCGGTAAGACGGTCGGAACAGAAGTGTACCACATGTTCTCGGTATTGACAGCGAGCAGAGGATGCTTCAAGACACCCTGAGAGATCGCTGCAGACAGGATGGCAGCACCCTTCTTGCCGATCTCGGAAGTCATCTGGTATTCAAATGCCTGAGACTTCGGGAAACCGTTGAGGGTAGAACCTAAGTACTGTCTAGCATAGTTGGTGTAGTTACCGCCTGTGAGGTTCTGGCATTCAGCGAACGTCGCGTCAGCAACGACCGGCATCTTTTTGCCGTTGAAGTCGAATGTTTCATACTTCTTGGCGACATCATCCCAGGTCTTGACTTCGACGGAAGCATCCTTGACCTTGATGAAGGCATCCGGACCGTAGGACATCGTGATCTGGCCCTGGACGGAGAATGCATAGTCAATCAGAGTCAAAGCAGCGTTGAGCTTGTTGGTGTCAGCACCGGCACCGGCCATCGTGACTGCCCAACCATCGGTCTTAACAGATCTCCAGGACTCAGCGAAACGGAACCACTTGTCGCCTGTGCCGTCATTCCACTTGGCAACAGGGACCATGATGACGACATACTCTTCACCGGCAGCAGTATCAAGAACAGTGTTGTTCATGATGGTCTGTGTCTGGTTGTAGTCATAGGACATCAAGCCTGCATCTTTTTCGAGATAGTTCTTGGAAGAAGCTTCACCGGAAGTGATCAGTAAGCCTTCCTTGACTAAGTTGTTGAGTCTTTCGACTGCCAGGTAAGAAGCTTCTTCCTGACGGCCGTCGTGTAAGTTACCGTCTTTGTCGAAGTATAAGTAATCCTGTCTGGATTCCATACCTCTGGCACCGAACAGATGACCTGCGAAACGAGTCAAGTCGATCTCTCTTTGCAGGTTGGAAGTTTCTCTGGAGTATAAGCCGGCGATCGGGTTGCCGTCGTTGTCATTCAGAGAAGCAACTGCACATCTGAGCAATGCGACCATTTCATCGGCATCCCAAGCTGCATCGTAACCTAAGAAGAGGTCAGATCTCTTGGCATAGACACCCGGATAAGTTGCATCGATGTAAGCCTGGAACATAGCGACAGCTTCATCGCCTGTCAGAGGCTGAGCATTCATCTTGTTGATGATGTTGTTTTCGCCTGCAACGTTCTTGGTGATCGTCTGAACACCGGTACCGTCAGCTGTCAAAGCGTCGACCGTGTAGTTTTCAGCAGCATATGGCTGATAAACATAATCAGCTAAAGGTCTGTTAGCGCCTTTGTAGCCGTCAGTATCCAATAATGCCTTGACGAAGTCAGCTCTGATCAGAGGCATTCTTTCGATATCGTCGTTACCGTCGAAGTAAGGAGAGAAGTAGATCGCGCCTGTCTCCGTGTTACCGGTGATGGACAGTCTGGCGATCTGGTTTTCTTCCAGATATGCCTTGAAGTTCGGCATCTGATCGAGGTAGTCACCTAAGTTGACAAGCTTGCCTTCAGCACCTGCAGCATTCAATGCAGAAGCAGTACCGGCAACGATGTCGACTTGGTCTAACTGGTTTTCCCAAACCGGGAATTCCTTGGAAGTGCCCTGTCCGGAATACTTATCGATGAAAGTGATCCCTAACAGTTCGGATAAGTGCTGCCAAGTCGGCTTGAAATCGCCTGTCTGGTAAGTCTTACCATCAGCCAGAGTGATACCGCTGCCGGTAACATCAGCATTCGTGTAGCTGATACCGGTCTTGTCGGAGTTGTAACCTGCGGCAACTCTGAGTTCAGTTCCTTCTGCATAATCTAAAGCTGCAGAAGAAGTTCCTTCGTCTGCCGGTGCCGGCTCATTGCCGCCGCCGCCGTTCCCGCCGGAGCAGCCTACCAACGTAAGCAACATGGCGAGCAGAAGGACAAGTACTTTTAATGTTTTTTTCATTTTTCTTCCTTTCCTTGAAAAATTTTATTTACTCCTTAACACCGCCCATATTCACGCCTTTGGCGAAATACTTCTGGATGAAAGGATAAATAACTAAGATCGGGATGATCGCAACGATGATCAGTGCGTAGATCGCCGAGTTCGGTGAATACGGAGCCGTCCAGGCAGCCAGTGTTTCCAGGTTCGTGTAATCTTCCAGCAAGAGTCGGATGAAGACCTGCAGCGGCTGTTCGTTCGGCGAACCGGAAGCGGCGATCATCTGTCTTGCCCAGAAGTAACCGTTCCATCTGGAGATACCGAAGAACAAGGCAACTGTTGCGATCGTGGACTGGGACATCGGAATGTAGACCTTGGTCAGGACCTGGAATTCCGTAGCACCGTCGACGATGGCGGCTTCTTCGATCTCGGAAGAGACGCCTTCAAAGGCATTTCTCAGTAAGATGATGTTCATGGCAGCCATACCCATGGCGATGACGATCAGCCATTTGACGTCGGTGATACCGACAGCTGCGAAGACTTTCTGTGTCTGCAGGTAGTTCAGATACTGCGGAACGATACCGGCAGAGAACCACATCGTGAAGACTAAGAAGAAGTTGAAGCCCGAACGGAACAGAAGCCTTTTCTTGGACAGTGCATAACCGCCCAGGATGGAGACACCGATCGCCCAGATCGTACCGTAGACCGTTAAGAACAGCGTGTTGGTATACGCATTCCAGAACTGGTTGTTATGGAAGATCGAAGAGAAGGCATCGAACTGGATGTCTTTCGGGAACAGGATGACTTCGTTATAGTCAACGGCATGCGCACCGGAAATGGATGAGCTGACCGCATATACGAACGGATACAGACAAGCCAATGAGAATATCGTTAAGAAGGTATAAGAGAGAATTTTGAATATCAATTCACTTGTTTCAAGTTTACGTTTCATATTCTAACCTCCTAGTAGAGCGATACGTCGGATGCTTTTCTGGCGATCGAGTTTGCACCGATGACAAGGATCATACCGGTGATGTTGTTGATCATTTCGGCAGCGGAAGCCATTGCCTGCGAGCCGCCTTCCAGACCCAGACGATATGCGAATGTCGAGACGACGTCGGCTGTTACGAATGTATTTGCTCTGTACAACAGCATGACTTTTTCATAGCCGATGGACAACAGCGAACCGATACGGTTGATCAGCATGATGACGACGGTCGATAAGATACAAGGAATGACGACGTATCTCATCTGTGCCATCTTGCCGGCACCGTCGATCTGTGCCGCTTCATAGGAAGTCGGTGATACGGCAATGATCGCAGCGAAGTAAACGATGGAGTCATAGCCTGCGCCTTCCCAGATACCGGAGATCTGATAGATCGAACGGAAGAAGTTCGGATTGTTCAGTAAGCCGGCATCGGCGACTTCTTTTGAGATGATGCCCAGTTTCGCCAAAGCCAGGGAGACGATACCCGTACCGGAGACCAGGTCGCCCTGTTTCAGCAACATGGTGACCAAGGTCGTCATGACGACGGTCGACATGAACTTCGGCAAGTAAGTCAGGACCTGATAGATACTTCTTAAGATATCCGACTTGATCTCGTTGAAGAACAAAGCCAGGATGATCGGCATCGGGAAACCGAACAGTAAGCCATAGAAGCTCAGTAAGAACGTGTTTCTGAACGCCATCCAGAACGAAGACGTCTGGGTAGAAGTGCCAAACATCAGCAGTTTGAAGTTTGCGAATCCGCACCACTTCATCTCGGCGACCTTCTTACCGACTTCGGTGATCTTGAAACAGCCAAGCAGTTCATACATCGGCAAGTATCTCCAGAAAAGGAATACTAAGATCATCGGGATCAGCATCACATACAGACGCCAGTCTTTCACGATCAGCTGCCAGTTGAGTTTCCAGCGGTTTTTCTCAACATCGTCCCTGACCGCTTGTTCAGGATCGAGTTCATAACGCTTCAATTCTTCGTTATAAACCAGATATTCATCATTCATCTTGCCATCCTCCATCTATTTTTTCTTCTTGAGAATTGAGTTCCAGTAAGTATTGTTTCTGATCGACGAAGAGTCCGTCGATCCTTCTGACGATGATGATCACCAGTATGGCAAACACCAGTGACAACATATCCGTCATGATAAATGTAAATATGACGCCGGCATCCTTGCCAGCAATGAGCATCGATGCCAGTCCGCGGAAGACCTCCATCAGTAGAAATCCGATGAGCAGATAGCTCAGCGAACCGAAGAAGGAAGCCCTTATCCGTTCTTTTGTGACTTTCTTCATATACCACAGCAGCAGCATGAAACCCAGATTGCCGGCCAGATATATGAAGTATTGGGAAATACTGCCCGATTGGAAATACACGAACAGCAAGGCATAGACCAGTGCATGGATGATGCAGTATCTGTCCCAGCGCATCATCACGATACTGAGCATCGGCAGCATGATCGAGATCGAATACGGCTCATCGAACCACACGGTAGCGGCTTTGATCGCCAGATATTCGCACAGACCATACATTCCGATGAACAGTAAGAGGTCGATGCCGCGATACTGCTTGAAGCTCATGTATTATTTCGTCTTGAAGACGACCTCGCTCTCCTTATCGAAGAGGTAGACCTTCTCGTAAGGGAGATAGAAGTCAAATTCTTCGTCCATCTTCGGTGCATCGTGCGGGTCGACCTTCAGGATGACGGTATCGCCGCCGATCTCGATATAGATATTGGTCGAATCGCCCAGCATCTCCGTCAGTGTCGCCAGCGCATGGATCTTATAGGCATTCTCCACCGGATGCATGGAGATGTTTTCCGGACGGAAACCGAAGTAGACATCTTTATCTGCGAGCTGATATCTCGTCTTGGAGACATCGAGCTTGTTGTCGTTCTTATCGAAAGTGATCTCGCTGCCCTTGATCGTACCGGTGATAAAGTTCATCGGCGGTTCACCGATGAAGCCGGCGACGAAGAGGTTGCACGGATCGAAGTATAATTCTTCCGGCGTACCGATCTGCTGCACATAGCCGTCTTTCATGACGACGATACGGTCAGCCATCGTCATCGCTTCCGTCTGGTCATGCGTGACATAGATCGTCGTCGCATGAGTGGAACGGTGGATCTGCGTGATCTCGGAACGCATCGTGACTCTCTGCTTGGCATCGAGGTTGGATAACGGCTCGTCCATCAGGAAGATATCGACCTGGCGGATGATGGCACGTCCGACAGCGACTCTCTGTCTCTGTCCGCCGGACAATGCTTTCGGCTTTCTGTCAAGATAATCCGTCAAGCCCAGGATCGCTGCCGTCCTCTGGACCTTCTCTTCGATGACATCCTCATCGACACCTTCCAGTGTCAGACCGAATGCCAGATTGTCATACACAGTTAGATGAGGATATAAGGCGTATGACTGGAAGACCATTGCGATCCCGCGGTCTACTGGCGATTTTTCATTCATTCTGACACCATTGATCAGGAAATCACCTTTCGAGATCTCTTCGAGACCTGCGATCATTCGAAGTGTCGTCGACTTACCGCAGCCTGAAGGACCGACGAAGACGATAAATTCGCCGTCCTTGATCTCTAAATTGAAATTGTGGACCGCATGAAAACCATTAGGATATATTTTGTTTATATCTTTCAATACCAAATTTGACATAATTTTTCCTTTCTATCCCCCGGAGCGCGTGAAAACGCTTTCTAACTGAATATTATTGTACAATGACTTTCATTTGAAAAACTATGAAAATAATTGAAACAGACTTTCATTATAAAAATCATTCGGTTCTATATGGTACTCCTTCGATCAGGACCTCGTTGGTTTCGATCTTATTGACGTTATAGAAATAGAAACCGCCGTTATTGAGTTTTTCACAGTTGTAGATCATTGCCGGAGCGACTTGTTTTGTGAATGTTTTATCAAAAGTCACATTGATATGATCCAGGATGATCTTATCGATCTTGGATTCCGGCAGACCGTAGAAGTACCCGGCACAGACCTTCGTATTCAGACAGTTCAGATTCTTGAAATTGAACGTACCGATGTGCGGTGTCCTCTCATCCGGTTCCACATATTCCTTGGTATCGGCATACGGATCGTAAGCATCGCGGGAGAGATAGTAGTACATATTGACCACGAGACACGACATGACGCCGTCCATCAGGATATTGTCGAAGGAGATGTTTTCGATGTTGGACTTGTTGCCCCTTCCCCTCTTAGTCTTGATACGGAGACCGCGGTCGGTGTTCTTGAAGATGCATCTGGAGACTTCGACGTTCCTGATGCCGCAGCTCGATTCCGAACCGAAGACCACACCGCCGTGTCCGTCACCCATGAAACAGTTGCGGATGATCAGATCTTCCGTCGGGCAGTAGTACTCATCAGCCATGATCTTCTTGCCGGACTTGATCGCCACGCAGTCATCGCCGACATAGATCCTGGTGCCCAATAAGCGCGTATTCTTGCAGGATTCCGGATCGAAACCGTCGGTATTCGGGCTCGTCGGGATCGAACGCAGTGTCAGATCGATGAAATCGAGATCTTTTGAATAGAACGGATGCAGGTTCCAGCTCGGCGAATTGATGATATTGAGACCGACGAATGAAACATTCTTACAGCGGTTGACGAAGACGTTGTTGCCCCGCCATGCCCCGCGCTTGACTAACGGGTCGACCCACCAGTCCGCTTTGTCGGCATTGCCGTTGATCGTGCCTTCGCCCAGGATCATGATGTTCTCACTGTCAAACGATGTGATCAATGACATGAAGGCATCGTTGGGTTCCCCTTCCCAGGAGGCGTTGACGGCACTCTTATCTTCGTTGTAGGCGCGGATGATCGGATAGTCGCTGCGCTCCTTGGAGCCGATCAGGCAGGCATCCTTTTCAAGATAGAGATATGTATTGGAACGGATGTTCAAAGGACCGGTATAGTAATCGCCTTTCTTGAAGACGATCAGATCGTTGTCGCTCTCATCCAGGATCTTCTGCAAAAGCTCCGTATCCAAAGTCTCTCCGTCGGCATGAGCACCTTGCTGCTTCACATCGACGATGCGACGGACGGCAAGCGTTCTGACCTTCAGGATCTGCCCGTCGATATCGAATTCATAATCTTCAGCCGGCTTCAGGCCGAAAATCGTGAAAACATTCTTCTCTTCGCTGCGGCAGAACTGTCCGTTGACTTTGACATCAAAAGGCTTTCCCGCGTAGTAGGGACGATCTTCATCCGATTCAAAACTGACCGAGACCGGTGAAACATGAATGACATTAAACATTGAAACACTCCTTAAATACGGGATCATTTTTCACTGCATGGAGGAACAGATCCCTCACCATGCAGGCTCCTTTGTAACGCAGATGAGTATTGTCCGACTTTCCTTCCGGATAATTGTCATACATATCCTCCGGAAAATTCATGAAATACTCTTTGGACTCTTCGGCCCCGGTCTCCTCGATCTTTTTTTTCGTCAGCATCGTCAGATCGATCAGACCGACACCGCATTCCTCACTGACGGCGATCATCGCCTCGCGGTAACCCGCATGACATTTGGGATCGAGCATCCCGTCCTCAAGGAACATCCTGCGGTAGATCGGCGTGCACAGATAGACGGTCGCGCCTTTCTTGAGACATTCTTTGACCATAAAGGTCAGATTGTCGCGGTATTCGTAGTCGGGACGGGTATGTGTCTTGGGATCGTAATCGTGTTCGTCGTTGTGACCGAATTCGATCAGAACGATGGAACCCTTGTCGGTAAAACGCAGCGCGTCTTCGAAACGCCCTTCTTCCAGGAACGTCTTGGTGGAACGTCCGTTCTTGGCGAAATTCATCAGACGCACATTTTTATTCAGAAGCTCTTCGAGTGCCTGAGGCCAGCCGACCTGCGGGAAGGTGGTCTCATCGTTATACTGCATCGTCGAATCGCCCATGCAGATAAGCTTCATCAACAGACCTCGCTGTAAGCCATGATGAACGGCGCGACGCCTTTGACCTCATTGGCCGAGATGTTCTCGGACATATAGTATTCAAAGGAACCGTCTCTCTTGTAGTTGTCAAGACCGCCGACCTGGCAGATATTGTATAAGTTACGGCCGTCGAACTGTTTCTCCAAAACGGTATCGAAGACCTTGTGGCCTAAGGAATCATCTTCGATCATGCCGAGCCTCTTGCCCTTGAAGATCGCATAAGCCATCATGACCGAACCGGAAGTCTCCAGATAGTTGTGGGCTCTTCTGACATCGACGATCTGATATAACATGCCATCTTCCAGATACGGTGTGAGACCTTCGATCTCCTTGACCAGAATGTCCTTGCAGATATCCAGACCCAGCTCTTCATAGATATCGACGGCGGCCATCATGACCCAGCCGCAGGCTCTTGCCCAGACGTTCGGCGACTTGCCGGTCTGCTTGTCCGCCCACTGCATGACTTTGGCTTCGTCATAGGCATGAACGAAAAGCTTGCGGTCCTCATCATACAATCGCTTGACTAATGTATGTAACTGATGATCGACGTCTTCCTTGGTCTCTTCCACGCTGAATTCCTTGGCATACATCGCGATATACAGGACGCCCATATAAATGCCGTCCATCCAGACCTGGTTCGGATAGATCTGCTTGTGCCAGAAAGAACCTTCTTTGGTGCGCGGATGATGCATCATCTGTTCATACATCGCATCCAAAGCCTTCTTGAACCTTTCTTCCGGCGTGTCGCGGTACAGTTTCATCAGACCGATGCCCGGACAGACATCATCGATGGAATACTTGGTCGGTTCGTAATTCTTGATGACACCGTCTTGAGAGATCATCGAATCATAGAACTTATAGACGAAATCATAATATTTCTTATCACCTGTCACCTTGTACATATCATAGATCGCTGTCATCAGGATGCCGTCTTCATAGCACCAGACACCCTTTTTGTACGGCTGAAAATAACCCATATACTTGTCGATATACTGATCAATCCTTGATTCCATCTTCAATCCTCCTTATATATTCGATCGATGGCTGAATATCCTCGCCCGTGACGCCTTCCAAGATCAGTACGGCGTCCGGTGTTTCTTTCATGATGCGCGGGATGAAATACTGCCAGTTCATGATACCCTGGCCGATCCCGCATTGTACGAGCTTGCCGTCAACGACATTGAAGTCCTTGACGTGATAGACCTTGATCTTGTCCTTGAACAGATCCAGGCAGCGGTCGAAGATCGCATCGGCGTTTTGATAATTCTCGATGTTCAGATAATTGTAGACATCGACCGTGACATCATTGATCTGCGTTTCATCGATCAGATCCGCGAGCTGATCGGGATCATAGACCGTATGAGCCCATGCCCCTTCGATGATCGGGCGGCAGCGGAAACTGTTCCCGTAATACTTGAGACCCTTGACCGTATCGGCGACCCGCTCATGGGCTTCCTTCGTATGATTGTAATCGTTGTAGGTCCACTTGTCCCCGTTGGCGCTGCCGGTCTCGGAACCGACGAGATCGCAGCCGAAGACCGAAGAGGTCTCCATGCACTGTTTGAAGTATTCGATGCCGTTCAGACGTTTTTCTTCATCCGGATGGATCATGTTGAAGTAGGCACCGACCATGGCGACACGGATACCGTTCGCTTTCAGCTTGTCGGCAAGTTCCAGCAGAAATTTGGGATCCATCTCAAAGTTCCGGAAGGCCTTCTTGTAGACCAGCTGCAGATAGTCCAGATCGAAGTTTTTGTAGCTTGAAACAAAGTCATCGATCGTTTCAAATGGTGCGCCGGGCACATCATGCCCTCTGATTCCTAATTTGATTCTCATAAACACCCCGTTATCTTTAATGTATAGATGATGATCAGCAGGCTGATCAAAGAAAAGACTGTCGTATAGGCCACGATCTCATTGGCGAGATCCTGGTCGCCGCTCATTTCACTGGCCATTATGGCGGAAGCCACTGCCGTCGGCGAGGCAAAGACCGATACGAGGATGGCATACTCCACCCCGTCACCGATCTTTAAGAACGCAAATGCGCTCAAAGCCAGCGCCGGATAGATCAGATCCTTCAGCAAGACCACGGCGATGAGCTGCCGGAGGTCCGAAACGCTTTTTCCGATATCGAGGCTCGCCCCGACCAGTAAGAAGGCAAAAGGCGTCGACATCGATGCCAGGTAAGCCAGGATCTTGTAGAGAAACGGGATCTCATCCCGCAGGAAATAGGATGCTGCCGGTACGGCTTGCCGAAACAGCAGAACTACCGCACCGCAGACGATAGAGATGATGCAGGGATTCTTCAGGATCCCGAGAAACGAACGTTTTAAAAGACTTGCATCATCTTTACGGTCTGCATAAGCACTCAAGGAAATGACCGCGAAGACATTGAACAAAGGGATCACGAAGATCGAAGCCAGCGAGATCTCCGATGCCGTCCTTTCCAATAATGCCGGATCGGTGAAAAACATCGAAGCCAGCGGGATGCCGACATAGGCGAAATTGCTGCGGAAGGCACCCTGCATGATGACGCCCTTCTGTTCCCTTCTCTCTGCGACCTTTTCCGCCGCCAAAAACGAAAGGCCGATCTCGGTCAGTATGGCGAGGATAAGAAAAGTGATGAAGCGATATGGGATCTTCTCGAGGTCAGAATCATAAAGGTTCTTGAATAAGGAACAGGATAAAAGGACGTAGAAACAAAACTTCTTTCCGACAGAGATGAATTCTTTCGAAAAAAAGCCGATCCTTTTAAACAGATAGCCTATGGCCAGCAAGCCGGCCATAGGCATCACGATGTTCAGTGAGAATAGAAAATCGTTCATCACTCAGTATCTGATCATCTCAGATCTTTCATATCGACATTGTCCATGTCGTCAAAGTCCTGATTTTCGCCGCACATGCCCCAGATGAAGGTGTAGTTCTTCGTTGCGCTGGCACAGTGAACGGACCAGGAAGGTGAAATGACTGCTTCTTCGTTGCGCATGACGATGTGTCTGGTCTCCGTCGGTTCGCCCATGACGTGGAAGACGACATCATCTTCGCCCAGTTCGAAGTAAAGATAGACTTCCATACGCCGGTCGTGCGTATGGCAAGGCATGGTGTTCCAGACGGAGCCTTCGCAAAGCGTCGTCATACCCATGACCAGCTGGCAGGATTCGACCTGACCCGGCAGGATGTAACGGCGAAGGAACCTGTGGTTGCAGCCTTCCGGAGAACCCAGTTCTCTGGTGAAGACGTCTTCCGGATGGATCAGGACCGTCGGATATTCCTTGTGTGCCGGGCAGGAGTTGAAATAGAACTTGGCCGGTTTGGCATCATCGACCGACTCCAGCTTGATGTCCTTGCAGCCGCGGCCGACATAGATCGCATCCTTGTAGCGTAATTCATACACCGTGCCGTCGACGATGACTCTTCCGAGCCCGCCGATGTTGAAGATGCCCATCTCTCTTCTTTGTAAGAAGTAGTCGGCGCGAAGTTCATCGCCCGCTTCGATGGTCAGGGTCTTGCCGACCGGTTTGGCACCGCCGGTGATGATCCTGTCGATGTGCGAATAGACGTATTTGATGTCGTTTTCCGGGAAGATGTCCTGGATCAGGAATTCTTCTCTCAAACGGTCGGTATCATAATGTTTTGCATCCTTCGGATTGCTTGCAGTTCTAAGTTCCATCTTCTCTCCTTCTTATAAAGTAACGCCTTGTTTGAAGATCGCCAGATCGTGGTAACCTTCTTCCTCCGCTTTGACCAGTTTGCCGGAGGCAGTCTCGATGACCAGATCGTAGAGCTTCTCGCCCATCTTCTGAAGATCCATATCTTCATCATCCACCAGTTCACCGGCGTTGAAGTCGATCCAGTTCTTCTTCTTTTCATAGATGCGGCTGTTGGACGAGATCTTGACCGTCGGGACCGGTGAGGCGAACGGTGTGCCTCTGCCCGTGGTAAACAGAACGATCTGTGCGCCGGCGGCCGCCAGAGCCGTCGAAGCGACCAGGTCATTGCCCGGTGCACTCAAAAGGTTGAGGCCCTTCTTCTTGACGACATCGCCGTATTCCAGGACGTCTCTGACTCTTGCCGAACCGGATTTCTGAACGCAGCCGTTGGACTTGTCTTCCAGTGTCGAGATGCCGCCTTTCTTGTTGCCCGGAGACGGATTTTCATAGATCGTCTGGTGGTTGGAACGGAAGTAGTTCTTGAAGTTGTTGATCAAGGCGACCGTCTTTTCGAAGACTTCCTCATCGATCGCCCGGTTCATCAGACGCTGTTCGGCACCGAACATTTCCGGAACTTCCGTCAGGATCGTCGTGCCGCCTTTGGCGACCAGGATGTCGGAGAAACGTCCGACCGTCGGATTGGCGGAGATGCCGGACAGACCGTCCGAACCGCCGCACTTGAGACCGATGATGAGTTTATCAGTCGACAGTTTTTCTCTCTTGAAACCTTTGACGAATACCGCCAGTTCTTTGAGAAGTTCCATGCCGTAGCCGACTTCGTCCTCGTGTTCCTGACAGATCATGAATTTCACTCTGTCCGGATCGTATTCACCTAAGTGCTTCTTGACTTCTTCGATATTGGAATTCTCGCAGCCCAGACCGACGACCAGGACACCGCCGGCATTCGGATGGCGGATGAGGTCTGCCAGGATCTGTCTCGTGTTCTCCTGATCATCTCCCATCTGGCTGCAGCCGTAAGGATGATTGAAGGCGACGACATCTTCCAAAGAACCGGAGACCAGTTCCTTGGCCAGGGATTCCATCTTCTTGACGATCGAGTTGACACAGCCGACCGTCGGGATGATCCAGATCTCATTGCGCACACCGGCACTGCCGTCTTTTCGCAGATAACCCATCCAGGAATCTTCTTCCCCGGCAGGGTCGACGGTATCCACCGGTGTATAGGTATATTCATCATCGGCGCCTAAGGACGTCTTGATGTTGTGCGTGTGGACGTGATCGCCGCGTTTGATGTCGGCGGTCGCATAACCGATCAGCGTATCGTACTTGATGATCGGATCGCCGCATTTGATGTCACATAAGGCGATCTTGTGGCCCAGGTCGACATCTTCATTCAAGATCGTGCCGTCATTGAGTTCAAAACCGGCATTCAAAGGGACTAACGCGACGGCGACATTGTCGTTTTCGTTGATCCTGATGTATTTTTTCATTTAAGGTTCTCCATCGCCTTGCGTGCACCGAGCGTGCGGATCTCTTCGAGATCTTTCGCCACCGCATCGACAAGTCCTTCGACCTTGGTCAGATCCTGACCGTGGAACTCGACATTGGACAGATATTTCTCGGTGAGTTCCTTTGCCGGCAGACCGGAGTTCTCTTTGAAGAATTCCAGGACTTCCGGATCGTCCATGATCTTGTATTCTTCGCCGTTCCTGTTACCGATCAGAGCACCGTCTTTGATCTCGGTTCCTTTATAGAATCCCAATAAGGCAGCGATCGAGAAGGTCAGATCTTTCGGAAGCTTGCCGAATTTTTCGACATAGCCCAATAAGGAAGGCATGCATCTTGCTCTCCACTTGGAAACGGAGTTGAGCGAGATCGACAATAACGCATGTTTGATGAACGGGTTGTTGAAACGGTCGACGACAGCCGCCGCAAAAGCTTCCAGTTCTTCTTTCGGTAAAGTCAGAGTCGGGATGATCTCTTCCTGGATCGTCTCATTCATGAAGTCTCTGACCAGGGCATCATCCATGGATTCCTTGACCGTATCGTGTCCCATCAGATAGGATGCAAGGACGAAGGATGTGTGAGCGCCGTTCAGGATCCTGACTTTTCTCTGCTTGTACGGTTTCTGGTTGTCGGTGAAGATGATGTTCATGTTCACCTTGCCTTCCAGCGCCTTATCCAGAGGAAGTTCCTCGGAGATATCGACCGGAGACTCGATGACCCATAATGCGAACGGTTCTGCCGTATCGAGCAGATCGTCGTTGTAGCCTAAGCTTGCGCAGATCTCATCCTTTTCATCTCTCGGATAACCCGGAACGATGCGGTCGACCAGTGTGCTGGTGAAGACGCAGGCCTTTTCGACCCAGTTCTTGAAACCTTCTTCCAGTTTCCACAGATCGATGTAGTCCAAGACATATTTCTTTAAGACGATGCCGTTGTCGTCGATCAGTTCGACCGGCAGCATGATCAGGCCTTTGTTCATATCGCCGTTGAAGGCTTTGTATCTTTCATAAAGGAACTGCGTCAGCTTTGCCGGGAACGTGACATGGAACTTGTCTTCGAACGTATCGCTGTCATGGAAGACGATGCCGGCTTCCGTCGTATTGGAGACGAAGAATCGCAATTCTTCTTCTTTAGCCAGAGCCATATATTCTTCGAAATCATAGAAGACGGTCACTGCCTTATCAAGGGAAGTGATCACTCTGGTCTCGACATACTTTTCACCGTTGACATTTCCTCTTAACTGCAGTGTGTACTGGCAATCCTGAGCTTTGAAACGGTCGACATTGGAATTCTCCAAAGATTCGACGATCGCGATCGAACCGTTGAACAATCCCTTCTCATTTGCCAGATCGAAAAAATAATCTACGAATGCTCTTAAGAAGTTACCGCCGCCGTACTGTACGACTTTGATAGGCCTTTTCGGGGCTTTCGTCATATCAAGATTTAAATTATTCATATTATTGTCTCCTCGTTTTTATTATAGCTTGAAAGCGTTTTTTTTAAAGATTTTTCATGCATAATATAGGTGTGGAATATCTGAACGAAACTTTTGAACAATATCATTATGCCTTGCGGAAAGCCAAGCAATCCGTACGCCTGCGCAAGCGTCAGGACAAACCGATCCATCCGGCCGTCTTGGACGATATCGTCAATATCTACAATTGTTCGATCGAGCGCCTCGGCGAGATCGATGTCCCGGCTGAACTGATCGTCGGCACCAAGACCGGTGCCCGGACACTGGCTTTTTCCTATGATTTCATGCCGCTGCTCAAAGATAAGAGCGAATTTGCGGCAAAATGGCGGGCCGTATGCTCTTACCATCTTTCGGATACCGGCATCACGGAAGCACCGACCGCTTATGAGTACCTGGGGAAATTCTATATCGTGGAAGGCAACAAGAGAGTCTCCGTCCTGCGTTCCTACGGTGCCGTCTTCATCACACTGGATGTGATACGTCTGCTGCCGCGCAAGTCCGACCGCATGGCCGTGCAGGCATACTACCGTTTCCTGGAATATCATAAGCTGTCCAAACTCTATTCGATACAGTTCTCCAGGCCGCAGTACTACTCCCGTTTTCAGAAAGCCTTGGGCTTTGCGGAAGACCACGAGTGGACGAGAGCGGAAAGGATCGCCGTCGTCGGCTTCTTCGGAAGATTGAAGACACATCTGGAACGCTATAAGATCACCGCCAATCCGAGCAACTGTCTTTTGGCCCTGGCCGAGATCTACGGCTACGAGAACCTGACCACGATGTCGGACAACCAGCTCGATAAGGCGATCAAAGACAACAAAGTCCGTCTCGATCACGGACACGGACCATATCACATCATGGCCGTGGCCGACGAAGAAGACCTGGGTCTGTATTCCGGCTATGCCCGTACGGAACTCAAGGATATCGACTTCATGATCTCTTGCGGAGACTTGCACAGCGAATATCTCGAATTCCTGGTCACGATGGCCAATAAGCCTCTGTTCTATATTCACGGCAACCATGACGGCCGCTACGAGACCAAACCGCCGGAGGGCTGCATCTGCATCGACGATGACTTATACATCCACGACGGCATCCGCATCCTGGGACTAGGCGGTTCCTTCCGCTACTCTAACGATAAGTTCCAGTACACCGAGGTGCAGATGGAAAGAAGGATACGCAAATTAAGAAGGAAGATCCGCAAAGCCGGCGGTGTCGATATCGTCGTCACGCACGCCCCGATCAAGGGATACGGTGACATGCAGGACTTTGCCCATCAAGGCTTTGCCTGTTTCGAAAAACTGCTGAATGAACTCCATCCGAAATTCTGGCTCTACGGTCACGTACATCTGCGCTATGATTATCATCTGAAACGCATCATCGAATACAAGGAGACACAGATCATCAACTGCAATACGAAATATGAGATCACCTACTAAAGACATCAACATCGCTTATATCGGCGGCGGATCGCGCGGCTGGGCATGGACGTTCATGACGGATCTGTCATTGGAAAAAGAGCTTTCCGGCACCATCCGTCTCTACGACATCGACCATAAAGCTTCGAAGATCAACGAAAAGATCGGCAACGATCTGAGCAGTGACAAACACTGCCGTTCTCATTTCACCTACCGCTCCGTCAATTCGCTCAAGAAAGCCCTCCACAAGGCAGACTTCGTGGTCATCTCCATCCTGCCGGGGACTTTCGAGGAGATGGAATCCGATGTCCATCTTCCGGAAAAATATGGTATCTACCAGTCGGTCGGCGACACGGCCGGTCCGGGCGGCTATATCCGGGCACTTCGCACCATTCCGATGTTCATCGAGATCGCCGATGCCGTCAAACAATACGCACCGGATGCCTGGGTCATCAACTACACCAATCCGATGTCTTTATGCGTCAAGACATTGTACGAGACCTTCCCTGAGATCAAAGCCTTCGGCTGCTGCCATGAGGTCTTCAATACGCAGGAAGTATTGGCTTCCATCCTATCCAAAGAACTCAAGACCGGCAAGATCAAACGAAGCGACTTGTACACCAATGTCATCGGCATCAACCACTTCACCTGGTTCACCAAGGCATCTTATAAGGACATCGACATCTTCCCGATCTACGAAAAATACATCGACCTGCACTTTGAAGAAGGCTACGAATTCACTTCCGACAACTGGATGAATTCCTACTTCAGCTGCGCGCACCGCGTCAAGTTTGACCTGTTCAGGAAATATCACAACATCGCCGCAGCCGGTGACCGGCACCTGGCGGAGTTCATGCCCGGCGATCTCTACCTGAAGGATCCGGAAACGGTCGAAAAATGGAAGTTCACACTGACTCCGGTCTCCTACCGCAAAGACGATCTCAAAAAACGGCTGGAGCGTTCCAAACGTCTCTACGAAGGGAAAGAAAAGATCAGACTGACTTCGACCGGCGAAGAAGGCGTCCAGCTCATCAAAGCCCTCTGCGGTCTAAAAGACAAGGTCTCCAATGTCAATCTGCCCAACTATGGCTTGCAGATACCCAATCTTCCCAAAGACGCCATCGTCGAGACCAATGCCCTGTTCACCTTCGATAACGTCGCGCCGGTCTATGCCGGTAAGATGCCTGAGGACATCAGAAAGCTCACCCTTCCGCACATCCGAAATCATGAGCGCATCTATCAGGCCGTCACTCAAAAGGACCGCAGTCTCGTCTATGAAACATTCAGGAACGATCCTTTGATCCACAAGCGTCTAAACAGCGAACAGATCAGGGAACTCGTCGATCAGATGATCGAAAATACATCAAAATACACAGATATCTGAAGAAAGGAAAGAAACAATGGCACTACATGTAATGGATGAAGCCAACCGCTGTCTGCAATGCAAGAACCCGCGCTGCCGCACCGGCTGTCCGATCAACACCAACATCCCGGAAGCGATCCGCCTTTTAAGAGAAAACAAGCTCAATGAAGCGGGTAAGATGTTGTTCCTGAACAACCCGCTGACCACGGTCTGTTCCCTTGTCTGCAACCACGAGAACCAGTGTGAAGGACATTGTGTCTTGGGCATCAAAGGCTCGCCGGTCCACTTCTCCACGATCGAGAACTACATTTCCGAGACTTACGCAAACCAGATGACCGAAGGTCCGAAGCCTTCCAACGGCATCAAGGTCGCGATCGTCGGTTCCGGTCCGGCCGGACTGACCATCGCCGTCATTTTGGCGAGGTACGGCTACGATGTGACGATCTTCGACATTCACGACAAGATCGGCGGCGTTTTGCGCTATGGCATTCCGGAATTCCGTCTTCCGAAGTCTGTCCTCGACGATTTCGAATACCGTCATCTGCGCTTGAAAGGCATCAAAGTCCGTCCGAATACCACGATCGGCACCTCAATCACGATCGATGATCTCTTCCGTGACGGTTACAAAGCGATCTTCGTAGGTACCGGTACCTGGAGGCCGAAGACGTTGGGCATCAAGGGTGAATCCTTAGGCAATGTCCACTTCGCGATCGACTACCTCGCCTCTCCGGATGTCTACCACTTAGGCGATAATGTCATCGTCATCGGCGTCGGCAATGCCGCCATGGATGTCTCCAGGACGGCGATCCGCAAGGGATCAAGGCACGTCACATGCTTTGCGAGAAGAGATACCGTCTCTGCTTCCCAGTATGAGTTCTCTTATGCAAAGCTCGAAGGTGTCAATTTCGAATTCAACAAGTCACCGGTCGAGATCAAAGATGACGGTGTCATCTTTGCCGATACGACCGTCAACGAAGAAGGAAAAGTCGTCGTCGTGGAAGGTTCCGAAAAATTCTATCCGTCCGATTCGGTCATCGTCTCCGTTTCCCAAGGTGCCATGAACCGTATCGTCTCCACGACCAAAGGTCTGGAAGTCGGTAAAGGCGGACTCTTAGTCGCCGATGAACACGGTCATACGACAAGGCCGGGCGTCTTCACCTCCGGAGATGTCGTCTCCGGTGCCAAGACGGTCGTTGAAGCGGTCGCTGCTTCCAAAGTCACCGCCGAGGCGATGCACGAATACCTGCAATCCCTGCCGAAAGACGAATAAAAAAGTAACGGGATCCCTGAAGATCCCGTTTCCATTCTTTCCGTACTTACGAAACAAGCGATGCATTCAACATCGCTTTTTTATTGAAGATATTGTCTGCGGTAATCACGTAAGACCAGGAACGCCACGAGGCTCGACATGACCGTGACCGAGATGTTGGAGACCATCATCACGATACCGACGCTCTTTTCTCCGAGATCCGTGAAATTCTGCAAGAACCAGAAGACCGGGATGCGGAAGGCAAAGACCCTGGCGATATTGACGATGAGCGTCAGTTTCGTCCTGCCCAGTCCGTACAGAAGAGCCATGACCGCCGCATTGATGCCGAGCGGTACGGCGCCTAACGCCTCATAGCGGTAGACCAGCTTGATCATCTCATGAAATTCTTGGCTCCCCGAATCGAACAGCGAGGCGAAGAAGTCCATCTGCCAGATCTCGAAGCCGGAGATCAAAGCGCCTAAACACACGTTGATGATCATCGTGACATAGAAGGCCTTGATCACCCTCTCGAATCTTTTTGCCCCGAAGTTCTGCGAGATGATGGAAGCGCAGCCCTCCTGATAACCGTTCTGCGGCATCGTCGTGAAACCGCCCAGATTATTGGAAACGCCCATCGCGCCGACCATCAGGTCGCCATATACGGTACACATCGCATTGACGATCGTCTTGCCGAAAGCAAACAGAGCCTTTTCCGCGATGACCGGTAAAGAACTGTCGATCATCGGTGAGACCACTTCCCTTTCCTTGGAGACCGCCGACAGGGAGAAACCGAAGGCGGAATCGCCTTTCAAAGAATTATAGACCGCGACACTCAGCAACAGCAGCTGCGAGATCAGCGAAGCCACGGCGATCATCACCAATCCGGAATTCAGGATATAGACAAAGAAGGCCGTCAAAGAAAGCTTCGTCAAAATGACCATCAGATTGAGCTTGAAGATCAGTCTGGCATTCCCTCTTGCCCGCTCGACGGCGATATAGACGTTGTTGAGGAAGGTGACCACCATGCTCAGCAGCTGCACGATGAAGTAACTGGTTCCGACTTTGATCAGTCCTTCCGGTGTTCCGGCCAGCCGCAAAAACTGTCCGGTAAACGGCAGGATCCCGCCAAGCATGAATACGCCCACGCTCAGGCACAGGATATACAGGGATGAGACTCTCTTGCGGACCAGATCGAAATCCCCCTGCCCGAAAGCATGCGAGATCTTGATGCCGGCACCGACCGCCAGTCCGCCGCCGACGGCGGAAAGGATGTGGTTGACCTGGCTGAGATAAGCGACGGCAGACACCGACTCCTTGGAGATATGGGCAGCCATCATCGTATCCAGGATCGCAAAGATCTGTGAGAGCATCTGGTACATCGCCAGCGGTGTTCCGATATAAAAGATGACCTTCCACATACTGTCGTTGAGCGACATGTGAAGATAACGTTCATCCCGGCTGTTGAGTTTTGTTTTGTTTGTTGTCATGCCTTTATACATTATATCGTTTGCCTCTTTTTTTCCAGTCTTATCCTTCGGTTTGGACCGTTCTTCAAACCCGTACCTTCATATGAGCGCTCCTGGAGTATAATTTGATTGTATGCTAAAGAAGTTTTTATTGATCGCTTTATTGATGTTTGAACCGATCCGCATCAACAACGGTTACGATCAGAATACCAGGATCACCTTTACCGGGATCGGAGAGACCTGTTACGGGACGCTTTTGTCAAAGACGTCTGTCAGCGGGACCTGGTCCTCCAATCTCTCGCTCCCTTTGAATGCACCGGATCAAGTGATCGCCTTTTTCGAAGGATATGAGGATGCAGATTCCTACTTTTATCTGAATTATTTCCAGGATATCAGTGAAGGGATGCTTTACTGGCCATTCTATCCGCCGGAGGATTTCAAGATACTGCTCTATTATCCGGATTCGGACTCTTTCATCGTTTCCGATGCGCCGATCCGCCGTTATGCGCTCTCCTCCACTTATCACGCAGTGATCGAAAACGGATCGATGAGCGTTTCCAGGAACTACGATCATATGCGCATGGCGCTGATCACGCTTTCCCGGATCGTTCTTTGTACGCTGACTGCCCTTGCGGTCACCTTCCTTTTCTACCGGCCGGGAAAGAAAGACTTAAAACCGGTCCTTTCCAGCAATCTGCTCTACCAGCTGCTCCTTCATCTGATCATTTCCCTTTACAGTTATAAGAACGGTTTCAGCATCGTCGAATACTTCCTGTTCCTCTGGATCCCGACCCTGCTGTTTGCGTTTTTTCAGGGCTATCTATACAAGACGAAGACCTATACGCTCGCTTCACCGTATTTCTGTGCCCTGGCATCGCAGTTTGCCGCCTATGCAGCCGGCCTCTTACTGGTCGATGTCTTTCCCGCAATGTTTACGATCTTTTAGATCTTCCTATCCTCATCTAACTGACTAAACAAGCTCCTGAAGAGGAGCTTGTTTCATGTTTTGGCAGTTATTTTTCAGTTGATCACGACCGATCCGCCGAGGTTGTCGGAGATCCAGGCGATATAGGTCTTGCCTCTGTTCAAAGCGATGACCTCGCCATCGGGATCCCTCAACACCAGTTTCCCCTTTTCGACTTCCCAGGTGATGTCCATGACCGTTCCTTCCGATGCCAGTTTTCCATGGCCGGAGATCATCTGGTAGTTGCAATAGGAGAAGTAAGCACCCGGTTTGGTGATGTATTCCGTCTGGTCATATAGAACGATGATGTTCTTTCTGGTCAGTTTGTTTTCGAAATCTTCCGTATGATAGAGCTTATCCGTTTTCGAATAGGTCCAGTGTTTGACCCAGCTGCGATCGGAGATCGTGATCGTCATCTCGTTGCAAGGCGTATCGCTGACTGTGACAGCCTCATCGGTAAATTCGAACGAAGTGAAATGATCGTTGTTTCTTTCCGTCCGATAACCGTATTCTTCGATTGCCTGCGGGAGCTTGTCGGTATAGACGACACCGGTATGTTCGGTCGCCACATCTCTTTCCCAGTTCCGGCCGAACAGCTGTACGTAGCCGCGGTATTGCAGCTGGTTGATGTTGTCGACACCGTCCCTGGCGATGACATCGCTCGCACCGATATAAGTTCCGGCGGAATCGCTCTGTCCCCAATGGACATAGATCGCATCAAAGAGCTCGGAAAAACGGACATACGGCGGACGGGCACTGCGCATCGGACCGATCAGTTCAGGCAAGGATGTGAAATCGGCAAACAGCCACATCGTCCGGGTGATGCCGCCTTCCACTTCCCCTTCCAGGATGATGTCGGGAGAATACTGACTGTCATCCATGCCCCATTGCGGACGGGCAGGCGGCGTGTTTTCGACCATGAAGGCGACAGGACGTTTTCCGATCGCCGTTTCTTTCATCTTGAGGCCGGTCAGAGGATTTCTGGTACGGCGGTCTTCTTCCGCTTTCCGTTTCGCTTCTTCTGCCGCCAGCCGGGCAGCTTCTTTCTCGGCCGCGATCCTTTCGGCTTCTTCCTTGGCACGCAAGGCCGCTTCCTCTTCTTCCCTTAATTGGCGTTCTTTTTTGATGATGTCTGCCAATGCCAGGGAAGAGAGCAACAGCAGTACCAGCAAGCCGGCAATACTCAGTTTTTTGACTGTTGTTTTTTTCATAATCACCACTCTGATCCGATCTATGCTTATGGATCGTTTACTATTCTTATTCTATCATCACATCCTATTCCCGCCGATCAAAAACGGATCGCGGTCACATTACTTTGATCATTCAGATCCGAAATGAATCCGACGCCATAAGAAAAGCTCCGTTTCCGGAGCTCTTGTTTGAATTAGACTAATTCGATCGTTGCCAACGGAGCAGCGTCACCGCGTCTGAAACCGGTCTTATTGACTCTGGTATAGCCGCCGTTTCTGTCTTTATATTTCGGGGCAACTTCATCAAATAAGACCTGAACAGCTGTCTTGCCATCTTTAGTCGTGACATTTCTTAAATAAGAGGCAGCCTGTCTTCTGGCAGCTAAGTCATTCTTCTTAGCGATTGTGATCAGATGATCGACGACGCTTCTTAATTCCATAGCCTTCATTTCAGTCGTTTCGATCTTGCCTTTTAAGATAAGATCAGTTGCCATGTTCTTAAGAAGGGCTACTCTATGGTCAGCCGTACGGCCTAATCTACGATTCCACATGTTTCAATTTCCCCCTTAGTCAATGTGTTTGAAGGAGAGGTTCAAAGCCTGCAGCTTTTCCTTGACTTCTTTCAAGGATTTCTTGCCGAGGTTTCTGACTCTGCTCATTTCTTCTTCAGTCTTCTGTGTCAGTTCTTCGACTGTTGAGATACCTGCTCTCTTTAAGCAGTTGTATGATCTGACTGTCAGATCA
The DNA here is from genome assembly GCA_024684175.1 of Erysipelotrichaceae bacterium. The sequence continues at coordinate 32,509 of JAIKXJ010000026.1, forward strand.
AGATCGTCGATCGACATATTGACCTTCTTTGCGTTACCTTCATTGACATAGTCCTTCATCAAGGAATCAAGTTCATTGACGTCGTTGTCAACTTCGGTCAGAAGCTCAAGGTGCGAGACCAAGATCTTGGCAGCCAGCGCAAGTGACTCTTTAGGATTGATGGAACCATCGGTCCATACTTCCATCGTCAGTTCGTCATACTTAGCGGACTGTCCGACACGTGTCGGTTCAACTGTATAGTTCGCTTTAACGACCGGTGTATAGATCGCATCCGTGTAGATCGTTCCGATGCCCTGGGAGGAACCCTGGTAGAGCAGCTTGTTTTCATCAGCGGAGACATAGCCTCTGCCTTTTCTGGCAAGCAGTTCCATTTCCAGTTCGCCGCCCTTGTCAAGATGAGCGATCTCCAGTTCCGGATTCAGGATCTCAACACCGGCAGGAAGAATGATATCTTCAGCCTTTACTGTACAAGGACCTTTCGCAGAGATGCGAAGCGTATATACGTCGTCATCCGCGATGTCCAGGATCAAACTCTTAATGTTTAATACGATTAATGTAGTATCTTCTCTGACGCCTTTGATAGATGAGAACTCATGGAAGATCCCGTCTATTTTGATAGAATATACTGCACCGCCCGGTAAGGAGGACAGCATAGTTCTTCTTAAAGCATTGCCTAATGTCGTACCGAAGCCTCTCTCCAGAGGTGTGATGACGAATCTGCCATAGTTCTCGGATTCGACATAGTCACTTACTTTAAACTTAGGACGTTCAAATTTATTCATAAATTCCCTCCTTAGCTTTAGCCTCTAGGTTTCTTAGGCGGACGGCAACCGTTATGCGGGATCGGTGTGACGTCGTTGATCGCAGTGATCTCCAAGCCGGCAGTAGCTAATGCTCTGATTGCAGCTTCTCTGCCCGGGCCCGGTCCTTTGACGTTGACTTCGACCTTCTTCATACCGTGATCCATTGCCGTTTTACCTGCAGCTTCAGAAACCAGCTGAGCAGCGTATGGAGTGGATTTACGTGAACCTTTATAACCTAATGCACCGGCGGATGACCAGGAAATGACATTACCGGCTTCATCAGTGATCGTAACGATCGTATTATTGAATGTTGAGTGGACATGTGCAACGCCACTGGCAATATTCTTCTTGACACGTTTCTTACGTGCGGTTGTTTTTGCTTTCTGTGCCATTGTTTATCCTCCTTACTTCTTCTTGTTAGCTACCGTTCTTCTCGGTCCCTTACGGGTTCTGGCATTGGTCTTGGTCCTCTGGCCTCTGACCGGTAAGCCTTTTCTGTGTCTGATGCCGCGGTAGCAGCCGATTTCCATCAGACGCTTGATGTTGAGCTGAGTTTCTCTTCTCAGGTCGCCTTCGAGCTTGAATTCGTCGAGAGCCTTACGGATCTGATTCATCTGTTCATCCGTAAGATCCTTGACACGAAGATCCTCACTGATACCACAGTCAGCCAGGACTTTCTTCGCAGTCGTCAGACCTACACCGTAGATGTAAGTAAGAGATATTACAACGCGTTTATTATTTGGAATATCAACTCCAGCAATACGAGCCATTAAATTTCTTCCTCCCTTTTAACCTTGTCTTTGTTTGTGTTTAGGGTTTTCACAAATAACCATGACGCGACCTTTGCGTTTGATGACACGACATTTATCGCACATTGGTTTTACAGATGGTCTTACTTTCATGTTTTCCCTCCTAGACTATTTATGTCTAAATGTAATTCGCCCACGTGTTAGATCATACGGCGAAATCTCTACAGTCACTCTATCACCCGGTAAAATGCGGATGTAATGCATACGGATTTTACCAGAAACGTGAGCCAGAATCTCGTGACCGTTCTCAAGTTTCACCTTGAATTGTGCATTCGGTAAGGTATCGACTACCAGACCTTCAATCTCTATGACATCTTGTTTTGCCAAATACTAGTCCTCCTTTGTCAAAATCCTGCAACCGTCATCGGTTATCGCGATGGTGTGTTCATAATGCGCAGCCCATGAATGATCATAGCTCTTCACACCCCAGCCGTCAGGCAGGGTGTAGCATCTTGCCGATCCCATGAAGACCATCGGCTCGACCGCGATGCACATGCCCTTCTTGAGCACTTCCATCGTTCCGGGTCTTCCGACATTGGGAACATAGGGATCTTCGTGAACACTTCTGCCGATACCGTGTCCCGTGTAATCAGGCGGCAGAGAGAAGCCGAAGGATTCGACATAGGTCTGAATCGCGTTCGAGATGTCTCCGATGTGATTTCCGGGTTTTGCCTGGGCAAGTCCCCTGTATAGCGCTTCCTCAGTGACTTCAAGCAGCTTCAGGACCTTGGGATCGGTAACGCTACCGACCGTGTAGGTCCAGCCTGAATCGCCATGGTAGCCCTTATAGCAGGCACCCACATCGACAGTAATGATATCGCCATCCTTCAGGATCGTGTGATCAGGGATCCCGTGCACCAGCACGTCGTTGATCGACGTGCATACGGCAGCCGGGAATCCCTGATAGTTTTTGAAGGACGGAGTAGCGCCGTTTTCACGAATCACCTCTTCGGCGATCCGGTTGATTTCCAGTGTGGAGATGCCGGGTCTGATGATCTCGGCCATCTTCTTGTGGACTCTGGCGACGATACTGCCGGCGATATCCATCAGTTCAATCTCGCGGGGAGATTTGATTGATATCATCAGCACAATCCTTTCAGTACGGATCTGATCTCATCGAAGACACCTTCGACGCTCTTGGTGGCATCGACGTGTTTCACAAGACCGGATTCCTCGTAATACTCAATCACAGGCTGAGTATTCTTGTGATACTCCTGAAGCCTGACGGTCAGGCTTTCAAGATTATCGTCTTTTCTTTGGATCAGCTTAGCACCGCACTTGTCGCAGATGCCTTCCTTTTCCGGAGCTTTGTAATAGATGTTGAAGATCTCCCCACAGACCGGGCAGAGTCTTCTTCCCGTAATCCTCTTGACCAGCTCTTCATCCTCAATGTTCATATTGATGACGCAGTCGATCTTCTTTCCGACCTCTTTCAGGATCGAATCGAGATCTTGTGCCTGGTTCACCGTCCTGGGATAACCGTCGAACAGGAATCCGGCTTCCATGTCATCTGCTGAAAGTCGTTCAACGATGATGTCATGGATCACTTCATCCGGTACGAGCGCACCCTTGTTCATGTACTCCTGGGCTTTGAGGCCGACAGGCGTACCTGCCTTGACGGCGGCTCTGAGCATGTCTCCGGTGGAAACATGGACCAGATGATACGTATTGATGATCAGATCAGACATGGTGCCTTTGCCGGCACCGGGAGCACCGATTATCAGAAGATTCATTGATACCTCTACTTTCCTACAAAACTCTTGTACTGTTTTGAAGTCAGCTGGGACTTCAGCTGTTTGATCGTATCCATAGCTACACCGACAACGATGATGATTCCGGTGCCGCCGACAGCTGCACGCTGGGACAGGCCGGTCAGGT
>JAIKXJ010000035.1 GCA_024684175.1 Erysipelotrichaceae bacterium
AGGGAATGAAGATAATCAACTCCCTTGGCTTTTTGTGTCATAATTTAGTTGCCTCCTTTATGCTTCCTCTATTGATGTTGTTTGTAGTTTCGCAGACCACAAACCCATTATAGATGCATATCGGAGGCAACCAAATCATGATCACTCCGCTGAAGCTTATCCTGACCACTGGCCTAGCCAGTGGTTTTTTGTAGATACAAGAAAAGCAGACTCTCGTCTGCTTAGATCTTTTCGATATGCCAGATATCTTCGACGTACTCTTCGATCGTACGGTCGGAAGAGAAATATGCCGATCTGGCGATGTTGATCAGACATTTCTTTGCCCAGGCATGGCGGTCTTGATAAAGTTCATAGACCTTGTAATGTGCTTCCAGATAGGAATGATAGTCCGCCAGGACCATATATTCATCGTTCCTCCAGCGGAACTCTTCCAGGATCTCTTTGAAATCGTTCGGATTGTTCGACCAGGTCCCGTTGGACATCGAATCCATGATGCGGCGGATCTCCGGATCGTGATCATAGTAATCGTAAGCGTTGTATCCGTTCTTCTTGGTCCGTTTGACTTCTTCTTCCGTCAGACCGAAGATGACACAGTTGTCATCCCCTACCAGTTCCCTGATCTCGACATTGGCTCCGTCAAGCGTGCCCAAAGTCAGTGCGCCGTTCATCATGAACTTCATATTGCCCGTGCCTGAAGCTTCTTTACCGGCGGTCGAGATCTGTTCGGAGATATCGGAAGCAGGCATCAGCTTTTCGGAAACGGTGACGCGGTAGTTCGGGATAAAGACGACATTGATGAATTTGTTGACTTGCGGATCGTTGTTGACCTTTTCGGCGACACAGTTGATCAGCTTGATGACCTTCTTGGCAAACTTATATGCGCTCGCCGCTTTGGCACCGAATAAGAACGTTGTCTTCGGGATCGAGAAATTCGGATCGTCTTTGATCCTGAAATACAGATGCATGACGAACATGATGTCCATCAGCTGACGCTTATAGGCATGCAGACGCTTGGCGATCGAGTCGAAGATGGATTCCGGATCGATCTGAATGTCGTAATTCTTGAAGACCCAGTCGGACAGCTGCTGCTTTTTGAGCTGTTTGACCGCAAGGAATTCTTCCTGCAGCTTCTCATCGTCGACATAGTTCATCAGATCGGCGATCTTGCGGAAATCTTTGCGGAATCCCGGACCGATATACTTTTCGATCAGCGAACAAAGTTCCGGGTTGGCGTACATCAGCCATCTTCTCGGCGTGATGCCGTTGGTCTTATTGTTGAACTTGTACGGATAGATATCGTAGAAGTCACGGAACGTATCGTTCTTGATGATGTTGGAATGGATCTTGGCAACGCCGTTGACTGAGAACGCACCGACGATCGAAAGATACGCCATACGGACGTTACCTTCGTGGATGATCGAAACGGAATCGATGAAGTTATGTTTCTTGCCCATGGCGATGAGTTCGCGCTTGAACTGGGAATCGATCTCTTCGATGATCAGATAGATACGCGGTAAGAGTTTACGGATGTATTCGACAGGCCATTTTTCCAAGGCTTCCTGCATGACCGTGTGATTCGTATAGGCAAACGTATGCGTCACGATGTCCCAGGCCTTCTTCCACGGGATATTGTAGGAATCCATGAAGATCCTCATCAATTCGGGAATGGCCAGAGCCGGATGAGTGTCGTTGAGCTGGATGACGACCTTATCGGCAAAATTATCCAGTGTTCCGTAGATCTTGAGATGATCGTTGATGATCGTCTGCAAGCCGGCGGCAACGAAGAAATATTCCTGCTTGATACGCAGATATTTTCCTTCTTCCGTCGTATCGTCCGGATACAGGTTCAGACATATATCTTCGACATCGGACAGATATTTGCGGTAATCTCTGCCGGCCGGCAGATCGTCGGACGGTTCGGCATTCCACATACGCAGCGTATTGGCTGTCGCGTTGTTGGAACCGATTATCGGCATATCATAAGGAACAGCTAAGACATGTTCCGTGTCTTTTCTGTGGAATTCGAGTTCCCCGTTCTCATCTCTGGTGATATCGACATAACCGTAGAAACGTACATCGACTGTCTTGTCGGCCTTGCGGACTTCCCACGGATTCTCGATACGCAGCCACTGATCGGGAACTTCGACCTGTTCGTTATTGATGATCAGCTGTTTGAACAGACCGTTCTTGTAACGGATCGTATTTCCGGATCCTGGATACTTGAGCGTTGCCAAAGAATCCAAGAAGCAGGCAGCCAATCTGCCCAGACCGCCGTTGCCCAGACCTGCATCGGTCTCGATATCTTCGATATCGTTGATATCGATATTCAATTGCTTCAGTCCGTCTTTGACGACATCATAGATGCCTAAAGACATCAGATTGTTTCTCAGCATCCTTCCCAGAAGGAATTCCAGGGAGAAATAATAGATCTGTTTCTTATGCTCGGAACGGACGGCATTTTTGGTCTCGCGCCAGTCTTCCAGCATGTACGTCTTGACCATTTCCGATAAGACGACATATTTTTCGATCATTCCCGTTTCGGAAAGATCTTTACCGTAATGAATATGAGCGAAGTAATCGAAGTATTCGATAAAATTCTCTTTGTTCGTGAATGCTTCGTTACGGTAATTTTTAAAACTATTACTCATAGGTTTTTACCTCACAGTGATTTATTATACAATATCTTTTCGATTTCGCTGATTTTTTCGTCAAATTCAGGCTTATTAGCGATTTCATTGATCCGTTTCATCTTCTCTAGCTGATCTTTTAGATAAGCAATAAAGACTTCGTCTCTTCTTTTTAACAAAACAGGACCGTATTTGATCTGCAGATCCGTATATGGATCATGCAGATCGGCGCTGAAACGGATGACCTGATAATAAAAGCCGTCGAAGACGACACGTTCATCTTCGATCGTATAGCCCGATTCCGAAATATATTTCCGCAAAAGATCGACATCCGTATTGGACTGGACCAGAAAATACTGATAGCGTCCGATCTCGCAGTTTTCCAGGATATGACGGATCGTATGGTAACCCATGCCGGAGATGATGACTATATCGACATCGTCCGGTGCCTTTGCAAGTCCGTCGGAAAAGACCGGGATCAGTCTTCCTTCCAGATGTCGGCGCTTGACGGCTTCCTTCACATTGTTCAAAGGTCCCTGAGCGATCTCGCCGGCATAGACTTTGTCGCAGATGCCGTTTTCCAGCAAAAAACAAGGTAGTAAGGCGTGGTCGGAGCCTACGTCGAATACTACCTTATTTCTTTCTACCAACATTGCGATCTGTAATAATCGATTGGATAGCATTATTTCTTATCTTCTAAAAATTCCTTCAGACGTTTTGACTTGGTCGGATTCTTCAGTTTACGCAAAGCCTTGGCTTCGATCTGACGGATCCTTTCTCTGGTGACATCGAATTCCTTGCCGACTTCTTCCAGCGTCCTGGTACGTCCGTCTTCCAGACCGAAGCGTAAACGGATGACCTTTTCTTCCCTGTCGGTCAAAGTCGATAAGATCAGATCGATCTCGTCCTTGAGCAGTTCGTTATTGGCGTACTGATCGGGAGACATCGCGTCCTTGTCTTCGATGAAGTCTCCTAAATGAGAATCGTCTTCCTCACCGATCGGTGTTTCCAAGGAGACCGGATCCAAGGCGATCTTCTGTATCTCTCTGACTTTTTCCGCCGTCATACCGGAGCCCATCTTTGCGGCGATCTCTTCCGCGGAAGGATCTCTGCCGAGCTCCTGAACGAGCTGACGCTGTATGCGGGTCATCTTATTGATGGTCTCGACCATATGGACCGGGATACGGATCGTTCTGGCCTGATCGGCGATCGCTCTGGTGATCGCCTGGCGGATCCACCAGGTGGCGTAAGTCGAGAATTTGAAGCCTTTGGTATAGTCGAACTTGTCGACGGCCTTGATAAGACCCATGTTGCCTTCCTGGATCAGGTCAAGGAACAGCATGCCTCTTCCGGTATATTTCTTGGCGATCGCAACGACCAGACGCAGGTTGGCGGAGATCAGTTCGTTCTTCGCATCGATGCCGTCCTGGACCGCTTTGACATCATCCGGATTGGCGATGCCGTTCTCGATACGTTTGGCGATCTGTACTTCCTCGTCTGCTTTTAAAAGCGGCACACGTCCGATCTCCTTGAGATACATCTTGACCGGGTCGTTGACTTTGGTATAGGCAGATGCCTGTTCGTAGTTGATGACGATGTTCTTTTCGGAATCCTCTTCCTCATCCTCGCTATCGTCTTCACTGGCGAGGTAATCGTCATTTTCCAGTTCTTCTTCATCGTCCGATTCATCGATCAGATCGATATTCACGGAAGAAGTCCAGTCATAGAACTGGTCGATCTCATCATCGGTCATTTCGAAACGGTCCAAAGCCGTGACGACGTCCGATTGTACAATGTCGACGCCTTGTTTATTGAGTTCGATGAGATCGTTTTTGAGATCTTCGATATCGTTATATTTCTTCTTCAGTCCCAAGGAAGACTTCTTGACTTTCTTCGCTGCCTTGATGGCTTTGCCGTCCGAACCGATGACTTCCTTGATCGTCTCGTTCTTCTTGTCTTCTTTTCTTTCCGCGTCGTCGGAGAGTTCAACGGTCTTCTTCTTTTTGGAAGTTTCCTTTTCTGCTGAAAGTTCTTCTGTTTTTTCTTTAGTGCTTCTTGCCATTGTTACCTCCTAATTCCCTGATGAGCTTTTCATATTCCAATAAGTATTCCGCTGTCTTGGCCGGATCGACATCCGATACTTTGGAGATCTTTTCTTTGAGATCCGCCATCTTGCGGCGCTTGATCTCCAGTTTGACCTTGTCGATCGCCCCATACAGGCTGTTTTCGTCATAATCATCCGGCAATGTCTCGACTAAGGCAAGCGATGAGATCAGGTCTCTGATCGCATCATCTTCACATTCGTCGTAGATCCTCGACAGCGAACAGCGTTCGTTGCGCCGGTAGTCATCGATGATCAACATCGCCAGCTTCTGATCGTTCTCGTCGAGCAGGCATCCCAGATTCCGCTGATAGATGTCCAATGCCTTTCTGGAAATGGCGATCTGGGCGATGATCAGATATTCGGCTTTCGTCAGTCCGTCGATCGAAAAGCTGAGGTCGGCCGTCTTTTTATTATAACGTATTTCCTGACTTTCTTTCGAGTCTCTTTTGCGTATTTTCGTGATTTCATAGAGCTGATTGAAATAATTGTCACGGTCGTATTCATCTTTGAGTTTTTCGATCAGCGAAGACATCGACATCGTCATCTTCTTGCGGTCGTCGTAATTATCGAGATTGTAGATCTTCTTGTAGAAACCGAAGGCGAAATCGATGAACGAGATCTGCCGGATCTCCAGATCGCGCAAGGCATTCTTGCCGTACTGGTTGATGATCTCATCCGGATCGAGTTCGGTCTTGTTGTCGATGATCGCAACATCCAGTCCTTCCGACAGCAGCATCTCACCGACCTTCATATTGGCGTTCTGCCCCGCTCTATCGCCGTCATACGATAAGACGACTTTTCGGCCGAAGCTCTTCAGCAGTTCGATCTGCTTCCTTGTGCAGGCCGTTCCGAGGGTCGCCACGACATTTTGTTTGTCGGCACGGTAAAATGCAATGACATCCATGACCCCTTCACAGACGATGACATAGCCTGCCTTGCGGGCGGCATCAAAGGCGCGGTGATAATTGTATAAATGATCGCCTTTGGTATAGATAATGTTATCGGAGGAGTTGATGTATTTGGATTGGGAAAAGCCCTTATAATCCCTCGCCGTAAAAGCGATCGGATTGCCGTCCCGGTCATGGATCGGGAAGATGATGCGGTTGTAAAAGACATCGGCCATCCCATTTTGCAGCATACGGCAGATGCCGGTCTTGATCATGTCTTCATCCTTGAAACCGTGATTCTTCAGATATTCGTAGATCTTGTTGCCTTCCGGATCCAGGCCGACATTGAAATACTCGAGGACATCCTTTTCCAGACCTCTTTTGTTCAGATATTCCATCGCCTCTTCGCCCAATTTGGAAGCGCTGAGCAGATAGGAACAGTAAGAGATCATCGAAGAAAGCAGATCGTAGTACGGCTGGAATCTTGAGACTTTTTTTGGCGCCAGGTCGATGTCGATCGGCTTGCCGATGATCTTTGCGACTTCCGAAACGGCTTGCGGGAACGGGATCTTTTTGAAGTTGGAGACGAAAGTAAAGACGTTGCCGCCATTGCCGCAGACGAAGCACTTGTAGATCTGTTTGTCCTGCGAGATCGATAAAGAAGGATCGTGGTCATCATGAAAAGGACAAAGTGCGCTGTAGCCCTTGCCCTTTTTCTGAAGCGGGATGTAGTGGCCGATCACATCAGCGATGTCGGCACTGCTCCTTATATCATCGATGACCTCTTGTGTCAGTTTCATTAAAATGCGAGTTTGTTTTTGATGTAGTCTTTGAGTTCGTCGACCTTGACGCGTTCCTGTTTCATGCTGTCACGGTCTCTGACCGTCACGCAACGATCGTTCTCCGTATCGAAATCATAAGTGATGCAGAACGGTGTGCCGATGGCATCATTCCTTCTGTAACGCTTGCCGATGGAGCCGGATTCGTCATATTCGCAATGGAATTCCTTGCATAAGTCATTGAACAGCTCGGTCGCCGGTCCGGAAAGTTTCTTGGACAGCGGACAGACGCAAGCCTTGACCGGAGCGACTGCCGGATGCAGATGCATGACAATACGCTCATCGTTTTCGGCGATCTGTTCCCTTTCGTAAGCATCGCAGCAGATCATCAGGAACAGACGCTCGACACCGACGGACGGTTCGACGCAGAACGGCGTATAACGCTCGTTGGTCTCCGGATCGAGGTAGTTGAGATCCTTGCCGGAGTATTCGGAATGTTTCTTCAAGTCGTAATCGGTACGGTCGGCGATGCCCCAGACCTCGCCCCAATCGGTGAACGGGAAGGCATATTCGATATCGCTGGTGCCTTTGGAATAGAAAGAAAGCTCTTCCTTCTCATGTTCGCGGATCCGAAGTTTGTCTTCATGGATACCTAATCTCTTGACGAAGTTATAGCAGTAGTCGACCCAGTAACGGTACCATTCCAGGTCGGTATCCGGCTTGCAGAAGAATTCAAGCTCCATCTGTTCGAATTCGCGGATACGGAAGATGAAGTTGCCCGGCGTGATCTCATTGCGGAAAGATTTGCCGATCTGTCCGATGCCGAACGGGATCTTTTTTCTCGAAGTCCTGGCAACATTGTTGAAGTTGACGAAGATACCCTGTGCCGTTTCAGGCCGCAGATAGACGACGGATTTGGCGTCTTCCAGCGTTCCGATGTAGGTCTTGAACATCAGGTTGAACGGTCTGGCGTTGGTGAAATTGTGCTTGCCACAGACCGGACAGACGACATTGTTTTCTTCGATCATCCTGTCCATCTCTTCCGGCGTCTTGCCTTCGGCAGAAAGACCGGTCGCTTCTTCGATCAGGTTGTCGGCACGGAAACGGCCTTTGCATTCTTTGCAGTCGACCATCGAATCGGAGAAGCCTTTCAGGTGGCCGGATGCTTCCCAAGTCCTTGTATTCATCAGGATCGCGGAGTCGATACCGACGTTGTAAGGAGAACGTTCGATGAACTCTCTCCACCAGAGATCCTTGATATTTTTCTTCAGCCAGGAACCTAAGATACCGAAATCCCAGGAGTTGGAAAGACCGCCGTAGATCTCGGATCCCTGATAAACGAAGCCGGAGCCTTTCAGATGAGATACGATCTCATCAAAACTGTATTTATTTTCCATATTCACCTTCCTATAAGTTTTCACTGATATATCTTGCGACATAGACACCGCTTGCCGAAGCATGAGACAAAGAATGTGTCACACCGGAACAGTCGCCGATCGCAAATAAGCCTTTATGCGGTGTTTCCAGATTCTTGTCGAGCTTGAGTTCCATATTGTAGAATTTGACTTCCACGCCATATAAGAGCGTTTCATCATTGGCCGTGCCCGGTGCGATCTTATCCAAAGCGTAGATCATCTCGATGATATCGTCCAAGATCCTCTTGGGAATGACCAGAGACAAGTCGCCCGGCGTCGCTTTCAGCGTCGGCGTGATGAAGGAATGATCGATCCGATCGACCGTGGAACGTTTTCCGCGGATCAGATCACCGAAACGCTGCACGATGACTCCGCCGCCCAGCATGTTGGACAGACGGGCGATCGATTCGCCATAACCGTTGGAATCGGTGAACGGCTCGGTAAAGTGTTTGGATACCAGCAGAGCGAAGTTGGTGTTCTCCGTCTGTTTCGCCGGATCTTCATAGCTGTGGCCGTTGACCGTGATGATGCCGTTGGTGTTCTCGTTGACGACCAGTCCCTTCGGATTCATGCAGAAGGTACGGACCCGGTCCTGATATTTCGAAGTACGGAAGACGATCTTGCCCTCGTAAAGCTCATCGGTGATGTGATTGAAAACTTCGCAGGGAAGCTCGACCCTTACGCCGATATCGACACGGTTGGAGATGGTCGGGATCTCTAAGTCTTTCGAGACTTTTTCCATCCATTTGGAACCGGAACGACCGGCAGAGATGACGCAGAAGCGGGAAGAGAAACTCTCTTTGGAGGTCTCCAGTTCGAAACCGTCATCGGTCTTGCTGATCTGTTTCACTTCCGTATTGAAGTAGATATCGACTTTATCTTTCAGGTAAGTGTACAGATTCTGCAGGACCGTATAGTTGATGTCGGTCCCCAGGTGACGGACTTTGGCATCGAGCAGGTGCAGGCCGTTGCGGATGCAGTCGGTCTTGATCCTGGAAGATGCCGTCGAATACAGCTTCGTCTCATGACCGCCGTATTGCACGTTGATGGAATCGACATAGTTCATCAATTCGAGTGCTTTCTTCTTGCCGATATGTTCGTAAAGCGTACCGCCGAAATCATTGGTGATATTATATTTGCCGTCCGAATAAGCTCCCGCACCGCCGAAACCGTTCATGATCGCACAAGTCTTGCAATTGATGCACTTGGTGATCTTTTCGCCGTCGATCGGGCATTTCCTCTTTTCCAGAGGATTGCCGTACTCGATGATCGCAACGTTCAGCTGAGGAGCTTTTTTGGAAAGTTCATAGGCTGTAAATATTCCGCCGGGGCCAGCCCCGACGATCGTAACATCATAATTTTTCATAGTCTTCCCTTTTACCATCAATATTATATATTAATTTACAGATTAAAAATGTTAAAAACCTTTGCGAATGCTTTATAATAATGCGGTGGAGGTAAAATCTATGTCAAGAATGACAGGAACAGTTTCAAGGGGCATCCGCTGCCCGATCTTCAAAGAAGGCGATGATCTTTCCAGGATCATTCCTGCTACCGTTATTGAAGCAGCTGAAAATGACGGATTTGAACTGCATGACAGAGATGTCGTGGCGATCACGGAATCTGTTGTCGCCAGAACACAAGGCAATTACTGCACGATCGATGATATCGCCGAAGACGTGAAAAACAAGCTCGGCGGAAACGATATCGGTGTGATCTTCCCGATCACTTCCCGCAACCGCTTCTCCGTACTTCTGTCCGGTATCGCCAGAGGCGCAAAGAAAGTCTATCTGATGTTGTCTTATCCATCCGATGAAGTCGGAAATGCCTTCCTGACTTTGGACGAACTCGATGAAAAAGGCGTCAATCCGTATTCCGATGTCCTGACCGAAAAACAGTTCCACGACTTATTCGGTGATCCTGTTCATGAATTTACCGGTGTCAACTATGTCAATTTCTACCGTGACCTGATCAAAGCACAGGGAGCGGATTGCGAGATCATCTTCGCCAATCAGGCGAAAGCGATCCTCGATTATACAAAGAACGTCCTGACTTGTGACATTCATACCCGCGCCCGTTCCAAGAGGCTGTTGAAAGCTGCCGGCGCAAGAGTCTGCGGTCTCGATGACTTGATGACTTCTTCCGTCAACGGTTCCGGTTACAACGAGACCTACGGTCTTCTCGGTTCCAACAAAGCGACCGATGAGAAAGTCAAACTCTTCCCTCGCGATGCACAGGGCTTAGTTGAAGACATTCAGAAGAATTTCCTGGATCTGACAGGCAAGCATCTGGAAGTCATGGTCTACGGCGACGGAGCATTCAAAGATCCGCAAGGCAAGATCTGGGAACTCGCCGATCCGGTCGTTTCTCCTTTCTATACCAAAGGTCTGAAAGGCACACCGAACGAAGTCAAGATCAAATACCTGGCTGATAACGATTATGCCGATCTCAAAGGCGATGAACTCAAAGCTGCGATCAAGGAATCCATCTCCAAGAAAGATTCCGACCTCGTCGGCAAGATGGTCTCGGAAGGCACGACTCCGCGTCAGCTGACCGATCTGATCGGTTCGCTTTGCGACCTGACCTCCGGTTCCGGCGATAAAGGTACGCCTGTCGTCCTGGTCCAGGGTTACTTCGACAATTACACCAACGATTAAATATGACAAAGGTCCGGATTTCCGGACCTTTCTTTTTATCCTAATATTGCGGCATCGTTGGAGAATTCTTCTCCGCTGGCTTTCTCGAATCTTTCCAATAAGGATTCGACTGTCAGCTTTTTCTTTTCTTCTCCTTTGATATCAAGGATGATCTTGCCATTGTTGAGCATCAGCAGACGGTCTCCGTGGATGATGGCGTCCTTCATGTTATGCGTGACCATGAATGTGGTCAGCTGCGACTTGCGGACGATCTTTTCGGTAACATCCAGGACTTTGGCTGCCGTTTTCGGATCCAAAGCCGCCGTATGTTCATCAAGCAGCAGCAGTCTCGGTCTTTGCAGTGTCGCCATGATCAGTGTCAGGGCTTGTCTTTGTCCACCGGACAGAAGTCCGACTTTCGTCGAAAGACGGTCTTCCAGACCCAGATCGAATTCTTTCAGCAAGAGTTTGAACGTCTCGCGTTCGGAATTGGAGATACCTTGGCGCAGACCGCGCTTCAGACCGCGGCGATGTGCCAGTGCCAGATTCTCTTCAATCCACATGTCGGCTGCCGTGCCCATCATCGGATCCTGGAAGACTCTGCCGATATATTTTGCCCGCTTGTCTTCGGGAAGTCTTGTGACATCGACATCGTCGATGAAGATCTTTCCTTCATCTACCAGCCAGACACCGGCGATCGCATTCAGCAACGTGGATTTGCCGGCACCGTTGGAACCGATGACCGTGACGAATTCTCCGTCGTTCAGGACCAGATCCACCCCGTTCAGAGCGATCTTTTCGTTGATGGTGCGGGGATTGAATGTCTTTTTGATATTTTCGATCCTTAACATGTCATTCCCCTTTCTTCAGATTCGGTATCGCGAGCGACAGCATGACGATGACCGCCGTCGCCAGTTTGAGGTCGTTGGAATCGACGCGCAGCCACAAGACAACGATCATGATCAGATAGTAGACGATACCGCCGGCAACGACGAAGATCAGTCTCGTGAAGAACTGACAGCCTTTCGGGAAGATGATCTCGGACAAGACTTCTCCGATGATGATGGCTGCCAGACCGATGACGATCGCGCCTCTGCCCATGTTGATATCAGAGAAGCCTTGATACTGTGCCATCAAGGATCCGGCCAAAGCGACCAGACCGTTGCCTAAGGCGAAGCCGATGACTTTCATATTGTTGACATTGATGCCCTGCGCTCTGGCCATGCGCTCGTTATTTCCCGTCGCACGGATGGCACAGCCCTGTTCCGTTCCGAAATACCAGTACATGACCATGATCAATACGGCAGCGAAGAAGACGCCGACCAGGATCGCTTTGGGAATGGAACGCATCGTGATAAAGACATTATTTTTCGATGGATTGCATGAAACATTGGCCACCATCCCCATGATATGAAGATTGATGGAATATAAGCCGAACTGGACCAGGATACCCGATAAGATCGCCGGGATCTTCAGTTTGGTATGGATCAGACCGGTCACACAGCCTACCAGGATGCCGGTCAGGAAAGAACACAGGACGGCGATCCAGGGACTGATCCCGGAAGTGATCATCATGACGGCGACTGCCCCACCCGTGGCAAAAGAGCCATCCACTGTAAGGTCTGACTCTTTTAAGACACGGAACGTGATATAGATGCCCAGGGCCATGATGCCCCAGATGATCCCCTGGGCGATACCGCCGGGGATCCTGGATATGAGATTCGATAATGTGATCATATACGATATGCCTGATTATTCGATCGGCTCAAAGTCCTCCGGTACGCTGACACTGAACTGATCGCATATCTCCGGATTAAACTTCTTGACCGGAGCATCGAAGTACTGGATCGGCATCTCTTCGATCTTGGCTTCACCCTTGAGAAGCTTGACCGCCATCTGACCGGTCGTGACGCCCAGATCATAGTAAGAGATCGTCAAAGTGGCGATACCGCACAAAGAACAGATGCCTTCTTCTCCGGCGATGACCGGGACTTTCTTTTCCAGAACGACGTTGGCGATCGTCTCCGAGCAGGAGGCTGCCTGGTTGTCGGTCGGGATGTAAATGACATCGACTTGCGAACAAAGATCTTCGCAGACCAGGGAGATATCGTTGGAATCGGTGAAGGATGCATTCTTGACTTCGATGCCTTTGCCTTCCAGGAACTTGCCGACGACTTCGACCTGATATTTGGAGTTGGCTTCATTGGAACAGAACAGGATGCCAACAGTCTTCGTTTCCGGGAAGAGATCCAGGATCATCTGTGCCTGCTGATCCAATGGCGCAAGGTCGCTCGTTCCGGAGACATTGGAACCGACCAAGCCGTTGAAACCGTCGATCCCCAGCGCAACACCGTATTCCGTGACGGAGGTGCCTAAGATCGGAATGTCTTCCGTAGCGGAGACCGCTGCCTGTAAAGCCGGTGTGGCATTGGCCATGATCAGATCGACACCGTCATTGACGAAACCCTGAACGATAGTCGAACAGTTTGCGGAATCACCGGCGGCATTGAGCACGTTGATGTCGGCATCCGGGAACGCTTTTCTGACTTCGTCGCAGAAGCCCTGCGTCGCCGCGTCAAGTGCGGCATGCTGGACCAGCTGAACGACGCCGATATGAAGGACATCGCCTTCATCTACCGGCTGATCCTGCGCAGGCTGATCGGAATTACCGGATGAACATCCGGCAAGCGTCAGTACCATCAGCACCGACAGCAGCAATACAAATAACTTTTTCATGCAATCATTTCTCCTTTAAACAAAAAAACGTCCATACAAGGACGAATTCACCGTGTTACCACCTTTTTTCACCGGCACATCGCTATGCCGGTCTTGACAGCCACATTCATGGCCTTGCTTGTTAACGGAAGCATGCCGGGATACCCTACTGATTTCAGATATCCGACTCGGTAATGTATTCTCGTGCATTTCCCATAGCCGTTTCCACCGCCCACGGCCTCTCTATGATGTTTTGATGACGATACTGTTTACTTCAAAGTCTGTAACTGACCTTATTTTATGAAAGATCTGAAACAGTGTCAATGATTTTTTTACATTTTCTTTCTGTAAATATTTTCATTATGTTTTGTCAGATAAAAGCTCATTGCCCAGAGATGCACAAAGGATCATGAATGCACCGATCAACGAAGAGATCCCCAGAGGCTCATGAAAGACCAATGCGCCGATGACGAAATTCAATACCGGCTCCAGATATCCTAAAATGGCGATACTTTGGGAAGGCAGCACATCGATCGACGAAAAATAACAGATATAAGCCACGCCGGTATGAAGGATGCCCAGCACCAGAACGATGACCGTCGAAAGCAGATCGAACTGTTTAGGAAATCCGCCGTTGAACAAAACATAAGGAAAGACGATGAGCGCCGAGGCAAACAGCTGTACCAAAGTCTTTTCCAAAGGTTTGATATCCTTCAATCTTTTGTTGCACAAGACAAGGATGACGAAGCCCAATGCCGCAAGAGAGCCATATATGACACAGTGCATATCGGCTTTCGTTTCAGACGAGAAGATGCCGATCAGCAGGCACATCCCGAGGACCGCCATCAGGATGAACAGGATCTGCACGGGACGGATCTTTTCCTTATAGACCAGCGTCGTGATGATGACGACGGCGATCGGCGCCATGTAGTTGCATAAGGAAGAGACAGCGATGCCGTAACGGTAGCCGGCAAATAAGAAGACCCAGTTGAAACCTAAGGCAAAGCCGGATATTAACAAGATCTTCAGATTTCTGCGGATGGCCTCACGGTCGATCTTCTCCTTTTGAAAGCTCAGTATCGTAAAGATGTACAACGAGCCCAAAACCCCCCTTCCCAGGACGACGAATTCCGATGAATACGTCACAAAATGAAGGAAGAAGCCGATGGTACCGTAAAGGAACAAGGCAAACAGATAACGTAATGTGGCAGAGTTTTTCATGAATTGAAACCACTATAGCATGTTTTACAGACAAAGAGGCAGTTTTCGCTTTCATCTTCAATTGAAATTCTCATAGATTAGTGTTACATTAAATAAGCGATGTGCCTGTAGCTCAACTGGATAGAGTGTTTGGCTACGAACCAAAAGGTTGCGAGTTCAAGTCTTGCCAGGCACGCCACTCTTGAAATCAGACCGCTTAATGCGGTTTTTCTTATAAGTGATGCATATGATAGAATAGTTAGGTCAAGGAGAAACGGATATGAACATTGAAGAAAAGATCGTAAATGAACTCAAGCAGATCATTGCCGATCTGTATGATATGCAGCCTCAGGACGGTCTTGTCATGATCGAGATCCCGAAAGAAAGCAGCAACGGCGATTATTCGACCAATATCGCGATGCGTCTGACCAAGATCTTGAAAAGACGTCCGCAGGAGATCGCCGCACAGATCAAGGAAGAACTTTTGAAACGTGTTTCGTTCATCGATTCCATCGATATCGCCGGACCGGGCTTCATCAATTTCTGGCTGAAGAAAGATGCGATGGCCAACATCATCAATACGGTCATCGATCAGGATGAGGATTACGGATCTTCCGATGCCGGAAAAGGCACGAAAGTTCTGGAAGAATATGTCTCAGCCAATCCGACCGGACCGCTGCACTGCGGTCACGCCAGAGGTGCCTGCTGGGGCGATTCCTGTGTCCGGATCATGAAAAAAGCCGGCTATGATGTCACCAGAGAATACTACATCAACGATGCCGGTGCGCAGATGCTCAACTTAGGCAAATCCTTATTGGGAAGATACAGAGAACTCTTCGGTCTGGATTTCACTTTGCCGGAAGACGGTTATCATGGACCGGATGTCATTGAGATCGCCAAAGAGATCAAAGAGAAATACGGTGATAAGTATCTGCAGATGGACGAAGAAAAAGCCATCGAAGAACTGCGGGAACTGGGCAGAGAACTCGAACTCGACCGCATCAAGAGAGATCTGGCCTACTACGGCTGTGAATTCGATTCCTGGATCTCCGAAAAATGGATCCTGTCGCAAGGCAAAGTCGCCGATGCTGTCGAAAAGATGAAAGCTATGGATCTCCTGTATGAAAATGAAGGCGCTTTATGGTTCGCCTCTTCCAAATACGGTGATGACAAAGACAGAGTCCTGGTCAAATCTGACGGTTACTATACCTATCTGACGCCGGATATCGCCAATCATATCCATAAGTTCGAACGCGGATATGACCTCTTAGTCAATATCTGGGGCGCCGACCACCACGGTTACGTCCCGCGTATGAAAGCGGCGATGAAAGCCTTAGGTTATGATCCCGATCACCTGCAGGTCGACCTGTGTCAGATGGTCCGGATGATCGAAAACGGCAAAGAAGTCAAGATGTCCAAACGTACGGGCAATGCGATCACATTGCGAGAACTGATCGACGATATCGGTTTGGATTGCGCAAGATACTTCTTCCTTTCCAAGGCCTTGGATACGCACCTCGATTTCGATCTCACTCTGGCAAGGACGCAATCCAACGACAATCCGGTCTACTATGTCCAATACGCCTATGCCCGGATCTGTTCCGTTCTTCGTCAGTCCAAGTCAGGCTACACAAAGCAGGATTCCTATTCTCTGCTCAACGATCCGAAGGAGATCGATCTGCTCAAGCACATCTCTTCCTTTACGGATGCAGTCGCCGACAGCGCCGTCAACCGTTCGCCGAACAAGATCTGCAACTACGTGCAGAAACTGGCGACTTATTTCCATTCCTTCTACGGTGCCTGCAAGATCAACGATCCGGCCGATCCGCAGCTGAGCAACGAACGTCTGGCTTTGTGCGATGCGACCAGGATCACTCTGAAGAACGCCTTGCAGCTGCTGGGCGTTTCCGCACCGGAAGTCATGACCAAAGAAGAAGCATAAAAAAACAAAAACCGCAGAAATGCGGTTTTAAAATACATATTCAAACAGTTCAACGGTGATATCGCCGGTATCCTCATACCAGACTTCATGATCGCCGATACATGTGAATCCGGCTTTTTCATAAAGCTTTGCTGCGGCAAGATTGCCTTTCACTGCATCCAGATGAATCGCTTTGGAAGTCTTCTTGGTTTCTTCGATGATGTGATCAAGAAGCAGCAAGGCCAGCCCTCTTCCCCGGAAAGAAGGATGCATGGCAAACAGATGCAGGACGGCGATCTCGTTCTCTTTGAATATATGCTTCCATGGCACATCCAGATAGATCGGATCTTCACATAAGGAAACGATGCCTGCGCCGATGATCCTGTCCTCATCTTTGATCACATAAACAAGATCTTTATTCAGATGTCTTTCCAGATCGGCCAAGGAAGGATATATATCTTTCGTCCAGCCTGGCGAATACAAATCTTTATCCTGGTGGTCAATGACTTCGTTATAGAAATCATACAGAGCTGAGAGATCTTCTTTTTTACAAAGTTCAACTTTCATATTCATGATTATAAAAGAAAACATTCCAAACATAAAGAAAACACCTTTTCAGGTGCAGCTTACAAGTGGCGTCCATGGAGAGAAAATATTCCTCGCTAAAATGTGCTTTAAATAAAGCGTTTTGGCAAACTTCACACTTTTTTCAGACGTCAAGAAGTGTGAAGTAAAGGTGTGAAGTTCTTTTGAAAGAAAGCCAATACTCGAAAAAATAATTTGTGTAAATCTTCA